>BTQS01000055.1:0-11086 GCA_036985995.1 Acidimicrobiia bacterium
CTTCGGCCCTCCACCTCGCGTACCTCGACACCGGCGCCACGTACCGCGCCGCGACACTCACAGCCCTCCGAGCAGGCGTCGATCTCGCGGATGAACAAGCAATCCTCGACGAGCTCACTCGCCACACCTTCGACTACGACGAGACCGGTATGCGCGTCGATGGCGCCTCGGTGCACGTCGAGGTACGAAGTCCGGAAGTGACCTCGAATGTCAGCGCGCTATCAGCCCATCCACGCGTACGCGCGCGCATCGTGGCGATTCAGCGCGCCTGGGTGGTTCGCCACGAAGGTCGGGCCGTCGTCGAAGGCAGGGACATCGGCACCGTCGTCTTCCCCGACGCTTCGATCAAGGTCTATCTGACGGCCCGACCGGAGGTGAGAGCCGCCAGGAGAGCAGGTGACACCGAGGCCGGCAACGCTTCCATCGCGGAAATCGCTTCGGCACTCGCCGCCAGGGACAAGGCAGATTCGACGAGGGCCGCATCACCTCTCCGACCGGCACACGATGCGACGATCATCGATACGAGTGACATCGACATCGACGGCGTTGTTGCAACGATCACAGACCTCGTGGCTTCAAAGCACTTCGATCGAGGTGACGGATCAGACGCCCACCACGGATAGCGCTTCGGTAGCAGAGAACTCGCTGTCGCGTTGAATGGGGCCGGGAGCTCCCGGCGTCCGGCATGTGAATCCGCCCTCGATGAGAACCTGGAGCGTTTGCATCAAGGCTCGCAACTGTGGTGGAAGCGGGAAGTACTCGTCTTCGTTCGTGACCCGGATGCGCTCGATACCTTCCGTTGGATCGACGGCGTCGATCACACTCTGGACCCGTTGGTCGGGTGCTGATGCGCCGGCAGTAACGCCTACTACGCCCACGCCTTCGAGCCATTGGGGCTCCACGTCGTCGGGACCGTCGACGCGATACGTCGGCACGCCTGCGTTCCGACCGACGCGCACGAGTGCCCGGGTGTTCGAAGAGTTCTCCGACCCGACGACGAGCAGAACATCCGATCGCTGCGCAAGCTTCTGGATGGCGGATTGTCGATTGGTCGTCGCGAAGCACAGGTCGCTTCGCCTCGCCGTCCAGAGCTCCGGATACCGCTGCCTGGCTTCATCGAGCAGACCTTCCCATTCGTAGAGGCCGAGTGTCGTCTGGGCTAGGAGGGCGACCTTGACGTCGTCGCCGACATCAAGACCGCTCAAGCCAAGTCTCGGATCCACGAGCCTGACTGCGTCGGGTGCCTCGGCGATCGCTCCCACGGCTTCGTCATGGCCCTCGTGGCCTACGTAGATGATGTCGTAGCCCTTGTCCGCCATGCGACGGACCTCGTGGTGTACCTTCGTCACGAGCGGGCACACAGCGTCGACCATCACCGCTGCCCGATCGGTCGCGTCGACGGCGACCTGAGGTGCAGAACCGTGCGCTGAGAGCATCACGGGCTTGCCGTGAGGGACATCGCGTATGTCATCTACGAACACGACACCTGCCCGCTCGAAAGCCTTCACCACAGCGGCGTTGTGGACAATCTCGTGGTAGCAGTACACGGGCGGTTCGAACACCTGGACCATCCACGTCAGCGCCTTGATCGCCATTTCGACGCCGGCACAGAATCCTCTTGGTTCCGCCAGCAGTACCTTCGTGACCATACGCGTGAGGTTAGGGCCATACGCTGCTTCTGAAAGGACGCGACCGGTAACCTTCCTCCGACATGGCACTTCCAACCGTCCTCGAAGTTCTCCCTGGCACACCTGCGCACCGCGCAGGCATCTCGGCTGGCGATGAACTGATTTCGATCAACGGCGTCATCCCGAATGATGTGATCGAGTACCAGCAGCTCGTAGACGACGTCGATCCGGTTTTCTCGATAGAACGCGACAACACGCGCTTTGAAACCATCCTGGAGAAAGCCGAAGGTGCCCCGATCGGGTTGCGTTTGGGATCCTCGATCTTCGACAGAGTGCAGACCTGCGACAACCATTGCGAGTTCTGTTTCATCTATCAACTGCCACCCGGGATGCGGAAGTCTCTCTATCTGAAAGACGACGACTATCGCCTATCGTTTCTGTACGGGAACTTCACGACCCTCACACGGTTCACAGAGCTCGACCTCTCGAGGGTGATAGAGGAACGGCTCGGGCCCCTGTACGTGTCTATCCACGCGACCGACCCGGATGTTCGTGCAGACATGTTACGGAACCGGCGCGGCGCCACGTCCCTACGATGGCTCGAGGCACTGCTCGATGCTGATATCACCGTCCACGGGCAGGTCGTCCTGTGCCCGGGACTCAACAACGGAGCAGCTTTGGAGCGCACTCTGGCGGAAACGATCACGCGCTTTCCGAAGTTGGCGACCCTGGGCATCGTGCCGCTCGGCCTATCAAAGTACAACACCGAGCCCAACCTGTCGGTGCACACTCTCGATGAGGCCGCACAGGACCTCGAGATCATCCATTTCTGGCAGGGGAGAGCGCTCGATGCACTTGGAAGGCGCGTGTTCCAGGCATCCGACGAACTGTATGTCGTGGCAGGCATCGAGGTGCCACCGGCCGATCACTACGAGGCGTTCGCCCAGCACGAGAACGGTATCGGCATGGTCAGAGCCTTCTACGACGAGCTGGACCGGCTCGAACATGGATCGTCCTCGAAGTCCCCGATCGTGACGGGCGAGTGGCGGTCGGTCCCTGCCGCCCCGGCGGAGGGGTATAGAGCTATCAGGCACCAGCGTCCGGATCCGACGGCCGATGACGGCCCGATCGTGATAGTCACAGGCCGCTATGGTCGCGCCGTCCTCGAGCCGGTGAAAGACCGGCTCGAACGGTTGTCAGATCGCGATATCCGACTCCTCGAGGTGCCGAATACCTTCTTCGGAGGGAACACTGCCGTCGCCGGGCTCATGGTTGGCGAGGATGTCGTCGCTGCGATCCACGCGGCGGATGAAGAGGCAGGGGCCTACGTGATACCCGACGTCGCCCTATCGGGGGACGTGTTCATCGACGACGTGGCTCTCAGCGCGGTTCAAGCTGTAGCGAACGCGCCGGTGGTTGTCGCACCTGCGACCGCCTTCGGCCTTCTCGGAGCCATCCGATGACGAGACTGCCCATCGTCGTGATCCTCGGGCGCCCGAACGTGGGCAAGTCCACTCTTGTCAACCGCATCGTTCGTTCGAGAGCGGCCGTGACCAACAAGGAGGCAGGGGTCACCCGGGATCGGCGACAATTCGACGCGGAGTGGGCGGGTACCAGATTCCATGTCGTGGATACTGGAGGGTGGGAGGCCAGGCCGGAAGAGAAGCTGACGGCCGACATCAGGGAACAGGCTGAAGTCGCTGTTAGCGCAGCGGACCTCGCGGTGTTCGTTGCTGATGCTACAACTGAGATCACAGACGACGACGTCGGTGTCGCCAGGATCCTGCAACGGAGCGACGTCCCCCATCTGCTGGTCGCCAACAAGGCAGATTCACCTGCAGTTGAATCTGCCCTCACCCATCTATGGGGTCTCGGGCTCGGAAACCCGATCCCGATCTCCGCCTTGCATGGACGCAACACAGGTGACTTCCTGGACCAGCTCGTCGCTGCGCTACCGGCCGACATCGACGGAGACGCAGCGCCCGACGCGATAGCCAGCCTTGCCATTGTCGGGCGACCGAACGTTGGCAAGTCGACACTCTTGAACCGTCTGGCCGGGCACGAGCGGGTGCTTGTATCCGAGGTGCCTGGCACAACACGGGATCCAATCAACGAAATCGTCACCATCGATGGCGAATTCTTCGAGGTGATCGACACAGCAGGTATCAAGCGCAGAACGAAGATCGCAGACGATGTCGACTACTACGCGGTCCTGAGAGCACACGACACGGTCCGACAGGCCGATGTCGTCCTGTTCGTGATCGATGGTCAACGCGGTGCCACGCATCAAGAGCAGCGGCTTGCAGAGGAGGTAGCAGACGCTGGAGCAGGCCTTCTGCTCGTGCTGAACAAGTGGGATGAGCTGAGCGAGGAGCAACGACTCCATACCGAGGACTCTGTCACGGACCGCCTCGCGTTCGTCGATTGGGCACCGATCCTGCGCATGTCGGCAAAGACGGGGGCGAGAACCCATCGGCTCCCGAAGCACATCCGCTCCGTGCTGGAGAACCGCCGCAAGCACATACCGGCACCAGAGGTGAACCGCCTCGTCCGCGATCTCCAGGAAGCGCATCCGCCCCCGGTTCGCAAAGGACGTCGTCCCAAGATCCTGTATGCCGTACAGGCAGAGACGGAGCCGCCAACGTTTGTGCTGTTCGTGCGCGGTGGCGAGCTCGGAACCGACTACATTCGGTTCATCGAGAACCGAATCAGGGATCGGTACGACTTCACGGGAACGCCGATCCGGATCCGCACAAGGAACAGGCATTGATGGACGAGCGAATGCGGGTAGCTACCGAACAGGCCCTCGGCGGCGGACCAGAGCGCTATCACGAGAAATTGCGTGCTCAGGGCAAGATCTTCGTGCGGGATCGCATCGATCTTCTGGTCGATGCCGGCTCGTTCACCGAAGATGGCCTCCTTGCTCGTAACGACGATCGTGATCTCGCAGCGGACGGCGTCGTGACCGGGCGTGCCCGTGTAAACGGACGCTCGGTGATGGTGATCGCAAACGATCCCACGGTGAAGGCGGGATCGTGGGGCAAGATAACGGTCGAGAAGATGATCAGGGCGCTCGAGGCCGCCTACGACGAACTGCTGCCTGTGTTCTATCTCGTCGACTCGGCAGGGGCACGCATCACCGACCAGGTGGAGCTGTTTCCGGGTCGCAGGGGAGCAGGGAAGATCTTCTACAACCAGATCCGCCTGTCGGGGCGAGTCCCACAGATCTGTTGCCTATTCGGCCCTTCCGCCGCCGGGGGAGCCTATGTCCCGTCGTTCTGTGACGTGGTCGTGATGGTCGAAGGCCGAGCCTCGATGTACCTCGGGTCGCCCCGGATGGTGCAGATGGTGATCGGGGAGATCACCACGCTCGAGGCGATGGGCGGCGCCCGGATGCATTGCGAGCTTTCTGGCTGCGGAGACGCACTCGTTCAGTCGGACGAAGAAGCGATAGCGTGGGCCAAGGAATATTTCTCCTACGTCGCCGATCACTACCGCGTCCGACCGAACGAGTACGAGGGAGAACTCCCCGACGAGACGATCGACATCTCTACCGTGATCCCACAGGATCCAAAAGCTGTCTACGACATGCACGACTTCATCAACGGGCTCATTGATGAAGGATCGTTCTTCCCCGTCAAGGATCTGTTCGCCAGGGAGCTGATCACGGGCTTTGCGAGACTCGATGGCCACCCGGTCGGTATCGTCGCTTCCCAACCCGCCCATCTCGGCGGTGTGCTCTTCGTGGACTCTGCCGACAAGGCAGCACGTTTCATGTGGCTCTGCGACGCATTCAACATCCCGCTCCTGTTCCTTGCTGACGTTCCCGGGTTCATGGTCGGTACCGAGGTGGAGGCGCAGGGAATCATCCGGCATGGGGCCAAGATGATCACCGCGATGGCCGAAGCGACGGTACCGCGGATATCTGTCATCGTCCGGAAGGCATACGGGGCCGGGCTGTACGCCTTCTCAGGTCCGGGATTCCGGCCGGAAGCAACCATCGCGCTCCCAACTGCGGAGATCGCGGTGATGGGACCCGAAGCCGCGGTCAACGCCGTGTACTTCAACACCATCGAGTCCCTCGAAGAGCCCGACCGCCAGGCCTTCATCGATGAGAAGCGTCGTGAATACGTGATGGACGTCGACCTGTTGCGCCTCGCCGCTGAGGATGTCATCGACGCGATCGTCGAGCCACAAGATCTACGCGACGAGCTCATCACACGCTACGGGATCGCAGCGGGCAAGGACAGACAGTTCTCCGATCGCCGCCACGGGATACCGCCCGTATGACTGACCGTGACAACACCAATCATGCTGACGAGTTCGATGTCACAGGAAGCGACCAGGTCGATCCCGGCTGGCCATGGTCGTTCATACTGCTCGTCGTCGCCGGTGCACTGTATCTCATCTTCCGGTTCGTCGAAATCGCCATCAACATACTGACATGACGGAGCACGATCCCTACACCCGACGGCTCGAACGCGTGACGGGCGCCCGTTGGAAGCAGATCCTCGACGTCCAGGCACCGTACCGGTGGAACCTGCAACGGTTGGAACCCGGATATGTCCTCGACATCGGGTGCGGCATCGGGAGGAACCTCGCCCATCTCGAGGGGAACGGTGTGGGGGTTGACACAAGTCGATCGTCCGTTGAGGTCGCCCGCGAGCGCGGATATGTCGCGTACACGGCGGACGAGTTCCCATCCTCCCGACATGCGAACGACACCGGTTTCGACTCCTTGCTGTTCGCCCATGTTCTCGAGCACATGCCGGATGTGGATGCGACGGACCTCGTCCGGTGCTACCTGCGGTACGTTCGACGGGGGGGCAAGGTGATCGTCATCGTCCCACAGGAAGCCGGGTACGCGTCCGACGAGACCCATGTCAACTTCCTCGACCGTGACGATGTCGCTGCCATGTTGATGACGTGCGGACTTCGTGTGGATCGCAGCTACTCGTTCCCGTTTCCAAGGGCTGCAGGTCGTATCTTCCGCCACAACGAGACGGTGGTTGTGGCATCGATGCCGCAGCGATCCACAGGCGGGTAACCGACGTCGACCGCCTATCCTGGCCGCCATCGGGCTGTGGCGCAGTCTGGCAGCGCACTGGTCTGGGGGACCAGGGGTCGCCGGTTCAAATCCGGCCAGCCCGACCACTCTCGGCGTCTGGCGTAGATATCGGCAATATCGTGCCGATATCTACGCCAGACTCCTGTGATGCGGCTCAGGAAACGGCGGTTACGCTGGCGTTGAACGCATCGATGAGGTCGTCGATCGGATCGGCGAGCTCCTGGATCGCCGTCCAGTAACCAGGGTCGTACCATTGCGCCTGAATCTCGTCGTAGGTCTTGCCCTGCTGCTCGACCCACGTGTAGTACTTCAGGTTGTGGATCCGCTTGCGCTCGTAGTAGCCAAGCTCCTGGACGTGGTCGACGCTCTGGCCCAACAGATGCCGGTGGTAGGCGCCTGCAGCGTCGAGTTCACTGAACGGACCACGTTGTGCGGTGAGCTCCACGAGTCGGCTCTGGTACATCTCCATCGAGTCGGTGCCGACCGTCATGACAACGTCGTTGCCGCCGAGCTCGAAGTACCTGGCAAACTTGATCGCCATGACCATGTTGCCGACACCGGAGATTCCGAGCAACGGGAGCTTGTCGAGGACCTCCGACGACACGCCCTGATCGGCCAGGTACGCCCGGCCGGCAGGCTCGTTGAACAGCCTTATGAGGCTGATCGCCGACTCATCGTCGACGCCCATTGCCACATCTGTGTTCCGGACGTTGTGAATCCACGGGATGTGCTTGTCCCCGATCCCCTCGATACGATGTTCACCGAACCCGTTGTAGATCATCGTCGGACACTGCACGGCTTCTCCTGCGACGATCCTGGACGTCGGATAGACCTGTTTGAGGTAATCACCCGAAGCGATCGTTCCGGCAGAGCCCGTGGTCAACATGACTCCGGCGAACCGATCGCTCGGTCCCATGATCTCGTTCAACACCTCGACCATCGCAGGCCCCGTCACCGAGTAGTGCCAGAGATAGTTCCCGAACTCGTCGAACTGGTTAAAGATCATGAGGTCTTCGCCCGATGCCCGCAGCTCGTTGCACTTGTCGAAGATCTCCTTCACATTCGACTCAGATCCCGGTGTTTTGATGATCTCGCCGGCGACCGACTCCAGCCATGTGAAGCGCTCAGCACTCATCCCCTCAGGGAGAATCGCGATCGATTCACAGCCAAGGAGATTCGAGTCATAGGCGCCACCCCGGCAGTAGTTCCCCGTTGATGGCCATACCGCTTTCTGGGTCACAGGGTTGAATTGCCCGGTCACGAGCCGTGGGGCCAGACAGCCGAAGGCAGCACCTACCTTGTGCGCTCCGGTCGGGAACCACTTCCCTTCGAGTATGACGATCCGAGCATCTACGCCGCTGATCTCCGACGGAACCTCGAAGTAGTTCACCCCGCCGAATCCGCCACCCCGGGAAATCGGCTCGTTGTGCCAGGTGATCCGGAACAGGTTCAGCGGGTCGAGATCCCACAGCCCGACGTTCGCGAGTCGTTGCTTGAGCTCGTCGGGAATCATGTCCGGGTTCCTCATCTGTTTGAACGTAGGAATTCGGAAGTTCCGCTCGCGTGCCTGGCCGACGGCAGCCTCGAGGACGGCGTCGTTGATGGTCAGGTCGATCATGTCAGGGTTCCTTTCAGCGGTCGAGTATTGCTTTGAGAGCGTCGAGGTTCGGATCAACGTGCATCGGCTCTGTCCCAGCCGTGATAACGGCCTCCATCGCCGACGCGACATCCTTGAGGCCACTACCGGTTGCGAGCACAACGACGGAATCATCTGGCCCCACGTGGCCGAGATCTGTGGCGGCTACCAGCCCAGCGTAGGCGGCCGCTCCGGCCGGTTCGGAGAAGACGCCTGAGCCACGAGCGAGAGCTGGAATCGCCGCGAGGATCTCGTCATCAGTGACACGGAGATATGCGCCTCCGGTATCGATCACTGCCGCCATCGCCTTGATGCGGTCCCGAGGCAGATCAGCGCTGATCGAATCGGCGACCGTACTCGCGGAGATCGGTGCTTTTGTCAAAACGTCCTCGCCGGACTCGAATGCCTGGACGAGGAAGTCGCTCCCTGCCGCCTGGACGCCGTAGATCCGTGGTATCCGATCGATCCATCCGAGGGCGACCGCGTCCTTGACGGCCTTGTGGATGCCCCCGATGATGGAGCCGTCCCCCACACTCACGAAGATGGCGTCCGGGGCGTGCCAGGAGAGGTCCTCGAGGATCTCGAGGCCTGCGGTCTTCTTCCCTTCGGTCATGTACGGGTTGTACCCGGTGTTGCGGTTGTACCACCCGTACTCGTGCGCTGCCGCCATACACAGGTCGAAGGCGTCCCCATATGAACCGTTGACGAGAGCGACCGTCGAACCGTATGCGAGGAGTTGGGCGATCTTCGCTTCCGGAGCCGAGGCCGGCACGAAGATGACGTTCTTCAAGCCCACGCTTGCAGACATCCCGGCCAGCGCCGCAGCCGCGTTACCCGTACTCGCTGTCGTGATGACTTCCGCGCCACGTTCGCGCGCCTTGACCACGGCCATGGCCGACGCACGGTCTTTGAGCGATGCGGTTGGCTCACGACCCTCGTCCTTGACCCACACCCTGGCGAGACCGAGTTGAGCGGCGAGCGGTTGTGCGTCGTACATCGGTGTGCCACCGACCGTCAGCGGCGGAACCGGGGCATCTGCCCCAAGGGGCATCAGGGCCCGATATCGCCACATGGTTCGGTCCCGATTCGCCGCAAGTGAAGCCTTCGACAATTCCGAGGAGACACGTTCGTAGTCGTAGACCACGTCGAGTATGCCTTCCGTGCCGTGATCGGGACACACGTAGCCCGCGAACTCTGCCGGGTACGTCGTGCCGCAGATCACACAGGTCAGACCGAGAACGCTGTTCATCGGACAATCCTCGGCATCACTCCATCGCTTGTCAATTCGACGCCAGAGTCACCAGATCGGGCAGACCAGCCTTCGCTCTGTGTTCGAAGATGATCGATGTCTCGATGTGGGCGACCTCGGGCAACGAGGTGAACCCGCTTACAGCGACCGCTCGGAGATGGTCCGAATCTCGCACGACGACATGACAGAGGAAGTCATTGCCACCCGATAGGTGATACACGTTGATGACCTCCGACATCTCGTCTGTGTGCGCCCAGAACCGATCCACCTCATCCGCTGCATGGCGACGCAACCGCACGGCAACGAGTGCCTGTAGGGCGACTCCCATTGCGTCTGGACGCACATCCGCGTGGAAGCCGAGGAACACACCTCGGTCGATCAGTCTCTGGACTCGCTCCGAACAGGTGGATGGGGCGATACCCACGGCAGCGGCAAGGGCCTTGTTCGACCGGCGGCCATCGTTCTGCAAAAGGGTGACCAGGTGACGATCGATTCGGTCGAGAGAGATGGGAACGGGCATGGATCGAATATCCTTCGGATCTGGTGGTACTTGTTCGTTGCGACACCGATAATACAGGTAGATCAGCGATGATGTTCGTCATTGCGCAAACCCGGTCGAACAGAGGTAGATATGAACGAGTACACCCGCGAGATCGCAGGCAAGCAGCTGTCACCTGAGAGCCTGATGATGGGATACGGCTACCGGCCTGAATGGTCGGAGGGCTCTCTCAAGAGCCCGATCTTCCAGACCTCCACATTCACTTTCTCGTCCGCCGAAGAGGGAAAGAGATACTTCGCGATCGCATACGGGCTGGCAGAACCCGACGATGAAGAGACACCAGGCCTGATCTACTCGCGACTCAACAATCCCGACCTCGAGATCCTCGAACAACGGCTCACTTTGTGGGACGACGCCGAATCCAGCCTCGTATTCGCCTCAGGCATGGCAGCTATCACGACCACCGTGTTGACCTTCGTCACGCCCGGAAGCGTGCTGGTGCACTCCGCTCCGCTGTACGGCGGTTCGGACCACTTCCTTCACCACATTGTGAACCGCTTCGGCATCGAAACCGTTGCATGGGAGCCGGGAACGAACATCGATGACCTTCACGAGATGGTGGGCGACAGGAACATCGCGCTCGTCCTCATGGAGACACCGGCCAACCCGACGAACGACCTCTTCTCGATCGCCGACGCTCGCCGCTTCGCCGATGCGCACGGCAGCGATGACCACCACGTCCCGGTTGCAGTCGACAACACATTCCTCGGACCCATCTGGCAGCACCCGCTTCGCCACGGCGCCGACATCGTGCTCTATTCCGCCACCAAGTACATCGGAGGACACTCAGACCTCATCGCAGGAGCCGCACTGGGCTCCAAAGAGCTCATGGCGAAGATCGCCGAGTATCGAACGATCCTTGGAACGATGGCAACACCCCATACAGGCTGGCTGATGATGCGAAGCCTGGAGACGCTGAGCCTTCGCATGAGGCGCCAGGAGGAGA
>BTQS01000056.1:0-11003 GCA_036985995.1 Acidimicrobiia bacterium
GCGGTGCTGTCCCTGCCCTTCATCGCGCCATCCATCGGTGCGCTCGGCACCCAGATGATCCCGCACGCCCTGGAAGCCTTCGCGACCGGCGCACGCGTGACGATGCACATCTCGGCCTCTGGACGAAATGACCACCACGTCGCAGAAGCGACATTCAAGGCTCTCGCACGCGCTATGCGTGGTGCATGCCAACTCGATCCCGGGCGCGTCGGGATCCCATCGACCAAGGGTTCTCTGTGACCAACATCGCGATCGTCGATCACGGCGCAGGGAACCTCGTATCCATCGTGAACGCTCTGACAGCGTTGGGAGAACAGCCGCGCATCGTGACCCGACCGCGGGAGCTGGGTGCCGCAGGCGGCGTCGTCCTGCCGGGGGTCGGGGCAACCGGTCCCGCCATGGAGCGGCTGGCTGCTACCGGCATGGATGATGCGCTGCGCGAATGGGAAGGTCCACTTCTCGGGATCTGCGTCGGCCTCCAGTTGTTCTTCGACGTCTCTCGAGAAGATCACCAACCATGCCTCGGCCTGATGCGCGGAACGGTTCGTGAAATCGCCGGACGGCCACTCCCCCACATGGGGTGGAACGATGTCGACCACACAGACGACCCCCTGTTCGCAGGTATTCCCAACGGTGAGCCCTTCTACTTCGTGCACTCCTATGCACCGGTGCCGCACGACAGGACGCAGATCGTCGCGACAACCGATCACGGTGGGCGTTTCGTCTCAGCTGCTCGCTCAGGGTTACGCATAGGCGTGCAGTTCCATCCTGAGCGCAGCGGCGTTGCAGGTCTGCGCCTCCTGTCGAATTTCGCCGCGAGCATCGAAGAAGCACGCCGTGTTGCGTAAGAGAATCATCCCGTGCCTCGACGTGGCGAACGGGCGCGTCGTCAAAGGCGTGAAGTTCGTCGATATCACCGACGCCGGCGACCCTGTTGAGCTCGCCGCCCGCTATGGCGCAGATGGTGCAGATGAGATCTGTTTTCTCGACATCACGGCATCCCACGAGCAGCGCTCGACGCTACTCGATGTTGTCAATCGGACCGCTGCGACCGTAAACATTCCGCTCACAGTTGGCGGTGGTGTTGCCTCCGTCGACGACATGCGTGCCGTACTGCGGGCGGGTGCCGACAAGGTCGTCGTCAACTCGGCGTCCGTCGCTCGGCCCGAGCTCTTGAGCGAGTGCGCTGAGGCCTTCGGTCGGCAATGTGTTGTGCTTGCGATCGATGCGAAGTCGACCGGCAACGGATCCTGGTCGGTCTGGACGCACGGAGGGAGACGCGCCACGGACGTCGATGCAGTCGTGTGGGCCGAGCGTGGCACACAGCTCGGCGCCGGCGAGATCTTGCTGACATCGATGGACAAGGACGGAACCCGATCCGGTTACGACATCGCCTTGCTATCTGCTGTGCGGCAGGCGGTCGACGTGCCGGTGATCGCCTCAGGTGGCGCAGGGGATGCCGATGACATGATCGATGCCTTCGTGGGTGGCGAAGCAGACGCGGTGCTTGCAGCGTCGATCTTCCACCATGGAACGTACACCGTTTCCGACATCAAGCACCTGCTCGCAGATGCCGGTGTGGCGGTTCGGGAAGAATCGGAGATCACATGGCCATAGATCCCACAGCGGTGCGATGGGACGACGAGGGGCTCGTGCCTGCGATCATCCAGGATGCTTCAAAAGGCACGGTTCTGATGCTCGGCTACATGAACGCCGAAGCCCTCGCGCTGACATGCGACACCGGCAAGGTGTACTTCTGGAGTCGCAGCCGCCGGGAGCTCTGGAGGAAGGGTGCGACGAGCGGGAACACCCTGGCGCTGGAAACGATCGGTATCGATTGCGATGGCGATGCGTTGCTCGTGACTGCGATCCCCGCCGGACCAACCTGTCACACCGGTGAAACGTCCTGCTTCGACACCGCTGGTGTGCAGGAAGGGATCCAGCGCCTCTGGGGCACGATCACGGAACGTGCAAAGACCCCGAGGGAGGGCTCATACACCGCAGAGCTCGTCGCCGGCGGGACGGATGCTGTGGCCCGCAAGGTCATCGAAGAGGCCGGTGAGGTGCTGATCGCTGCGAAGAACCACGAGACGGGCGGTCCGCCCGAACGCGTCATCGAAGAAGCCGCGGACCTGCTCTACCACCTTCTCGTCCTCCTCGCCGAGCGAGGCATCGACCTGGGAGACGTAGAGGCCGAACTCGACCGAAGAGCCCGCTCTTAGGTGTCTGGCGTAGATATCGGCACGATGATGCCGATATCTACGCCAGACACCAAACAGGTGGAGCCGGAGGTGGGATTCGAACCCACGGCACAGGATTTTCGCCTGATCTGTTCCCCACTGCTCACCACGACTACACGCCGTTTCCATCGCCCAAGCCGACGGAAAGACAACTCGCTCAGTGACTCTGGTCTCGATTATCGTTTGGATGTGCAGTTGACGAAGGAGACTCCGCATGAAGTATGAATACCTCACCGAGTCGGTCTCAATTCGAGTCGAGACGGCGGTTCGGAAAGGTGCGACCCAGCTCCGAAACGTTGATGACCCGACGGCGGGAGTTCGGGACCGCTTCAACGAGCTTGCTGCCGAGGGCTGGGAATTCATGCAGATCGGTGACATCCCGGTAACTGGACAGACGCTGAAATCGGGTGCATATCGTGTGATTGCAATCGCGATATTCCGCAGACAGCTCGCAGATTGATGGCGTGGACGATACCTCCAGATCGATTGAGATACGCACCAGAGATTGGGTATCAGTCAACCGACATGCCAGCTGAGACGAGGAGTGTGACGCCTGAATCGGCTACGACCCTTGTGATCACTGGAGCCGGAGGTGGGATTCGAACCCACGGCCTACGCATTACGAGTGCGTTGCTCTACCCCTGAGCTACCCCGGCGCGGTCGCAATGATACCCCCGGACCCTCCCCGAGTGACCCCCGATCGCATCCACTCTGGCGTAGATATCGGCATCATCGTGCCGATATCTACGCCAGAGGCCTGAGCTACGAGCCAAACACCGATGCGAGCGCGTCCTGCACCTGGCTGTCTCTGAATTCGAACCCGGCGTTCGTGAGCACGAGGGGCGACACACGCTGGGATGCGTACCCGATCGCGGCTGCGAGTTCCTTCCCGAGCCGGAGGTTCACGGCGAACCGGGGAGCCGGGAGAAAGGCCGGACGTCCCAGCTGAGCACCGAGCGCTCGGGCGAACTCCTTCTGAGGAACAGGGTTCGGCGCTACGAGATTGACGGGCCCTGACAGGTCTCCGTCGATGAGAAACAACACCGCTGCAACCTCGTCGGCGAGCGTTATCCACGACCACCACTGGCGGCCACCACCTATCGGTCCGCCAAGACCGAGCTTGAAGATCGGCAACAACGGAGCGAGGGCTCCGCCCGTCGGCGCCAAGACGATCCCCGAACGAGGGTGCACGACGCGAACACCGGCATGCCGGGCCGGTCCGGCTGCTGCCTCCCAGTCGGCGCACAACAGCGCAAGGAAGTCATATCCGTTTGGCGCGGACTCATCGACGAGATCATCACCCGTATCGCCGTAGTAGCCGGTCGCTGAAGCCGCAACCAGCACCTCGGGTGGGCGCGGCATACCTGCCATCGTCTCGGCGAGGAGGCCGACCGAATCGATACGCGAAGAGCGCAACAAGGCCTTCCGTTCGACGCTCCACCGCTCATCCCCGATACCTGCTCCGTTGAGCGAGACCACCGCATCGGCCCCTCGCAAGATCTCAGGGTCGAGTTGACTCCGACCAGGGTCCCACACCGCATCCGCGCCGCCACCACTCTGGCGTCCAAGTGTCACGACGGTGTCTCCCCTGGCTCGCAGCGCATCGACCACTGCAGACCCGATCAGGCCGCTCGCACCTGCTACGACAATCCGCCTCTTCATCAGTCGCTCTCCCATGGTGCCAGATGCCCGTCGACAATGCTGTACCACTCCTCCATCATGGCACCGAGCGGATCGACGTGTTCCTTGTAGTCGTACCACCAGATCGCATCGTCGATCCAGATCTGAACGGCGGTGCGGTGAAAGCCTCTTTCACCAGGTGACAGAGAGTGTCTCGTCCCGTGGATGGCAATCGGTATGAGTGGCGCCCCGGTCATCCACGCGAGCCAGGCAGCTCCCCGCTTCGGCGGGTTCTCACCCCAGCGTTCCACCCGCCGACCTTCGGGGAACAGTCCTACGACGTTGCCCTTCACGACATGATCGATCGCCGCCCGCATCGCCCGCACCGGGTAGCCGTCCCGATCGAGCGGGATCACCTCGAAGAACCCCATCATCAGATCGAATGCCTTCCACTGGCCGAACAGTTCATCGACGGCAAGGAACCGCGTGTACCGGTCGAGGTTCGCCGAGAGGAGCGGTGGATCGAGATGAGAAAAGTGGTTCGCTGCCACGATCACAGGGCCATCCGCCGGGAGGTTCTCCTTACCGACGACGGACAGGTCGAAATAGGCCTGGGTGATCATCCGACTTGGAGGCCGAAGAACCCGGTGCACCATCCGCGGCGCGATCGACCACGGGTCAGCCATCAGACCCGAGATCGATGAACAAGGCTGCGAGCGCCAACTGTGGGCGCTGGTTCGCTCGCAGCGCATCGATCGTGTCGAGAACGCGCTCGGCATTGAGGAGCGCGACCGCAGCCGTGACCTTTGTGAACGACGTCGCAGCGACATCCGTGTTCTGGACGGGGGCGCCGAACTGTGCAGCGGCGGTATCGCGGTAGAACGTGGCGAGCAGCTCGAGTCCCGTCACGTACAGGGCATCCGATGCCCTGGCCAGTTCGCGAAGCTGGCGATCCGTGACGCTTTTCGGTGGGTTGCCTTCGGGAAACTGCGTCTGTATCTCGTGCTCCTGTCGCCGCTTGACCGCATCGAGAAGGGGCTCGGTCGCAGCGAGCACTTTCGTGACGAGCCGGTAGGCATCCCCCGGGTGGTCGGTGAGCCTGTCGGGAACACCGAGCCATGCATCTCGGAAAGCAGCCACAGAGGGCTCTGTAGCGAGCGCGACCGCAAGGCCCGGCCGCCCACCGGAGATCCGTGCAGCTTCCGCGGCCCGTTCCTCGTCGATCCCCTGAGCGACCAGGCCGGCGGCTATTTCCGATTCCGGCACCCGACCGAACACGATCGTGCGACATCTGCTCGCCACCGTGGCGGGTAGGTCATCTTCCGATTCGGCGACGAGGACGAACGTTGTCGAAGCGATCGGCTCCTCGATGGTCTTCAGCAGAGCGTTCGCGGCCTCATCGTTGAGCATCGAGGCCTCCTCCAACAGGAACACCTTTCGATCCGCCTCGAGGGGGGACCGCACCGCACCTGAAACGATGGAGCGGGCCTGATCGACCGTGATCGAGGTTCTCCCCTCGGGGGCTACGAGGATGAGATCAGGATGTGATCCTTCCTTCGCCCGGCGCACAGCCTCCTCGTCGTCGCCCCCGATGAGGGCGGCAGCGAAGCGTCTCGCGGCGGTGGCCTTCCCAACGTTGGACGGCCCTGCAAAGAGGTACGCCTGGGATGGCGATGCCAGCTCCGCGTTGAGGAGGTCGAACACGGCGCCGTGGCCGACAAGACCGTCGAAGCGCGTCACGGTGCAACCCCGAGGGCTGTGAGCGTTTCACGCACCACGTCTCGTACCGGTGCGGTGGCGTCGACAACTACGAAGCGGTCGGGCTCCTGTTCTGCGAGGGCGTCGAAGGCGCTCGAGACGGTGTGATGGAACGCCAGGGATTCATTGCCGATCCGATCACCGACCTCCTGACGCGATAGGCCGACGTTGGGATTGGTGCGAAGCAGCACGACGACGTCTGGCCACACACCGCCGATGGCGATGTCGTTGAGGAGTCTGATGTCTTCGAGTCCGAGTCCCCTGGCGCCTCCCTGATAGGCGAGCGACGAATAGGCGGAACGATCCGACAGCACCCACGAACCGGCTTCGAGTGCCGGCACGACCTTCTCGGCGATGAGCTGTGCTCTCGCCGCTGCGAAGAGCGCGGCCTCCGCACGTGGGACGGGCGCATGGTCGCCATCGAGGAGGATCCCCCGGATCTGTTCGCCAACGTCGGTCCCACCGGGTTCACGGACACGCACGACGCCGTGGCCCTGCGTCTCGAGATGGTGTGCGACACGATCCGCGACGGTCGACTTGCCCGCCCCCTCGATGCCCTCGAAGGCGATATATCGTCCGCGCGCAGGTGCCCCGTCGTGATCCATGCGCTCAGTTTCTCACGAACCGGGCGTCTGCGTGCACGCTACCGACGCTTCGCCGGCCCCTTGGCTCGCTTCTCTGCGAGACGTTCCGAGGCATGTTCGATCGTGACGTTGTCGACAGTCTCCGCCTTGCGGAACGAAACGTTGGTCTCTCCATCGGTCATGTACAGCCCGAACCGCCCGTCCTTGATGACGACCTCTTTCCCGGTCACCGGGTCCGTACCTAGCTCTTTGATCGGTGGCTTGGCACCTCGCCGTTGCCTCGGCCTGGCAAGGAGTGCCAACGCCTCGTCAAGGGTCACGGTGAAGAGCTGCTCCTCCTCCTCGAGGGTCCGGCTCTCTTTGCCCCACCTGATGTACGGGCCGTAGCGACCGTTGAGCGCCTCGATCGGTTCCCCATTCTCAGGGTGTTCACCAAGCACACGCGGCAGGGTGAGGAGCCTGAGAGCATCATCCAAGGTGATCTCAGCGAGGGACATCGTCTTGAACAAGGAGGCGGTCTTCGGCTTGGCGTTCGACTCGGGATCTCGTTCTCCGAGTTGCACGTACGGTCCGTACCGACCCGCCTTGGCGAACACCTCGAGGCCGGTGCCCGGGTCGGAACCGAGCGATCGATCATCGGACGGCGCGTCCAGCAAATCGAGCGCTCGCTCGAGGGTGAGCTCATCTGGAGCGAGATCGGGTGGTATCGAAGCTCTCCGCTCGCCGTGCTGGAGATAGGGCCCATACTGCCCGGCACGGGCAACGATCGCCTCACCGTCCTCCCCCAACCCGATCGGGAACGAGTTCACGGCCTTGGGATCGATCCGCTCGAGAGCATCCTCAGACACCAGGTTGGTGAGCCCCGGGCGGCCGTTTCCGAGATAGAACTCCCTCAGGTACGGAACCATGTCCTGCTCCCCCGCTGCGATGCGGTCGAGGTCCTGCTCCATCCGGGCGGTAAAGTCGTAGTCGACATAGTCGGAGAAGTACTGCTCGAGCAGGCCCACGACGCTGAACGCCCTCCATGTCGGGATGAGTGCTGTCCCCTGTTTGCGGGCGTATTCGCGATCGAGGATCGTTGTGATGATCGACGCGTAGGTCGAGGGCCGTCCGATTCCGAGTTCCTCGAGCCGCTTGACGAGCGACGCTTCCGTGTACCGGGCCGGCGGTTTTGTCTCGTGATCCGTTGGCTCGAGCTCGACGGCGGTGACCGTGTCGCCTTCCGCCATCTGTGGCAGGTGCGTTTCTTGATCGTCGAGCGCTGCTTCAGGGTCGTCGCTTCCTTCGACGTAGGCACGCAGGAAGCCGGGGAAGGTGATCGTTCTTCCCGAAGCCTGGAACCGGCATGTGCGCTCGTCGAGCGTATCGGCCGCGATCTGGACGACGAGGCTCTCGCCCTTCGCATCCTTCATCTGGGAGGCGACCGTGCGCATCCAGATGAGCTCGTACACTCTGGCCTCGTCTGACGTCGGTCCGAAGGATTGCGCCGCGGCGTCCATGTCCTGGAACCGGTCTCCTGCAGGCCTGATCGCTTCGTGGGCTTCCTGGGCGCCCTTGGCAGCCTTCCCGTAGACACGGGGCTTGCCTGGGAGGAACTTCGATCCGTATCGATCGGCCACCAGCGACCGTGCAGCCCCTACGGCGGTCGCCGACAGGTTTGTCGAATCGGTACGCATGTAGGTGATGAAACCCGCCTCATAGAGGCGCTGTGCCGAACTCATCGTTCGTCTGGCACCAAAGCGCAGCTTGCGACCGGCTTCCTGCTGGAGCGTCGAGGTTCGGAAGGGCGGATAGGGC
Organism: Acidimicrobiia bacterium; assembly: GCA_036985995.1. GTDB lineage: Bacteria > Actinomycetota > Acidimicrobiia > Spongiisociales > UBA5794 > JAMBLL01. Next base: position 8,000 of record BTQS01000056.1, read on the forward strand.
CGTCGCGTGTACGGTTTCGCTTCGACACTTGCAACAACGAATTCTGCACCCGAGAGACCGGTCGCCAAATCGGCAGCGTCCTCAGCGGTCAAGCGCTGCCTCTCGCCCGACATCGTCCCGTCGGACCCAAAGTCTGAACCTTCTGCGATCCTGACCCCATCGATGGTCTTGAGCGACGCGGTGAACTCGGTCCCATCAACGGCGAGGATCGCCTTGAGCCCTGCATAGGTTGCAGATACGTGAGCAATCCGTTCACGTTCGCGTTCGACGAGGATCCTCGTCGCAGGCGACTGCACCCTCCCGGCCGACAGTCCTCGCTGGACTCGTCGCCACAGCACGGGAGAGACCTCATAGCCGAACAACCGGTCCAGGATGCGGCGAGTTTCTTGTGCGTTGACGAGCGGCACATCGAGATCTCGCGGGCTCGCGGCGGCCTCCCGGATAGCTCGCTCCGTGATCTCATGGAACACCATGCGGCGCACGGGAACCTTCGGCTTGAGCACTTCGAGAAGGTGCCACGCGATCGCTTCGCCCTCGCGGTCCTCGTCGGTTGCAAGGTACAGCTCGTCGACTTCCTTCAATTTCTGCTTCAGCAGCCTCACCTGCTTCTTCGACGAATCGGTGACGATGTAGATCGGTGTGAAGTCGTTCTCGACATCTACACCGAATCGCGTCGACTTCCACAGGTCGCGCTTGGATTCCGGAAGGTCGGCCGCCCTGGCAGGGATATCGCGGATATGACCGATCGAGGATTCCACGATGAAATCGTCACCGAGGTATCTGTTGATGGTTCGCGCCTTGGCGGGCGATTCAACGATGACGAGCTTCCTGGTCATGGCCTTCCGGTTCACGAGGGTACGGCGTACAGCAATACGGCAGTCGCACGCATCTGTCAAGAGGTGCAACGGTGTGCAAACCTAGCGGATGTACGGATCGAATCCGCTACACAGCCGCTCGACGACGCGTTCCCATGTGAACTCGCTCTCCATGAGACGGCGCCCTTTCTGTCCCATCTCCACGGCACGGGTGGGATCGTCGAGAAGGATCGAGAGTCCCTCGACGATGTCGTCAACGCTCGATACGACGAAGCCCGTTTCGCCCGGCAGCACCGTCTCTGGGGAGCCCCCAGAATCACCGGCGAGGACCGGGAGACACGAGGCTGCCGCTTCGAGGAACACCAGACCGAACCCCTCGAACTCGAGGCCACCCCATCGGGACTTGCACGGCATGCAGAACATGTCCATCGAGCGATATAAGCCGGGCAGCTCGGACCAGGGCACGTCGACCTCGAACCTGGCGTTGACACCGAGCTTGTCTGCGAGCCTGCGGAGCTTCTGTTCGGTACGTCCGGTGCCGACGAACAAGACTTCGACCTCCTGATCCAACCTCGCGACGGCCTCGAGAAGGCGGCCCTGGCCTTTTCTCGGCACGAACCGCGACACGCAACCGACGACGGGGACATCGTTGACGGGGGCCTTGTCGGGCGGCGTGAAGGTGTCGACCTCGACTCCGGCACCGATGATCTCGGTTGGTTTGCCGGACAACGACGACACGTGCCTCGCTGTGAATCGGCTCACGGCGAACCGAGCATCCGCAGCTGCGAGCGTACGCCCGAGCAGCTGCCGCGCTCCGGGCACAGATCCCGGAATCGCGAGCTCTGCCCCGTGGCTCAAGATGCCGTAAGGGATCCCGAGTTCCCTTCTCAGCCACGGTCCCATGCGGGGCAGCGGATGAGGTGCACCGAACAGGACCGCGTCTGCCGCCAAAGAAACGGCGGCCTCCCGTACGAGTGAACGCGTTTCGCTTCCTGGGAGCATGTAGACACGTCGTCCACGCACAACGCCGACTTCATCTCCAGGCGCGCGGGCGTCGTGTGGAGCGACGATAAGCGTCTCATCATCGAAGGCGTCCAGGAGGTTCTTCAGATACGTCTGGATCCCGCCGGGCTTCGGAGGAAAGTCGTTCGTGACGAGGAGCAGCCGCACTAGACCTCCAAATGCGGTGCGACGTTGTAGGACGCGAGCACCGGCCCTCTTCCCGCATATATTACGGAAGACATCGATGTGTTCCGGGGGTTGGAGAAACGGTTCCTCTCCGTAAACGACATGCCCATGAGGTGGACGATGTATGCCCGTATGGCTGCCCCATGGGACACGGCAACGAAGTCCCCGTCGGTCTCTTGGATCAGGGATGCCACAGTTTCGGCCACCCGGGTGCCGGTTGAACTGAACGTTTCACCGCTACCGCCCCTCGGAAGGTCCAGCCCCTCTTCGTAGATCTTGGAGAGGAGCTCGGGTTGGGATTCAGCTGCCTCTTGAAACGTCATGTTCTCCCACGATCCGAACGCCATCTCCTTGAAACCGTCGCGGGGTGTTGGCGCGACACCGAGCGCATCTCCGATGATCTGAGCGGTCTGACGCGCTCGGCCCAGAGGTGACGTGTAGAGGGCGGCGATGGAAGGGGTAATCGTCGATACGGATTTCGCTTGCTGTTTCCCGAGGCCCGTGAGAGGACTGTCAGAGTGTCCCTGCCACCTGCCACCGAGGTTCGCTTCTGTCTGCCCGTGCCGCAACAGCGTGACCATCCTTCCCTCAGGACCGAACTGGACGGAGACGTGATCGAGATGGCTCGCATCGTTGAAGACGCTGAGCTGTGATTCTCCGTCTTCAGCGATCGTGATCATCGTCGTTGCCGTGTTGAACGAAGGTATGAGCGGTGCCGCATCCGCCGTGCGTCTCAATATGTAGGATGCGAGCTTCCAGATCACGCCCCCGTGGGTAACGACGTACGCCCGGTCACCGTCCGCCATGGACGACACCAGGGCTTCGAACGCGCCGATGACACGCTCGGCGAACGCCGACATCTGTTCACCGCCTCCCGGCGCGATCTCCTCGCCGGCAACCAATGCTTCCATCTCGCCTGGGAACAGTTTGATGATCTCGTCTGTAGCGAGACCCTCCCACGCGCCCACGTCGAACTCTCGCCATGCAGGGTCCGGGACAGG
>BTQS01000057.1:0-10846 GCA_036985995.1 Acidimicrobiia bacterium
GCCGATCTCCTGGGTGAGCCGGAATTCAGGGAGCTCCTCGACGCAGAGGTCATCGCCGCGGTCGAAGCCGATCTCCAGCATCTCTCTGCCGATCGCAAGATCGGGTCGATCGATGGCGTCCATGACCTTCTCCGCGACCTTGGTCCCCTCGATGAGACGGCGATCGCGCTGCGATCAAGCCAGCCCGACGAGACAGGACCCTGGCTAGCCGAACTGATGGCGACGGGGCGAGTGATACGACAGAAGGTCACGGGCGCCGACCGCTATATCGCCGTTGAAGATACGGCCCGGCTACGTGACACGATCGGTGTACTGCCGCCTTCGGGCATCGCAACTGAATTCCTCGAGCCCGTACCCGATCCGTTAGGAGACGTCGTGGGTCGATACGCAAGAACACACGGGCCGTTCACGGCGCGCGAGGCTGTCATCGAGACGGGCCTTCCTGAATCGGTGGTGCAGGAGGTCCTGGCACGATTCGCTGTGGAAGGACGCGTATCGAGCGGTGCGTATCGCCCCGGTGGCGACGAACACGAATGGGTTTCGGAAACCGTCCTCACCCGACTGAGACGAAGATCCCTTGCAGCCCTCCGTCAGCAAGTCGAAGCGGTCGATGCCGCACAGTACGCCCGCTTCCTCATCTCATGGCACGGTGTCGGCGACGACCCCCACGGCAGGCTGGAAGATGCCGTCGGCCGGCTCACAGGAGCTGCTCTCCCTGCGAGCGACCTGGAATCGCTCGTGCTCTCGGCTAGAATGTCCGATGCGCCGCTCGAACTCGACAGAGCGCTCGCGGCCGGGGAGCTCGTTTGGATCGGCCTCGAGCCACTCGGGTCTCGAAACGGAAAACTCGCGCTCTATCCCCGCGAGCTGGTGCCGTTGCTCACCGGACCGGCGACCAACCTGGCGCACGACAGCGAACTCCACGTCGCCATCGTCGAATCCCTCACAACGTCCGGCGCCTCCTTCTTCCCAGATATCTACGAGACGATCGGCGGTGATCCTGCCGATGTGATCGAGGCGATGTGGGACCTTGTGTGGGTGGGCGTCGTGACGAACGACTCACTGTCGGCCCTCCGAGCGTTCACATCGATCCGCTCCCGTGGCTCGTCACGACGGCGGCGGGTCACCGCCTCGCCCCCACACGCAGCGGGACGCTGGTTCCTCGTCGAGCAGCTCCAGACTGCCGCGCCGCGCGACGAGGAGAGCGGGATCGCGGTCGCGAACATGCTTCTCGGTCGGCACGGCATCGTGACCAGGGATGCTGTCCTTCACGAGGGCATCCCTGGTGGTTTCTCAGGTCTGTACCCCGTTCTCTCGTCTCTCGAAGATATCGGCAGCACGCGACGTGGGTACTTCATCGAAGGACTCGGGGGTGCACAGTTCGGTCTCCCAGGAGCGATCGAGCGGCTACGCCATACAGATCACGCGGGAACGGCCATCCTCGCTTCTACCGACCCGGCAAACCCGTTCGGCGCGACGATCCCCTGGCCGGGGACAGACGGCGCTCCACAGCGCAGGGCCCGCGCGACTGTCGTGCTCGTAGAAGGGAAGCCCGCTGCATGGCTCGATCCCTCCGGAAAACGGATCGCCACGTTCGGTGACGACACGACGACGATCATCGAGGCGATATGGGATCTCGCAGGCCTGCACGGCCGAGCAGCGATATCCCAGGTCGATGGTGTCGCTGCCCATGACCACCCGATCGCGGTGCACCTGCAGAACCGCGGTTTCGTCCAGGGCTACAAGGGGTTTACGCTTCCCGTGCAGCACTCCTCTACCCGCCCGTGAAGATGCAATCACCCATCGACGACCTGCTCTCGGAGATCACGCGACTCTCAGTCGCGATTGCAGGTCTCCCCGAAGACGATCCGGAGCGCCGGCATCTCGAGCTCGAGCGCCAGGCTCTGCGCGATGAAGCTGAAGCGCTCGCTTTCACAGGCCGGCACCCCGTATCTGTGGAACGCGAGATCGAGGCAATCGAGTCCCGCCTTGAAGAGATCCGGGCGGAGAGGATCACACAGGGATACCAGGAACGCCGGGGTGGGAAGAACATTCAGGATCCCAGCGCCTACAGCGCGAACATCAACAAGATGCTCGACGAGCACCACGCATACGAGGTCGGGAAACTGACGGCGCGGTTGGAGCGACTACGAACAGGTACCCCGAATCCAGACGCGAGATGATCACTCGCCACGACTCCACGTCTGACCGGAACTTCGCGGCGGGTGCTCGGACCCCGGTACACCAGCCAGGATCTTCCATCGACGGGCCACCACTCCCCGACGCGACCTATGCTTGACGGCGATGCACGTTCTCGTCGCAACTGCTGGAGCGCTCAGTCCCGAACCCGTGGTCGAGTTCGCGCGGCATCTGATCGGCGGAACGGGATGCGTCACGGTCTCGACGGTGGTCAAGGTCCCGAGAGATTTCCTCCAAAATCTCGAGGCAGACGATTGGCACCCGCTCCGAGACAGCACCGAGACACCATCAGGCGAGGACGTGGTCGCGAGCTATCTGGCGGAGCGCGGGCACCGACTCACCGATCCGATCAAGCAAGCACTCGAGTCGGCTCGCATACCTTGTGAGGTGCGGGTACTCGAAGGGACGGATCCTGCGGCTGCTATCTCTGCAGCGGCAAACGACCTCGATGTCGACGTCGTGATCCTCGGTGCAACAAAGCAGATCTTCAATTTCGACGCATGGGAAAGTGTGTCGGCCAGGGTGATGCTCGAATCCGGTCGACCGGTGCTCGTCGTTCCACAGGCCCGCAAAGACGTCGACGACGATGAACACGTCAACGGGTATCAGCCCGCGGTAGAGCCCACCGCTTCGACGTAGGCGCGCAGCGCAGCCAGCGAGGACGGCACGAAACCCTCCGGCCGATCCTTGATCTCTGATCGGATGGCCTCGAGCGACCACCACCGGACGTCGCCCGACTCCCCGGGTTCGCCGTGAAGCGTGCCAACGCCGTCGGCAGTGAGGACGATGTGGATAGCTGGAAACGCGCCGGCTACGCCTGCGATGATCGCAAGCGGCCGAATCGTCGCCACCGATCGATGTTCGTCGATCGCATCGACAGATATGCCTGATATCGTTGAAAGCCGAACGCCGGTCTCTTCGAACACCTCGCGGGTGATCGCGTCGATGGGTGACTCCCCCGACTTCCATCGGCCTCCCGGAATCTCCAACAGGCCGAATACCGGCTCGGATGGGTCGGCCCGACGCTGGAGCAGAATCTGTGAGACGTCGACACTCGAGCGCACAATCGCACGGATGACCGGAACCATCACGTTCTCAGATCCACTCACCGGCACGTCTACCTGAACGCGCGACTTTCCGTCCCACATCTCGTGCCGGCCGGTCACGGCGTCACCACAGGCCGTACACATCCGAGATCGAGTCCGGTACCGAGTCCCCGCGTAGCCGCTTCGAGCGCCGCACACGCCGCCGTCCATCGAATCTGACCATCGGCGAAGCCGGACGAAGTCAGGGCAAACCCGACCGACTCGATCGAGTCGGCTTCAAGGACGGCATCACGTGTCGAGGGAATGGCCCGATGCACAGAACGCACGGCAGTGATGAACTCTTCGTGGGAGGCTCGCACCGCGGGCGGAGGACGCAAGGCCTCCATCCCTTCGATGAATCGTTGCATCGCGTCGGCGAGGACCGCGAGATAGTTGATCGTGGCCGACGACGCGATCTCGACCGCAACTGCCTCGGGATCCGGCGGACTCTGTTTCACCATCGCCTTGACGTCATCCTCGACGGATGCCTGGTATCTCGCAGATAGGTCCTGTGACTCGGCAACGTACGCGTCGGCGACACCCTCCATTGCGTCAGCGTACGCCTCGACCGACAGGGCCGGCTGAGAACATCCAGCAGCGAAGAGAACCAGGGCTGCCAACCAACGCATCAGGTCGCATCCGGTACGACGTCGCGGAACTGTGTTTCGAACAGCCGTGCGTACAACCCGGAGAGATCAAGCAGATCGCGATGGGTGCCGGATTCCCTCACTCGCCCGTTGTCGACGACAAGGATGACGTCCGCGTTGAGGATCGTCGAAAGCCGGTGCGCAATGACGAGGGACGTTCGGCCCTGCATCACACGCTCCAAAGCTTCTTGCACCAGCGCCTCAGATCGGGCGTCGAGGTGCGACGTCGCCTCATCCAGGATCAGGATCGACGGATCTTTCAAGATCACGCGGGCGATCGCTATCCGCTGCTTCTCGCCCCCCGACAGCCGGTATCCGCGTTCTCCTACCCTGGTTGCAAAGCCTTCGGGGAGCGAATCGATGTGATCGAGAATGTTCGCTGCCTCCGCTGCAGCTCGCAGCTCTTCGAGGGTTGCCGACGGCTTGGCATACCGGAGATTCGCCTCGATCGTGTCGTGGAAGAGGTACGTTTCTTGCGTGACCACTCCAACCGCCTTGGCGAGCGATGGTGGCTCGATGCGGCGAACGTCGATGCCGTCGATCAGCACTGCTCCATCGGTGACGTCGTACAGCCTGGGAACAAGGTAGGTCATCGTCGTCTTGCCTGCACCCGACGGTCCGACCAACGCGACAGTCTGGCCGGGTTTCACCGAGAACGACATACGGTCGAGCGTCCGACTTGACGGCTTCCGTTGGGGATTGTCATCGACCTGCCCGGTGTCGCCCCATCCGAACCTGCGCACCGATTCGAGTCCGGAGTCGGCACTGGCTTCGTACGTGAATGACACGTCACGGAACTCGAGGGATCCCGCCACATGATCCAACTCCACGGGATCGCCCGGCTCTGGTATATCGAGAGGAAGATCGAGGACTTCGAAGACACGCTCGAAGGACACCAACGACGTTGTGAACTCGACCCTCGCGTTGGCGAGAGCCGCAAGCGGCCCATACAGCGAGCCGAGATACGCGCTGAGGGCGACGATCGTGCCGAGCGTGATGACATCGTTGATCACGAACACAGAGCCGAGCCAGAATGTGACAGCCGTGCCGAGTGCCGACAGCAGGCCGAGTGCCATGAAAAACCATCGACCGATCACGGCCTGACGCACACCGAGGTCTCTGACCTCAGCGGCCGCCGTAGCGAAGCGATCGGACTCGTAGGAAGCTCTCCCGAAGAGCTTCACGAGCAATGCACCCGACACAGACAGCGTCTCTTGCATGAGCGTGTTCATGGTCGCGTTGTTCACCATCTGCTGTCTGCGCACATCTCGTAGTCGCTTCCCGACGTGGCGCGATGCGATGATGAACAACGGCAGGATCGAAATGGCGAGAAGTGTGAGCCGCCACTCGAGTCTCAGCATGATGATCGAAGTGGCTATGACCGTGAAGGTGTTCGACACAAGCGCCACGAACGTGCTCGTAACGGCCTGTTGAGCTCCGATCACGTCGGAGTTCAACCTGCTCATGAGCTCGCCGGTCCTCGTGTTGGTGTAGAAGCCGAGCGACATGGATTGGAGATGGTCGAACAGCTCGCGTCTGAGATCGAAGATGATCCCTTCACCCATCCGCGCAGTCGACCGTCGCTGAAGGACCCCGACGACTCCGTTGATCAGCGGCACCGCAACCATGCCGAGACCCAGCCACGTGACGAGCTGCAGATCCTTGGTTGGGATCGCCGTGTCGATCAATGTCCGTATGAGCAGCGGGGGAACGAGAGACAGCAGGGAGATCACGACGATCGTGGCGAGCACAACCGCGAGCTGACCGCGGTATGGGCGCGCATATGCAAGCACCCTGCTCAGCAGCGCGCGATCGATCGTCGGCGGTGCCTGCGATTCATCGTGACGCATGAACGCGCCAAAGGAGTTCCCGTGCATCATGGGTGAGAACCTTAGGAATCCCTACCAGCGGCCAAAACGATCGTCGACCTATGGGAGAAGTTCGGAGAGCAACCCGGAGGACGTCGCAACCTCGCCACACAACTCGTCAGAGATGCTCGACCTACAGAACAGTTCGTAACGGTAGCCAGACTCGGTCCAAGCCATGCTGATACCATCGGGCACGAGGACCGGGACGATATCAGACCGAACAGCCAACGCATCGGCGGGCGCCCTCGCCACCCGAAGGATTCCAAGGCGACTGGTATCGGATTGATACGGCTCCGACTTCCACAGACCGAACGCAGCTGAGGTATCCGGGTCGAGCGAGCCCGTCGCGGTGTCGTACACCAGCTGACTCGTCACCCACCGAACATCGGACGGCACGAGATCAGGAAAGCGAACCGCCGGCATGGCTGCAGCGATCTCAGCTCGTGACGCCTGAACGAATCGGCTGTTGAGTTTTCGGCCCCATACCGCTCGCACGACCTCTTCGGACACGCCGGTGTACTGGGGTTCGATATCGTCGTTGAACCACAACACGTCCGTCGCGCCTACGAGGCCCTCATCGCCTGTCCCCGCGGCGACGGAAACCACGGTTGACGTCGTCGTTCTGTGGCCCTCGACAAGCGCCTGGGTCCGCCCACCGACACCGTCGAGCACACCGGCTTCCCCGCACGCGGCCAACACAAGGGACGCGAGCGCCACCACGGTCGCTATTCGTCTCATACAGGAAGGATGGCATGGATTCCGAGTAAGTGACATGACCCGCGAGCGGTCCTCCCTTCAGGGGGGACAAGCGAACGAAGTGAGCTAGGGGGGTCTGCGAGCCTGCGAGCCCGGAGCGGCTGGATCCCCTGTGGACGCTTCGCCCACTCAATGGGTATGCACGGCTTGTGTGTACTCGGACTGCCCCTACGCTCCTGGCTATGACGATCGGTGCTCTCAACGTCATATCGGGTCATCTGAGCGGGGACGCTGCGCTCGACACGGCGATGTCCAGGGCGATTCTCCAACGGGTCGGCACCGGCGACCTGCCCGAAACGCTTCAAGTGGGTATGCCCCACCGCGTTCTGGCGTTCGGAAAGCACGACGCACTGGCAGACGGGTTCCCCGACGCTGTAGCGACGGCCGTCGAGCGTGGCTACGATCCTACGGTTCGGATAGCGGGAGGCCGCGCGGTCGTTTTTCACCCAGGCATCGTTCGATTCGCATGGACCGTACCGGAGCGCGATCCTGCACTGACGATGCATGACCGGTTCAAGCTGGCAGCAAACGCCGTCATCGCATCACTTGCAACTTTCGGCGTCGAAAGCGAAGTGGGTGAACTGCCGAACGAGTACTGCGCCGGCGCATACAGCGTGCATTTGCGCGATGGAGGGAAGGTCATGGGTGTCGGGCAACGCCTCAGCCGCACCGCTGCCCAGGTGGGTGGAATGATCGCGGTCGATGATGCAGCATCGATAAACAGCGTCCTCGTACCCATCTATCGATCCCTGGATATCCCTCTCGACCCGGGAGCGACTGCGAGCGTCGCTGAGGCTGCCACGGTGGATCCCGAGTCGATGGCCGATGAGCTCGCGAGGCAGCTCGCCGCCGGACGCGTGATCGTGAACGTCGCACCGGATCATCCGACCGTACGGCTCGCAGCCGAGCTGCGCCCCGACCACGTGCCTGGTCCACTTGCGTGAACGAGCGGAAGCATCAAGACTCCCGGCATGCGCATCCTCGTCATCAACGGCCCGAACCTCAACCTGCTCGGCACACGCGATCCGGACACCTACGGAACGGAGACGCTCGACGATCTCGAGCGCACATGGAGACGTCACGCTGCACGAATGGGCATCAGCATCAATACGTTTCAGACGAATCATGAAGGGGCGATCATCGATGCCATACAGAATGCGTCCGGTCGTTTCGACGGCATCGTCCTCAACGCGGGGGCGCTGAGCCACTACAGCTACGCCATCTACGACGCCCTCACGGCCGTCGGGATTCCAACCGTCGAGATCCACATCTCGAACATCTACGAGCGCGATCCGTGGCGGCAAACAAGTGTCACGGGCAGGGCTGCCGTCGACATCATCTACGGTCGCGGCACCATCGGCTATATCAACGCGATCGACCTCATTGCCAGCCATGTCGGGGGAAAACCCAGCATCTTCGAGTATGGCGATGGAGTCGACAACGTACTCGACCTGCGGATCCCCGGTGAAGGGACACTCGTACCCCTCGCAATTCTCGTCCACGGCGGTTTCTGGAGGGATGTCTGGAAGCGAGACATCATGGCGCCCCTGGGTGTGGCGCTGACTCACCGCGGCTGGGCTACAGCAAACATCGAATACTCCCGCGGTCCTGGATCGTTCCCTGCCGCCTTAAACGACGTGGCAGACGCGATCGAGTGGGTTCGGGACAACGGGGCTCAGCACGGCATCGACACCGAGACGATCGTTCTCGTTGGTCATTCAGCTGGGGGTTACCTCGCGCTCAAGCTGGCACACACGGATGACCGCCTCGCCGGGGTCGTTGCGCTTGCACCGGTGACAGATCTCGAGGCGGTCGCTACGACACGAACCATCGACGACCCGGTTTCGGCCTTCCTGGATGTGCCGGCAGGTGCCGATCCAGAAAAGCGGAAGGAGGCATCGATCGACGGTCAGCCTCTGTGCACGATTCGCCTCATACACGGACGCGACGACGAGGATGTTTCCGCATCACAGACGATGTCCTACGTTGCGGACCATCCCGACATGGCGAGCGCACAACTCCTCGATGGAACGGGCCACATGGAGCTGATCGATCCTTGCGACCCGGCATTCGGAGCGTTGACGGCAGCCCTCGACGAGATCAGCGATCCTTGACGAGCGCCGCGATCCGTGTCAGGCCTTCCACGAGATTCTCGTCACTCAAGGCAAACGAGAACCTGGCATATCCCGGCGCCCCGAACGCTTCGCCCGGCACGATCGCCACGTTTGCACGGTCGAGGAACAGGGCAGCGAGTTCCAGGGTCGATGTCGCGACCGTCCCGTCGATAGGTCGATTCAGCAGCCCGCCCATGTTCGGGAAGGCGTAGAACGCACCTTGAGGTTCGACGCAGCTCACTCCGTCGATCCGACACAGCAGGTCGTACATCAACCGTCGGCGTCGGTCGAATGCCTCGCGCATTTCCGCGACCGCATCAAATGTGCCGGACACCGCTTCCAGCGCACCGTATTGGGCGATATTGTTCACGTTCGACGACAGGTGTGACTGGATCCGGGTCGCTCCCTTAGCCACAGCGTCGGGCCCGATCATCCAGCCAACGCGCCACCCGGTCATGGCATACGTCTTGGCCACACCATTGACAACGACGCACCGCTGCGCCATCTCTGGAACAAGGACGGGCATGGAGTGGAAAGCAGCGTCCCCATACACGAGGTGCTCGTAGATCTCATCCGTCATGACCCAGATCCCGCTCTCCGCTGCCCACTCCCCGATGCTGCGGATCTGGTCCTTTGTGTACACGGCACCGGTCGGGTTCGACGGACTGACGAAAATCAGCATCTTGGTCCGATCGGTTCGGGCCGCTTCGAGAGCGTCAACGCTCACCGTGAAATTCGAGGTTTCGTCCGTTGGTATGACAACCGGGCGCGCCGCTGCCAGCTCGATCGCACTCGGGTACGTCACCCAGTAAGGAGCCGGCAGCAGCACCTCATCTCCTGGATCCAGCAGCACCTGGCACGTCTCGTATACGGCCTGCTTTCCGCCGTTGGTGATAACGACCTGGGAAGGATCGACCGCATAACCGGAGTCGCGAAGGGTCTTGGCCGCTACGGCCTCTCTCAACGCCGGCAAGCCCGCGGCGGGTGAATAGTGGTGCGCCACCGGATTCGATGCTGCTGCTACGGCAGCATCGACGATCCGGGTGGGTGTCGCAAAGTCGGGTTCTCCTGCCCCGAAGCCGATGACCGGCTTGCCTTCGGCACGAAGCGCGTTCGCCTTGTTCGTGATTGCGAGCGTGGCCGAAGGCTGTACGTTGATAGCCCTCTGTGAGATAGATCCGCGGTTCGTCATCGGCGCTACGCTCCTTGTGCATTCCTGTTCTCAACAAGACGATAGACATGACCGAGCAACGCAAGATCGCGATCCCTGCGGATCTTCTTCCCTCAGACGGACGATTCGGGTCAGGTCCGAGCCGCATCGTTTCGTCGTTCGTGGACGATCTCGCTTCCTTAGGTACCTCGTACCTTGGCACGAGCCATCGCCGTCCTCGCGTGCGGAATGTTGTCGCATCGATACGCGAGGGTCTGACATCGCTGTATGACCTACCGGATGGCTACGAGGTCGTCCTCGGCGTTGGAGGTGCAACGTCATTCTGGGACGCAGCAGCATTCGGCCTCATCGAAAACCGGTCGGCGCATTTTGTCTGCGGAGAGTTTTCCGAGAAGTTCGCATCAGTGGTTGCCGGCGCTCCACACCTCGACGATCCGGTGGTCATCGCCGCCGAGTACGGGTCGGCTCCCGTTCCCGAGGAAGTCGCCGGTGTTGATGCAACGTCATACATCCACAACGAGACATCCACAGGCGTGACCGCACCTTTCCTGCGAATCGGAGACTCTCTGGTTGTCGTAGATGGCACATCGGCGGCAGGTGTCATACCGCTCGACGTTCGTTCCTTCGATGCGTACTACTTCTCCCCCCAGAAGGCGCTCGGATCCGAGGGTGGGTTGTGGTTGGCACTGGTGAGTCCTGCAGCCATCGAGCGTATCGAGTCGATCAACGCCTCGGACCGTTGGATTCCGCCATTCCTCTCACTTTCTGGGGCATTGTCCAACAGCCGGAAGGATCAGACGTACAACACTCCGGCGCTCACGACGTTGTATCTCCTCGACAGGCAAATCGCCCTGACACTCGCCGACGGCGGACTCGAGAGCGCCTTCAGGACTTCCAGTGCCTCAGCGCAGCATCTCTACACCTGGGCTGAGTCGCACGCATACGCGTCGCCATTCGTTGAGGACAAGCGCTTCCGATCACCGACGGTCGTGACAATCGACATCGA
>BTQS01000058.1:0-10696 GCA_036985995.1 Acidimicrobiia bacterium
GTCCAGCCGAGCTCTTCGGCCTTTCCACTGACGAGGCCGGAGACGAAGTCCTCGAGGTCCGGACGGTCATCGGACGAGATCACACGGTTGAGCTCTCCGAGCCCAGAGATGGCAATGGACCAGACGTCGAGATCATTTTCGTCCGTGAGCGAACCGACGAGTGACAGGTAGTCGGCGCCTGTCGTATCTCCCTTGAGAAGGTTCGCCGCCGCGTCGGAAACGACGGTGTATCGCTCTATAGGCGAGAGGTCGGTGAGCCCGTCAATGACCTCTTGCCACAGATCGGCGCTGTAGGCGACGCGGTAGAAGCCTTCACCGCCTGCGTTCACGAAGATCCCGTCCGGGGCCTCGAGCGTCGTCGACTCGTCGGCGACGAGGACCTTGCCGTCTCCGTTCGATGTTCGATACAGCACGGGAACCTTCCACGACCCGTCGCCCGAGCCGATGAATCGGAACGGCTCCTGGGTCACCGAGACGCCGTCGTCGGTCTGCTCGACGGTGATGCGCGGGTACCCGCCCTGGAAGATCCACGTGTCCATGATCTCACCCACCGGTTCACCCGACTCGGCTTCGAGAGCAGCCCACAGGTCAGCCGTTTCGGTGTTCCCATAGGCGTGGGCCTTGAGATACCTCGTGACGCCACCTTGGAACGCGTCCTCCCCGACGTACTGTTCGAGCATCCTCAACACAGATGAGCCCTTCGAATACGTGAGGACGTCGAACATCGCGGTCGCCTCCTCGGGGGAAGCGACCTCCATCTCTATCGACCGTGTGGAGGCAAGCGCATCGGTCTCCTGGCTCGCCGTGCGGAACGCCGAGAACGACAACCAGACGTCCCATGCAGGCTCGAAAGTGTCGACGCACTTCACCTCGGCGAAGGTCGCGAAGGCTTCGTTCAGCCAGATGCCGTTCCACCACTTCATGGTGACGAGGTCCCCGAACCACATGTGTGCGATCTCATGGGCGATGACGTGCGCGACTCTGACCATCTCGGCCTGGGTTGCGTTGTCCTTGTCGAGAAGGAGGGCGGTTTCGCGGTAGGTGATGCATCCGAGGTTCTCCATCGCTCCCCATGCGAAGTCGGGGATGGCGATCATGTCGAGCTTGTCGCCCGGGTACGGGATGTCGTAATAGTTCGCGAAATATGTGAGCGCGTGGGCACCCATCTCGAGGGCGAAGGGTGTCAGATGCTCGTTGCCTGGAGGGGCGATGATCCGCAGCGGCGTACCTTCGACATCGAGCACTTCTGTCGCTTCGAGTTCCCCGACGATGAAAGCGACGAGGTACGTCGACATCTTCATCGTCTCGGCGAAGCTGACCTTCACCTTCCCGGACGTCAGGGTCTCGCGGCCGATCTCGGCGGCGTTGGACACAGCGAGGAGATCGTCGTCGACGATTAGGACGACGGAGTACGTCGCCTTGAGATCCGGCTCGTCCCAGCACGGAAACGCTCTGCGAGCATCCGTCGCCTCGAACTGTGTAGTCGCGATGGTCTTGGATTCGCCCTCCGCAGTGGTGTAGGTGGAGCGATAGAAGCCGTGGAGCTTGTCGTTGAGGGTCCCACGGAAGACGATCGACACGGTCGCCGGCCCCACGGGGAGCGGTTCGTCGACCGCCAGAGTGAGCCGTTCCGTGTCGCTATCGAGCGCAGACACCGCCGTGTATCTCTGCCCACCAACCGTGACCCATGCGTCGTCGATGTCGAGCTCGATCGAGTTGAGCACGATCGTCGAGAGGGACTCACGCACATCTACGGCGATGTCCATTGATCCCGTGAAGGTTGCCTCATCGAGGTCGGGCTCGAGGGTGATCGCGTAGTGCGACGGCATCACCGTTCTCGGCAAGCGGTAGTCGTCTTCCGAAACCATGAAACTCCTTCGTTCCGTGCGGCGGCTCAGATGCTACGAGGCGTCTGGCGTAGATTCCGGCAACATTCGGCCGTTTTCTACGCCAGACTCCTATCAGCGGTTCTGGACCTCGCCGGTTTTGACGTCGCCGATGACCTGGCCGAGGATGATCTGATCGATGGTCTGGGACAGCAGCCCGTAGGACGACGGACCGGAGACCTTTCCCACCACGATCCCCGATCGATCCACGAAGAACGTCTCGGGCACCCCGATGATGCCCCACTGGAACGCCGTGGTCGAGCCCTCGTCCACCACATAGACGGTTTCAGGGCTCCATCCGAGCTCATCGAGGAAGGCCGCCGCCCGTCCCGGCGTGTCCTGATAGTTGACTGCCATGAACGTCACACCAAAGTCCTTGTAGTCCGCCGCAGCCTGGATGAACGCCGGATGCTCTTCCCTGCAACTGAGACACCAGCTCGCCCAGAAGTTCACGACGAGGATGTCGCCGAGGTAGTCGGCGACTGAGACCTCGCCGGTTCCGTCCTGAAGTGCGATCGGACTGGTCGGTGCCGGCTTACCGATCAGTGGCGAAGATGAGAGTGAAGGATCCCCGCCGAACCGTCCCGCGAACATGATGCCGAGAGCTATGAACGCAACGGCGGCACCAATGGCCACCCATGCCATCTTTCGCCCCCGCTTCTGCTCGGTCTCGTTCGTCCGGGTCGTTTCGGGCTCCGTGGTCATTATCCATCCGCCTCGATCTGCACCAACAAGGTGACTGCTGCTTTTTGAACATCGTCAGGAACGTCATTTGACGACGCGATCTTCGTCAAGGGAACGACCGCCTCAGTGTTCCTGCCGAGTGAAACGTAGATGTTGCCAAGGAACCACTCAGCGGCGAGATAGTCCGGCTCCCTCTCCAGCGCCGCCTCGACGTAGCCGACAGCGACGTCCGGCCTTCCGGAGAGATACGTCATCCACCCGACGTTCGCCAGCGCCTCCGGATTGCGCTCACGGTTCAGAACCTCGAAGTAGTGATCGAGCGCCTTGTCGAACTCCCCGGCCTCGAAATAGCGCCTGGCCAGAGCCAGCCGCATCGGAATGATGTCGGGATTCGCTGCGACGACCGCCTCCATCTCCTCGTTCGTGACCTTGTCGAGATCGATCTGGTTAGCCCCCGTGACCACGTCACCGACGACCCCTTCAGCGCCGGCGACCCGGCGGTCGGTGAGCGATTGCACGGCATAGACGCCGATCACCGTGATCGCCACAGCAACGAGGGCAACACCTACAAGGGCTCTACCGTTGAGTCTCCTCCTGACCCCTGCCGGTTCAGGTTCGGTCTCGTCATCTGGCGACGGTGTCTCGGCCGATTCGAGCGACGCTTCGAGATCTGCCAGTTCGGCCCGGTACCGTTCCTGCACCTCGGCGGCGGTTGCCTCGTCCAGATCACCGTCGCGAACCTGCAGCGCAACCTCTGCGAGTTCCTCGTAGATGAGCTCGATCTGCTGTCGGGTCCGGTCGCTCACAGGTTCACCCTCGATCGAGATCGAGAAGATCTCCACAGCCACGCGAGAACTCCACCCCCGACGATGATCGCGAGCAACGGCACGATCCACAGAGCCGCCGACCACTTCGTCGTCGACGTGTCGAGAATGTACGAATCACCGAAGTTCGCTGCGAACTCCGCGATGATCTCATCGTCGGTTACTCCGGCCTCGACTCGCTGCTTGATCAGGGCCCGATACTCCGCGGCGATACTCGACTGGGATTCCTTGAGGGATTCACCGTTGCAGAACGGGCATTTGATAGTGGCAGCCAACGCATCGACTCTGTCCTCGTCGGTTCGCTGCGACGTGTTGCCCTGATTGAGACCGACAACGATCACGCTCAGCGCGATGAGTGCGACAGCGATAAAAGTGACGTTCTTCGCTCGGTCAGACATCGGTGGTACCAGCTTCGATGCGTTGCTCGATCTCTTGCGCTCGCTTCCCGTCGGTGGGCTTCCGTGCCATGGCAAAGGCTCCGCCGAGGACGACGATCGCTCCCCCAGCCCACAACAGCCACTGGAGCGGGAAGATGAAGACGTTGAGCACGATGCGCTCCGCGTCACCTCCTGCGATGCCTAGGTACACATCGTCGAACAGACCGATCTTCACGGAAGGTGAACCGATGGGCTGAGTCGCAGCCGGGTACGTGTTCACGCTCGGCGCCAGAGTGGCAACCGACGTGGTGCAGGTCCCATCGAGCACCTCGACCACGACACCGTTCACGATCCTGTGCGGATCGATTCTCGTGAACGGTTCGACATAGCGGATGCAATAGCCGCCTACTACCGCCGACTCCCCCGGCGCGAGCGACACGGCGTTGCGAAGGGCAAGTCCGCCGCTGGTCGCAATCGAGAGCGCCATGAGCACGACGCCGATATGGGCAATCTGGCCGCCCCAGTACCCGGGATCGTTGCGCAGCACCTTGCCTGCCGACTCGAGGGTCGACTCGGGGCGCGCCCGCACAACCTCGACATACCGACCGATGATGGCCGTGAGCACGAACCCGACGAGCACGATCGTGATGACGACCGCAGTCGAGTCGATGCCCCGGAGCACCACCGCGGCACCGGCGACGAGACCAACGATCGTCGCGACGCGGAGTCTCGACCACATGACCTTCGGCGAGGCGACCCTCCACGGCGCGACCGCCCCGAGTCCGAGCATCAACAGCAGCAACAACGCGATCGGTATCGACGCACGGTCGAAGAACGGACGACCGACGGCCACCTCGTCGCCGGAAGCAGCCTCGACGATCAACGGATACATCGTCCCGAACAGGACCGTGAACGCGAAGACCGTGAGCAGCAGGTTGTTGGCAAGGATGTAGCCCTCACGCGACGACAGTGAATCGAGACGCGGCGCCTGAGCGATGTCGGAAGACCGCCACGCGAACAGGCCGAGCGAGCCGACGACGACTACGGCGAGCAAGATGAGCAGCGCCGGGCCAATGATCGACTGCGTGAATGCATGCACCGATCCGATGACGCCCGACCTCGTGAGGAACGTTCCGAGGACGGTGAGCGCGAACGTGGAGATCACGAGGATGAAGTTCCATGATTGGAGCATCCCCCTGCGCCGTTGCACCAGGGCCGAGTGAATGAACGCTGTGGCCATGAGCCACGGAAGGAACGCTGCGTTTTCAACCGGATCCCATGCCCAGTAGCCGCCCCAGCCGAGGACCTCATAGGACCACCATCCGCCGACGACTATCCCGGCCGTGAGCAGAAGCCACGCGACGAGCGTCCACCGATGTGTGCGGTCGAGCCAGGCTCGACCGAGATCGCGGCGGATGAGCGCAGCGATGGCGAAACCGAACGGAACCGTGAACCCGACGTACCCTGCCGTCAGCAGCGGTGGATGGACGGCCATCATGATGTGGTTCTGGAGCAGGGGGTTCGGTCCGCGCCCATCGAGAGGGGCAACGGCCTGCACGAACGGCCACCACGATGAGTCCGAGCAGGCCGACCTCGCTGCTTCGGTGCACACCGCGAACGGATTCCCCGCAGTCGCCATGAGCCCGAACCAGAACACCGCGACTCCACCCATGACGGCCAGCGCCAGGACACCCAGCCCGTCGTTTGTGCCCATCTTTCTCCACACAAGCCAGATGAACAGGGCAAGCAGGGCGCCCCAGAGAACGATCGAGCCTTCGAGGGCAGCCCAGGCGGCTGCGAAAAGGAAGATGAAGGGTGTCGTCGTTGCGGTGTTGTTGGCGACGTACGCTATCGAGAAATCGCCGTTCAAGATCAGGATCTCGAGGAGCACGAAGGCGGCAACGGACGCTCCGAGCATGGTGGCTACAGGCATCCTGAGCTTCGAAGCGTCGCCGCTCTTGGAGTACCTGATCCCTTGCACGACGATGGCGAACGCCGAAATGAGGGCCGTAAAAATCGCGAGGTATCCTGCTACCGCTATCACGATCCGATACAAGCGTTCAGGTTCGGGTCGTAGTCCTCGCTGTCCGTGCGGTACTGCTCGTCGTGTTTGACGAGAATGGTGTCGGACTCGAATTCGGTACCCGTCCACACGCCTTCTACGACGACGCCAATACCTTCCTGGAACAGCTCCGGTGGCGCACCGGTATGGACGACGCGGACCGAAGTGCCACAGTCCTCAACCTCGAAGACGACCGTGAGGCCTTGCTCGACGACCGATCCAGGCACGACCTTTCCGCCAAGGCGCAGGCGAGCATCGTCGACATCACGGGCCTGAAGCTCGCCCGGCGTGTTGAAGTACACGAGTGACGAGCTCAGGTTGACCATCAAGAAACCGAGACCACCGATGATCACGACGGCTGGGATCACGAATCGGAGATACTTTCTCACGTATGTTCACCGAGCCTTCGACGTGCCCTCGTGATCCGCATCGCGATCGAGGCTGCGAACGCGACGAGGCCTATGTATGCAAAGCCGTACGCGAGCAAGACCCAGTTCCACTGAACCGAGGGATCCATCACACACCCCCCGCAAGGTCGGGAGCAACGACCGCATCGCCGGCGGCGGGACCGACACTCGTCTGTTCGGCTATCAAGACGCGGTCCTCGAGGCGTGCCAGTTCAATGCGTTTGTACATCATCGCTACGTACATGACCGTGAAGCTGGCGACCGCTATGAGCAGGGTCACGGCCATGGACGTGTCTATCTCGGGGCCTTCCGGTCGCAGCAGCGTCGGCGCCTGGTGCAATGACCGCCACCAGACCACGGAGAAATGCACAAGCGGAACTTGAACGATGGCCAGGATACCGAAGATCGCTGCCCGCTTCGCTCGTGCATCGAGATCGTCCGTTGTGCGCCGTAGCGCCAGATAGCCGAGGTACACGAAGAACATGATCGCAGTGAGTGTGAGGCGCGCATCCCAGGTCCACCACACACCCCATGTCGGCTTTCCCCAAATCATCCCGAGGCCAATCAGAAGACCCGTGAAGAAGACTCCAACCTCAGCCGAGGCCAGCGCCCTGCGATCCCAGGCCAGATCGCGCTTCCACAGGTACATCGCCGATGCGAACGTTGTCACACCGAACGCCAGATAGGCCAGCCATGCCGCCGGAACGTGCACATACATGATTCGAGACAGCTGCCCCTGTACGGCATCAGGGGAAACGGTCATCGCAGCGACGAACGTGACGAGGCCGGCGACGGCCATCGCGATCCATGGCCACACCGGCGACGGATCTTGCTCGGGCGATGTCACCCCGACTCCTGAAGAGAACGTGCTGATAGGACACCTACGACCGCTAGAAGCAACCCAACGACGATCATCATGACTACCCACGCAAGGCTACTGCGGCCGAGGCTTAAAGCCTCAAACGTCTGTGTCGCACCGATGAGCAAAGGAACCGCAAGGGGCGCTACCAGCAGCGGAACAAGAGCCGTTGCGGACTGCCCCGTCGAGACGATCCCTGCTGCGAGCGTTCCCAGTAGTGAGAGGCCGGCACCGACAAGGATCATCACGACGGGCATCCAGACCCAACCGACCAGCGGGACGTCGTAGAGGGCCACCGTCACGACGGACAGCACGACCTCAAACACGATGAGAAGCACAAAGCTCGCGAGGGTCCGGCCGAGGTATACGGCAGCGGGGTCGATGCCGAGCAATACGACGACGTCGCGTTGAGGTTGTGTCTCGGCATTGGTTTGCCGGATCGAGATGAGGACACCGAACAACAACACGATCACCCAGAACATGCCGAGCCCGATTCGTCTCAGCGTCGGAGCGTCCGTTCCGATCGCGAGAGGAACGAGAAGCAGTGCAATCGCTCCGAAGGGAAGGGTCACCCAAAGGACCTCACCCGAGCGTCGTTCTCGCAGCAGATCGCGTTTCGAGATGGTTGCTACCTGAGTGGCGAAGCTTGCGCTCATACCAGCGTTCCCCCGGAAATCTCGCGGCAATCGGTCGCGAGTTTCGCGACGCGGTCCCTATCGTGTGACGCGAGCACCGCGGCTCCACCTCCATCGAGTGTTCGCCGCACCAGCGCATCGACGAGACCGACGGCGTCGCCGTCGAGGGCCGAATGCGGCTCGTCCAGGAGCAAGAGATCCGGTTCCGTCATGAGTATCCGGGCGAATTCGGCTCTGCGCTGCATGCCGTGGCTACACACCTCTGCTCGCCGGTCCGCTACACCGGCGAGCCCTACCACTGCGAGGCACCTGTCGACCTCGGCGAGATCAATACCCCTGGCGGACGCAACGAACGACAGGTTCTCGGCAAGGGTCAATTCCGGGTACAGGCCGGTCATGTGACCGACGAATCCGATCCGGGAACGCACGTCGTAGCGACCATCGCCGGCAGGGTCGACGCCGAGCACCGTCGCGGTTCCGGCGACGGGAAGGATGAGCGTCGCGAGCAGCCTCAGCAGTGTGGTCTTACCTGCACCGTTCGAGCCAAAGAGACCGATCGCGTCCCCGGGGCCGATGGACAACGTGATGTCTCGAAGAATCTGTGTCGCACCCATGCGCACGGAAACCTTTTCGAGATCGGCGATCGTCATAGTCCCAGACACCATCAAGAGTGTATGACTTACCCATGAGCTGTCCATCTCGGACCACAGCTGCATACCCCCCGGGGTGTATGTTCACAGCCGGAATAACGTACCCCCCGAGAGCGGTTGAACACTCGACGTATACACGACCGGAGACCACACCATGGCCACTGTTGACATCACGAAGGACACCCTTCAATCGACCATCGAGGACAGCGAGATCGTCCTGATCGACTTCTGGGCTGCCTGGTGCGGTCCGTGCCGCTCGTTCGCTCCAACCTACGAGAAGATGTCCGAGAAGTACCCGAACATCACCTTTGCAAAGGTCGACACGGAAGCCGAGCAAGAGCTCGCCGCGAACTTCGGCATCCGCTCGATCCCGACGTTGGTTGCCTTTCGCGACCAGATCGGCGTCTTCTCCCAGCCGGGAGCACTGCCCGGCGACGCACTCGAGGATCTGATCACCCAGATCGAGGCGCTCGACATGGACGCGGTCCGTGAGGAGCTCGCTGCCGAGGAAACAGCGGCGCCTGCGGCTCGCTAGCACCTAGAGGACGCCAGAACCCAAAAGGTCGGTCCCCCTTTCAACGGGTACGGCAGAACCCAAAAGGACGGTCCCCCTTTCAACGGGAACGGCAGAACCCAAAAGGACGGTCCCCCTTTCAACGGGAACGGCAGAACCCAAAAGGACGGTCCCCCTTTCAACGGGAACGGCAGAACCCAAAAGGACGGTCCCCCTTTCAACGGGAACGGCAGAACCCAAAAGGACGGTCCCCCTTTCAAGGGGGACGGCAGAGGAGCGCAGCTCCGATGCAGGGGGATCCCGAAGCCAAAGTCGCTCCCAGCCACTCCAGGCTCGCAGACCCCCTCACTCGCTGCGCTCGCTTGTCCCCCCTGAAGGGAGGACGGAACTCCTGTGGCCTCAGCCCCTCCAAACAGCGGATTGCGGCTAAGGAGAGGACGGATCTTCTGTGGACCCTGCCCTCTTGATCACGTCGACGGCGCGCTCGAGATCTTCCCGATCGACCTCGATCGTGACGCTGTATGGTCCGAGCAAACCCGGGTCGGTCACGACCGTTGCCGGGATGCCGGCCTCGGCAAGGAACTCCCACACGTCTTCGGCCTGTTCACGAGTTTCGAAGATCGCAGCGGAAACGGAGTCACCGAAGAGGGGCATCAGCCGGCGGCTCCTCCTGTGAAGTTCCACGATGCCAGGTGCATCGATGGCGCATGGACGAGCATCGGCCCGAACTCCGAATCGGCGAACCTGGCGTCGTCGGCGATACCGCCGACCCTGCCGGGAGCAAGAGCGTCGAAGAACGACTGTGTGAACCGCAGATTGCTGACCGCGTCGGTGATCTTCCCGTTCTCGATCATGAACGTCCCGTTTCTCGTGAGCCCGGTCACGACGAGCGACTTCGGGTCGAGCACCCTGCAATAGTTGAACGTGGAGACGTAGATACCGCGCTCGACGGACGCGACGAGTTTCTCGACCGAGGAATCGCCGGCCCCGACGAACATGTTGACGCTGGACGGACCGAACACATCCGAGCCGGGGCCCGCGTTCCCTGTCGAGTCGACGCCCGCCTTTGCAGCGGTCCGCCTGCTGTGCAGCAGCGACACTGTGACGCCGTCGCGCACCATGTCGAATCGCCGCTTCGGTGTCCCCTCCACATCGAACGGCACGAACAGCGCCCTCGGATCGGTTGCATCGTCCCAGATGTTGATCGAACGATCGAATTGTGCAGCACCGACTTGCGCGAACGACTTCCCCTCCTGAGCCACCTTGGCGTTGAAGCCATACACTCCGAGGAACATAGCGATCGTTGCGACGCATTCGGGTGACAGCACAACCTCGTACTCTCCCGGTTTCATGTCGAAACCGTTCATGCCGTCCCTCGCCCGCTGGGCAGCGAGCATCCCAACAGCCGTGACATCGATCGATCCCAACGCCGACCCTGCAGCGTGCCCGGAACCGGCAGACGTCCGTGTCTGGTGGATCCCGTCGACCACGGCAGTGGTGAACTTGCCATACGCCCGGCGGCCCTCGGTGTTGCCGTAGGCGTGACCCCGGGATTCCGTCTGGCAATATCCGGCTGCACGTAGACCCTCGCCGGCATCGACAAACGCCTTGACAGCGTTCGACCGGTCGACCGGGTCGGCCTCGGCGGTAGCTGCATCCCAATGCTCCACGGCAACTGGATCGATCGGACCGCCGAGACCGGGCCAATCACTATCCACAGGCAGCTGGGTTGCCGTCTCGAGCGTCGCATCCACGAAGGCACGGAGCGCGTCCGGGGTGGTCGTGGTCGTCGTCGAAC
>BTQS01000059.1:0-10417 GCA_036985995.1 Acidimicrobiia bacterium
GAGGCGATCTGTGAGGACCTCCGTGAGGAATTCGTAGAGGAGTATGTATTCCCCGCGTTCCGGGCGTCAGCCCTGTACGAGGGCTACTACCTGTTGGGGACGTCCCTGGCGCGTCCCGTCATCTCGAAGGGTCTGGTCCGTGCGGCGATCGAGTCGGGTGCCGATGCCATCGCGCACGGAGCGACGGGGAAGGGGAACGACCAGGTTCGGTTCGAGCTGTCGGCCTATGCACTCAAGCCCGACATCAAGGTGATAGCGCCGTGGAGGGAGTGGGACCTCAAGGGTCGGGCAGACTGTGTTGCCTACGCGCAGACCTATGGCATCCCCATCCCGGTCACACCCGACAAGCCGTATTCGATGGACGCCAATCTGCTGCACATCTCCTACGAGGGCGGTGTGCTCGAGGATCCATGGGTCGACCCCCCGAAGGGTATGTTCAGAATGACCGTCGACCCCGAGGATGCCCCGGATGAGTCCGAGTACGTGACGATCGGGTACGAATCCGGTGACCCTGTATCGGTCAACGGGGAGCAACTGTCCCCGGTGGCTCTACTCACGAAGCTCAACGAGCTTGGGGGAAAGCACGGCGTCGGCAGGGTCGACATCGTTGAAAACCGCTTTGTCGGGATGAAGAGCCGTGGTGTGTACGAGACACCCGGCGGCACGATTCTGTACCACGCACACCGTGCCGTCGAGTCGTTGACCCTCGACAGGGAAGTGGCGCATCTTCGTGACGAACTGTCGAACCGGTATGCCGAGATGGTGTACAACGGGTTCTGGTTCGCACCTGAACGTGAAGCGCTGCAACACTTCATGGATGATCTCCAGAAGCCGGTCACCGGAGAGGCCCGAATCAAGTTGTACAAGGGGCAGGCGATCATCGATGGCCGCCGCTCTGATACCCATGCGCTGTATGACGAAGCAACGGTCACCTTCGAGGCAGACGAGGTGTACGACCAGGCCGATGCCGAGGGCTTCATTCGGCTCCAGTCCTTGCGTCTTCGCACCTTCGCAGAAAAGAGGCTCGGTGAAGGTGAATAGACAACCGAGCACGTTTCCCTCTTCAGCCCCGATCCACTGTTTCGAGGGGCTGAGGTCACAGGAAGTCCGTCCTCCCTTCAGGGGGGACAAGCGAGCCTGCGAGCGAGGGGGGTCTGCGAGCCTGCGAGCCCGGAGTGGCTGGAAGCACCCTTGGCTTCGTGATCCCCCTGCATCGGAGCTGCGCTCCTTTGCCGTCCCCCTTGAAAGGGGGACCGTCTTGTCTGGTTTGTCTGTTCCCTGTCACGGGGTGGGTCTGGGAACCCGCGTGCCTGGAGGGGCTCCGATTCGCATTGGACCGCCTTCATGAGCCTGTGGTCGGGTGGTCGGTTCGAGGAGGGACCCGCAGAGGCACTGTGGCGATTTACGGTAGATACGTCGGACAGGCGTCTGCTCGGTTTCGACATCAAAGGCTCCCTCGCACACGTTGCGATGCTTGGCGAAGTCGGCCTGTTGAGCGGGGCAGAAGCCGAAACGATTCGTGAGGGTCTCGAGACGATTCTCGCCGAAGCCGAGGCAGGGACGTTCGCGTTCCTCGCCACGGACGAGGACGTGCACAGCGCGGTTGAACGCCGTCTCGTGGAACTGATTGGGGACCTCGGGGGTAAACTCCACACCGGCAGATCTCGCAACGATCAGGTCGCTCTCGATATCCGGTTGTACCTGAAACGTGCAGTCTCAGACCGTATCGCACAGATCGAGGCTTTCATCACCGTGCTCATCGACCAGGCGAAAAACGTCGGCGGTACGGTCATCCCGAGCTACACCCATGTTCAACAGGCCCAGGCGGTCCCCCTTGGGCATCATCTCCTGGCATATGCGTGGATGCTCGTGCGTGACATCGGGCGTTTCCGAGATGCGGTCGCACGAATCGACGTGTCTCCGCTCGGGGCGGGTGCCTCGGGCGGATCGTCGTTGCCGCTCGACCCCGCAGCGTCGGCCGACCATCTTGGGATGGGTTCGGTGTTCGCCAACTCTATGGATGCCGTCGGTTCGCGCGACTTCGCCGCCGAGTTCATCTGGTGTGCCACCCAGACGATGGTGAACCTGTCGAGGTTGTCCGAAGAGTTGATCCTGTGGTGTACGAGCGAGTTCGATTGGGTGACTTTCTCCGATGCCTATACGACGGGATCGTCTGTCATGCCGCACAAGAAGAACGCCGACATCGCCGAGCTTGTCCGTGGCAAGGCGTCCACCGTGATCGGCGACCTCACTGCGATCACGGTGCTCCAGAAGGGCCTCCCGATGACGTACAACCGGGACCTTCAGGAGGACAAGCGGGCTGTGTTCCACGCAGACGACACTCTCGCCGGTGCGCTCGATGCTCTTGCGGGCATGGTCGCAACGGCGAAGTTTCATCCGGCGGCTCCGTCGGCGTGGGTGACGGCGCTGGACCTTGCCGAGGTGCTCGTCGAGCGAGGTGTCGCGTTCCGCGAAGCACATCATGTCGTCGGTGGTCTCGTGTCGGCTCTGGTCGCTGAGGGGAGAGGTCTCGGTGATCTGACGGCAGGCGAGTTGGTCGCGGCCGACGCGCGGTTCATCGTATCCGATCTCGACCGTGTGGACCCGGTGCGCTCCGTTGAGTTTCGCAAGACCGCCGGCGGCGGATCGATGGCGTCGGTTGTGAGCCAGATCGAAGCATTGGAGCGCTTCCTCGAGACCGGGTGATGGCCGGCTGTGAGGGTTCCAAGCCTGTCATCACAGGGAACGCCGCGTCGCTATGAACCAAGTCGATCCCAACCCGCCGACAGACGCTCTATGCCGCCCGTGCCGGCGCCGGGGCGAAACACGTCGGGCAGGTGACGTCGTCACAGTGGGCGACGACGACGACCTCGAGATCGGAATCAGCGAAGTACGCCTCGACGTCGGCATCGGATAGGGCCGTGAGATCGGTCGTCTCTGTTGTGTGTACCGATTGCATCGTTTCCATCTTCGTACCGTATCGAACGGGTATGACAGAAAACGGTGCAAGTCTGTGAAACCGATGTGAACTGGCTCCGTGTGGTGCGTAGCATCGGGACATGGAACTCAAGCGTTACTCAGAAGCTGTCCCGTTCGAATTCGGTGATTTCGAACTCAGGGAGCTCACCCCTTCTGTCTTCGACCAGGCATCGTTCGCCGAGATCATCGTGCCGATAGGCGTCGATCGTCCGCGACGGGAATCGATCAAGGATCACCGCATGTACATCTGCTTGCAGGGCGATATCGAGTTCACTGTCGATGGGGAGACTTTCCGGTTGACTCAGGGCGATGTTCTCCACATCGACAAGGGCGAGACGTACGGCTTCCACAACGGTGGCTACCAAGAAGGTCGTCTGCTGTTGTTCCGCGTTCCTGGCCCGACACTGCCCGGTTCGGTACAGCCGTAGCGATCCGCGCTACACACCACGTGGAAGTACGTAGCGCCACACCATGACGAAGTGCACCGCGGTGGCGGCGATCACCATGATGTGGAACACCTCGTGGTAGGAGAAGACGCGGGGCCACAGCCTTGGCCGGTTGGTGACCAACAACACCACGCCGATCGTGTAGATAGCGCCACCAAGTAATGCGAGACCTGAGGCGAGCCAACCGAGCTCTTGCACGAACCTCCAGGCGATGAAGACGCCGAGCCATCCCATCGATATCGCAAGGATCATCGAGAAGTTCTGCTTGTCTCGTGGGAAGAATGAGTGCTGCACCGCACCCACTGCGACGGTTCCCCATACGATCACAAGCAGTGTCCACCGCAGAGGCCCGTCGAGGGTCGCGATGGCTACCGGAGTGTAGGTTCCGGCGACAAGGACGAGGATCATCGTATGGTCGAGGCGCTGCATCCGTCGCTTCCAAACTGTTCGCCACGGCACTGCGTGGTACAGGGAACTCGTCGTGTAGAGGGCAACCATTGCGAGCCCGAACACGATGGAACCGATCCGGATACCCCAGTTCGGGGCCTGCCATGCCAGGAACAGGGTCCCGAAGACGGCAGCGATCGCGGACGCGCCGTGGAGGAATCCGCGGATAGGATTCTGCATCTTTCCAAGTGTCCAACGACTGCGGTCCATATGGGACGTAGCGTACCTGCGGTGATCGATATCGGCGCTCTGTTTACGGGGTGTGTGCCTAGGCTTGTCTGACGATCACCCGGTAGAACGAACGGAGACAGGCGTGTCACTCAAACAGCGTGCACTGCGCCCCCTTTACCACGTGTACGAGGAGCGGCTGGCGTCACACCTCAACCGTGACGCACTCCCGCGCCACATCGGCGTGATCCACGACGGACACCGTCGCTACGCGCGGGCGGAGAAGCTACCCGACTACGAGGCATCGTATAGAGTCGGCATGGAGAAGTTCGAGGAGTTCCTGGTGTGGACCGCCGAACTCGAGATCCACGCCGTCACGTGCTGGTTGCTTTCAACCGAGAACCTGGCTCGACCAGATGTGGAGCTCCTTCCCTACTACGACGTGCTCATCGACCTGTTCGATCGCATCCCGCTGTCACCGGCGGGGCGTGATGTGAGGGTGAAGTTCATCGGCAGCCTCGATCTGCTCCCTTCGAATCTCGTGGAGGCGGCCAAGCAGCTCGAGGAGCGATGCTCAGCGGGATCTCGGAGGGTGACGATCGCTCTCGCATATGGTGGGAGGCAAGAGATCGTCGACGCAGTGAAGGATCTCGTCACGGACCTGGCGGGGCAGGGCGTGACCGCTTTCGAGATCGCCGATCACATCGACCGTGAAGCCATGTCCTCCCGCATGTACGCGTCCGATCTGCCGGACCCCGACCTCGTGTTGCGGACCTCGGGTGAGGCTCGTCTTTCGGGATTCATGCTGTGGCAGGCTGCGTACGCGGAGTATTCCTTCGTCGACGTGTACTGGCCGGCGTTCCGCAGGGTCGACTTTCTCCGTGCGCTGCGTGATTTCACGATGCGGGAGCGCCGCTACGGCAAGTAGCGAAACAAGTTCACCGTTCACAGATGCTCGATAGACGTGCTGAAAACCGACAACGGTAAACCGGTCTAGCGCGACCGCTTGTCGAGCGGGATGTGATCCTGGTCGTTGAACGACCGAAGGCTCGGCACGTGGGCGCCCGCGAGCGGGATCATCTTCACCCGTGCGAACGAGGCATGGAAGAGGACGAACTTCTCCCACTCCCATGGTGCAGGCGGTATACCGAGGAGGTGTGTGAGGCACACCGAGTTGGTGCCGCCGTGGGCGACGATCACCAAACGACCAGGATCCTGCTCGACATGCCACAGGCTCGCGTCGGCCACATCGCGCACCATGCCGCGCTTCGCAAGGGCCTTGTCGAGTGCTGTCGTAACGCGGTCATGGAAAGCGCGGAACGATTCGCCTCCTGGAAGGCCTTCCCACCATTCCTCCGGCGTCCGATTGCGCGAGCTCTTGAAGATCTCGATGACACTCGCCTCGGTGACACCCTCCCAGTTGGGCATCCTCACCTCGACAAAGTCATCGATCGTAACAACCTCGTGGCCCGTCGCTTCGGCGATGGGGGCAGCAGTCTGGCGGGAACGCAGGGCAGGGGAGACGATCAGCTCAGCCAGCGGTTCGAGGTCGTTTGCTATCCGATCGGCTGCGAGGCCGGCCTGTTCATGACCGAGCTCTGTGAGGAACGGGTCGGGCTGTGAGAGGCCGTCAACCGCCCATTGCGGTTGGCCATGTCTGACGAAGATGATGTCCATCGACCGAAGGGTAGTGAGGGTGGAAACGTGAGAATTGCCCAGGGGTGAGCCGGTTCGCAACTCTCGGCGGCTGTACGGAGCTTCCGTGGTGACCTGGTCCCAGACGGCATCTTCGATGGTTGTGTTTGGCGCGGATAGGGGTTGGATGTCTAGGGTTCAAGGTGCCCGGTCCGGGATATCGGGTTCTGCAGGTTCGGGCCTGCTTCGAGTATGTGATTGAGACGACAAAGGAGCTACCGATGAGACAAGGAAAGCGACCGGTCCGTTTGCTGGCGCTGTTAGCGGTGTTGGCCATGGTTGCAGCGGCGTGTACCAGTACGAGCGAGGAAACGACGACGACGCTTCCTGCCGGTGGTACCGAAAGTACGACAACGGCAGCACCGGCCATTGGCGAGGGCTTCACCTTCGGGATGATCCTTGTCGGGCCGGAGAACGACCGCGGTTGGTCACAAGCCCACTTTGAAGCCGGGAAATACATAGAGGAGATGACCGGGGCGAAGATGATCTCCCTCGACACCGTCAACCCAGCCGACCGTCCCGAGACATCGGTTGAGCAGGTCGTCAACGACATGATCGACCAGGGCGCGCAGTTGATCTTCGCCACGTCGGACGACATGAAGGACGGCATCGAAGCGGCTGCGGCTGAACACCCCGACGTCCCCATGATCTGGTCCTCCGGGGACAGCGCATGGCAGGAAGGCGAGGCCTACCGGTCAGACCTCCCGAACCTCGGCAACATCATGGGCCGGATGATCTTCGGCAAGATGATCGCAGGATGTGCGGCCGCATTGACGTCTCAGACCGGCAGCATTGCCTACCTGGGCCCGCTGATCAACGACGAGACCCGAAGGCTCGCGAGCTCCGTTTACCTGGGGGCGAAGTATTGCTGGGAGAACGCGGGAAACAACCCCGCCGACCTCTCCATGGAGGTGAACTGGATAGGCTTCTGGTTCAACATTCCCGGTGTGACGCTTGATCCGACCGAGGTTGCCAACGGTTTCTATGATGGCGGAGCAGATGTCGTCATCTCGGGGATCGACACCACCGAGGCCCTCGTGGTCGCCGGGCAGCGTACAGCGGCAGGCGACAACGTCTGGGGGATCCCCTACGACTTCGTCGGTTCGTGCTCCGAGGCGCCGGAGGTCTGCTTGGGGGTCCCGTACTTCAATTGGGGTCCCTCATATGTGGATGTCGTCAAATCGGTCATCGCCGGTAGCTACTCGTCCCAGTTCCAGTGGATTGGGCCCGACTGGAACGACATCAACAACCCGGACACGAGCATGATCGGCTGGGTCGACGGTAATGCCCTTCCCAGTGACGCTGCTGGGATCCTCGGTGAGTTCATCGCCGGGCTCGGCGACGGTTCCATCAACTTGTTGGTTGGACCGCTGAACTATCAGGATGGTTCGACGTTCCTTGCAGATGGTGAGGTCGGTACCGATACGGAGATCTGGTACATGAAGCAGCTTCTGGAGGGCATGAAGGGCGCCAGCTCTGCCTGACCCAAATAGATAGAGTGATGCGAACGGGGGAGGTTGAAATTGCCTCCCCCGTTCGCGAGTGCACGGCGCCGGGGGCACCGAGTAGTCTGCGGCGAATGGCGCTCCAGATACGGGACATCCACAAGCACTTCGGTCCCGTGCGAGCCAATGACGGTATCTCTCTTACGGTCGAGGAAGGTTCGCTCCACGGCATCCTCGGAGAGAACGGCGCAGGCAAGTCGACGCTGATGAAGATCCTCTCAGGCTTCTACGAGGCCGACTCCGGAGAGGTTGTCCTCAATGGCGAAGTTCTCGATCTGAAGTCCCCCGCTGATGCCATCCGGGCTGGCGTCGGGATGCTCCACCAGGACCCGCTCGTGTTTCTGCCGTTCACGGTCCTCGAGAACTTCGCTCTCGGCAGTCCGGGCTCCATACAGTTGGATAGGGTCACAGCGCGCGACGAACTCGAGCGCGTGAGTTCCGAACTCGGGTTCGCATTCGATCCGGCGAGGCTCGTCGGCAGCCTCACGATCGGGGAGCGACAGCAGCTCGCTATCACTCGTCTCATGTGGCTCGGTGCGAAGGTTCTCATCTTCGACGAGCCCACGACCGGTATCTCTGCGACACAACGAGTGCAACTCTTCGAAACGCTCCGAAGGCTCGCCGAAGAGGGCCTGATCGTGCTCTTTGTGTCGCACAAGCTCGAAGAGGTGGAGGAGCTGTGTGATTCGGTGACGGTGATCCGACAGGGAAAGGTCGTGTACGAGGCCGATATGCCGGTCTCGTCGGAGACACTCGTCGCACAGATGTTCGGCAAGGTGTTTGTGGAGGAGGACCATGAATCGGTTCCCCTCAGCTCTTCAGTGCTCCGGCTAGACAACGTCGTGCTGAAGGAGGGCACCACACACATCAAGGATCTGAACCTCGATGTGGCGGGGGGCGAGGTCATCGGGCTCGCCGGCCTCGAAGGGAGCGGTCAGCGGACTTTGCTGCGGGCGTGTGTCGGCTTGTTGCAGCCAACCGCGGGCACGCTGTCGGTGGACGGAGCCGACCTGACGAGAGCGTCGTATCGGGACCACCTCGCGGCAGGCGTGCACTATCTCCCTGCAGGCCGACTCGAAGAAGGTCTCGTCAAGGGTATTTCCATCTCGGAGCATCTCATCCTCGCCTCGGACGACAAGAAGTTCTTCATCGACTGGAAGTCGGCGAAGCGAACTGCGCAGCGTGAGATCAGCGACTACTCGATCAAGGGACGGTCCTCGTCGCCGGCCGAGGCGCTGTCGGGTGGCAACCAGCAGCGGCTCCTCCTCGCGATGATCCCCGATGAGGTGCGGCTGCTCCTCCTCGAACATCCCACGCGGGGCCTCGATGTGGAGTCGGCTGCCTATGTGTGGACCCGCCTGCTCAAGCGTCGAACCGATGGGACATCGATCGTTTTTGGATCGGCCGACCTCGATGAGTTGCTTCGATACAGCGACCGGATCGTGGTCTTCTTCGGTGGGGACGTGTTCGCCGTGCGCAATGCCTCAGAGACCGAAGGCGAAGAGCTCGGCTACCTCATCGGTGGGAAGGAGCGGGTGTGAAGTCGCTGCGTGCCTCAGTCCCGACCCTGATCGCTCTGGCCGCAGCACTCGCGGTCGGGATCGCGTTGCTCTTGATGGCAGGGGCCCCGCCGTTCGAGGCCCTCGGCTTGCTCGTTCAAGGTTCCTTCGGCTCGGCGTCGAAGATCTCCGCCACGCTTCTCGCCTGGGCGCCGCTGATCCTTGCCTCTGCGGGGCTGGTGATCACGTTCGCCGCCGGCTTGTGGAATATCGGGGTTGAGGGTCAGGTGATCATGGGTGCGATCGCTGCGGCATGGGCGGCACGGTCCGTTCCCGGCCCTGGGTGGGTGGTCGTCCCCGCGACGATCGTGGCGGCAGCTATCGGAGGGCTCATCTGGTCTTTGTTCGCCGGCGTGCTCAAGACCCACGGCGGCGTGCATGAGATATTCGGTGGTCTCGGTCTCGACTTCGTCGCCGCAGGGCTTGCGACCTATCTCGTCATCGGACCGTGGAAGAGGGCGGGCGTGGCCTCGACGAGCGGCACCGACCTCTTCCGCAAGGAGGCGTGGATGCCGGAGTTCCAGGCGTTCGGCGTCGGGTGGCCGATTCTTCCGATCGCCCTCGGCATCGTCAGCGTGCTGGTCGTGTGGCTATTGCTTCGCGGGACCCTGTTCGGTCTCAGGCTCAAGGCGGTCGGCAGCAACGGCTACAGCTCGTTTCTCCTGGGAATCCCCACTACCAGTTACATCCTCGGCGCCATGGCGCTTGGTGGGGCGCTCGCCGGTATAGCGGGAGGCGTTCAAGCGACCGCGTTCCACCACAAGCTGGTCCCTGCGGTGTCGGGCGGGTATGGCTTCCTGGCGTTGCTCGTTGTGTTGCTTGCAGCATTCAGCGCCGTGTGGATCTCCCCGATCGCGTTGTTCTTCGTTGCGATCTCCGTTGGAAGTACCCAGCTCGACCTGCGGCTCGGGCTCGACTCCGCATTCGGGGGTGTCTTGCAGGGAATCATCGTCCTGTTCGTCATGTTCGGCGGTGCGTGGGCCGCCCGCAGGTCCTCGACAGCTCTCTCGACCCAAGAGGAGCCGTAGCTGTGGACGCAGTGTTCAATTCGATAATCGCTGCCGCGGCGCCGCTCGTCATAGCGTCGATGGGTGAGACGATCACCGAGAAGTCCGGTGTTATCAACCTGTCGCTCGAAGGAAGCCTCCGCCTGTCGGCCATGACCGCGTTCGCCGTAGCGTTCTGGGTCGGGCACGCCCTGGTCGGGTTCGCCGTCGCGGCACTCGTCGGAGCGGTGGTTGCTTCGATCATCGCCTACTCGAGTATCAAGCTGAGGCTCGACCAGATCGCCGTGGGGTACGTCCTGGCGTTGTTGGCGATCGACCTTGCAGCGTTCCTCGGCGACCCATTCGTCGGCGAACGGGGCCCAAGGGTTCCACCGTTGCCGATACCGGTCCTTTCGGACATCCCGTTCGTCGGCAAGGTGCTCTTCGACCAGGATCTCGTTGTCTACGGCAGTTACCTTGCAATCGCTCTCACGTGGTGGTTCTTCTACCACACGCGTCCAGGTCTCAATCTGCAAGGGATCGGCGAGCGTCCCGAGGCTGCGTTCGCGAGGGGGATCCCGGTGAACAAGCTGCGCTTCTGGTACACGGTGCTCGGAGGTGCGATGGTCGGT
>BTQS01000060.1:0-10344 GCA_036985995.1 Acidimicrobiia bacterium
TCGTAGGCCTTGGCAAGAGCCTTCATCCAAGTCATGAGTGACCCGACCTCGGTCGCGAGATCCCGCTCCTGGCGAGAGGCAGCATGCGTTCGGGCCAGTTGGTCGTGAGCGAGGCGACACCGGTGTCCATCAGGTCGACGAACAGCGTTTCATCGTCGATCGTGAACGTCCAGACGCCGATTTCCGCGCTCCGTGCCTGCTCTACCAGGTCGGTGTCGACCAATGGGTGGGGCACGTTGATTGCCACTGCTCCCAGCTCGACTGCGAGGTCGATGCTGCGGCGCGCGACCGTACGAGCCTCGGTGGGCTCGATCCCCGCAAGCAACTCGTCCAGATTGAAGAGGGTGGAGATGTCGCTTGTCATCTCCCCAACCGTTCGCACACTCTTGGCCGTGCAGCCGCTGATGACGACGCTTGCCGACACGCCTGCCTCGATCGCGGCGACAGCGGTCGGTTCGGCGGCTTCAGGCACCTTGATGTCGAGATTCAACGCAACGCGGCCGCGGGTCGCGTCGAGTACTTCATCGAGCGCTCGCACGGGCTCATCGGCAAACTCCGGGCCACGCCAACTGCCCGCGTCCAGCGTCTTGAACTCATCCCACGTGAAGTCCGTCACGAGGCCGGTGCCCGACGTTGTGGCGTCGACCCGATCGTTGTGCATGAGGATCGGGACGCCGTCCTTGGTCAGCCTTATGTCGATTTCAACCATGTCGACGCCCAGGTCGATTGCACTCTCGATGGCGGCCGGGGTGTTTTCTGGTATCGGACCGGAGTTACCCCGATGGGCAACGAGCTGCGTCCGGGGAGGTGTCTCGTACGGCATGCGCGACCTAGGGGGTGTTTCCGCTTTGGGAGACCCAACAATAGTGGCGAGGCGTGTTGCTCATGACCGCCGCAGGGGCTTCTCGCCGGTCAGAACGAAGAACCGGGCTTTCACCGCATTGAACACGATATCGAGCGACGTTGTCACCCTGCATTCTCCATCTTTCCACAAACCAGACGACACCCTAGAGTGAACGTTCACATGGTGTCAAGTTTTGTAGCCACCGACGACGAACAAACAGGGATCAATCGATGAAAGAAAGGCCAAGCGGTATCGACAGGCCAACGATTATTGACGTGGCAGAGGTGGCCGACGTCTCGCGCCAGACCGTTTCCCGCGTTCTGTCGGACCATCCGCGGGTGGCGCCGGCGACTCGTCGGCGAGTCAAAGAAGCCATCGAGAAACTCGGATACCGTCCGAATCGAATGGCCAGAGCCCTCGTTACCCGGACTTCGCTCACATTCGGTTTCGCTGCCGTCGATATGCGGAATTCGCACTTTGGTGATACCTGTTCGGGTATGCAGGCGGCCGCCCGCGAGCATGGCTATTACCTGGTGGTCACCGAACTCGATTTCAACGACGACCGCGGGATGGGAACACTCGAAACGCTTCTCACCCTCGGCGTCGATGGCGTTGCGTTCTTCCCGTCTTTCTTGGAGGACACGGAAATCGAACTGTTCGCCGCGACCAGTGGGTGCCCGGTCGTGATGATCGGCCGGGAAAGCAAGATCCCCAACGTCGTGTCCATCGCAATCGACGAGACGCGCGCCGCAGACCTGATCGTGGATCATCTGGTCGATACCAGAAAGAGACACATCGGCATCCTCATGAACGAGATGTTTCCCGACATCGTTCACGAGCGCTTCGTTGCGTTGCAGCGAGCCGTCGCCAACCGAACCGAGGTCGCCCGGTCACCAGTCGTAGCGGATCATCCGAAGATCAGTCACGGCCGGGACGCCGCCACAAGGCTTCTCCAGAAGCACCCCGACGTCGATGCGGTGGTGGGATTCAACGACACCATGGCCATGGGGGCTCTGCTGGCTTGCCACGACCTTGGGTTGCGCGTTCCCGAGGATGTCGCGGTCGTCGGTTACGACGGCAGCCCTTTCGGTGTGATCACCAACCCACCACTCACGACGATCGTCCAGGACAGCATCGGTATGGCGGACGCCGCTTTCAAGGCGCTCCTTTCCTGCGTCGAGGAAGGCACTCCGTCCGAAGGTGAAGTTCTGCTGTGGCAGCCAGAGTTGCTAGTCCGTGGATCGACCTGACCGGGACACGATCGTTGTGAGCGACGCACCCGCGGAACCTTCCTATGTTCGACCTTGACGGTCAGACCTCGGCAAAGACGCGTCGTGCGACGCCATCGTCAACCATGACGTAAGGCGCCTGACTACGCGAGCTACTTCACATCCGGGTCGGGAAGCATGAAGTCTTCGCGGATGACCCGCGTCAACTCGTGGTACGAGGCGATGAACCCACGCAGCGTGCGTACGGTGGCTCCGTAGGTATCGAATTCTTCAACGGTCATTCCATCCTCGTCGTACGCCTTGCGGAAGTCGGGCACCCGGTTGTGGAGCTCCTCGATGATCTCTGGTGGGACTGGATCGCTCATCCGGTCCTTGACCTCCACCGCGGAGCTGTTGAACAGCTTCTGCCACTTCGAGGGAATGGTGAGAATGACGTCGCCGCCGATGAATTCCGACCAATGCAGATGGTGCCGGTAAGCCGCCGCAAGCAGGCGCGAGCGGAAACCGCGCTCCTGGTAGATCTTGTACGCTTTCTTGAACACTGCGACCCCCGCCCACGGCAGGTACTGCGGGCTCACGATGATGCCATCTCTCTTGGTGACGACCTGGATCCAGTCGTCGGTTCGGCCCACCATGATGGTGGTGACGGGCGTCATGTTGTCTGTCTCCAGCCCTTCTGCCTCACGTCGCTGTAGCCCGCGGTCGACGGCCTCTCCGATGGCGATGGCCTGGGGTACGGTGAAGCTGACCGTGGCGTTGATATTCACTCCGCGGTAGGTCGCTTCTTCTACTGCTTCGATGCCTCGACTCGTCGCCGGCAACTTGACCTGCATGTTGGGAGCCAACGAGTCGTATCGGACCGCTTGTTCGACCATCGCCTCGACATTGCGGAAGTAGGAGGGGTTGGTTTGGATCGACAGGCGCCCCTTCATCCCGTTCTCACGTTTGAACACGGGTAGGAGCAGCTCTGCGCCCTTGAGTGCGATCTCCTCGAATACTTTCGCCATGACGTCTTCGTCGGACCACGACGGATTTCCGGCGATCAGCTCATAGATACGGTCCTCCCACAGTCGGCGCTCCTTACTGAGGACCTGCTCGACAATGGTCGGATTGCTGGTAGCACCGACCGCGCCGTGTTCGATCGCGTAGGCCAGTTCCTCGACGGAGCACGAGTCGTTCCAGAAATCCGTCGGATAGGCGCTGACCGTTTCGTGCAGAGGGCTCTTGTAGGTGGTCTCCAGCATGTCGCTCGCTCCTTGCCGTCATCGGCTCATATGCGAGGCGATTCCGGTTTCAGAAGCCTCTTCGCGACGGCGACGTCCTGTCGCGTAGTATATGCGTTGGAACGTTCCATGTTGCTGGGTATCGTGCAGAGCCGGTCCCACCGCCGTTCTTGCGTAACCAAGCCCGGTGGGCGGGACTCAGTTACGCAAGAACGGGAGTGAAGGCACAGGGGGAACACTCAGCCGGACCGCGACCTGTCCGGTAGCTCGTCGATCCACTCGCGACACTTTTCGAAGGTCCGTTGCGACGCCGGCTCCCACGGGACGATCGCCGGCCACACATGCATCATGTCCGGCTCGATGACAAGCGTTGCATCGACCCCTGCATTATCGGCGTGGTCCTTCAAACGAACAGCGTCATCGAGGATCATCTCGGCGCCTCCGGCGAACACGAGCATCGGGGGGAACCCCGTGAGGTCGGCGTGAAGCGGCGAGACCTCTGGATCGTCGAGCTGGTCGGCAGATGCGTACCACTCGTTCGGTTTGGAGAGCTCCGACAGGGGCAGGTAGTCGGTGCCTGCGTTGAGTGGGATCGTGTACGCAGTGTGGTTCAGATCGAGATACGGTGAGAAGAGGATCACACCGCCGGGCAGCGGCATCCCCATGCGCTTCGCCCGATGCACCGTGGCCAGGCTGAGACCGCCCCCGGCAGAGTCGCCGCTGATGATCACGGACGCCGGGTCGTGTCCCGAGTCGAGGAGGGTCCCGTAAGCAGCGATCCCGTCCTCCACGGCTGCCGGGTAGCGATGCTCTGGGGCGAGCCGATATCGGGGTACGTACGCGGCTGTGTCCGTCTCGTGAACGAGCCGTGCGATGAGCTGGCGATGGGTGCCGGGGTTGCCGAAGATGTATCCGCCACCGTGGAAGTAGAGCAGGGTCGCGGCGTCGGAGGGATCGGTGAGGCGGATGTAGCGATCTGCGTCCAGGGACCGGAGCTTCACCTGGCTCACGTACACCGAGCCGTGGAGCGACGGCGGTACCGGGGCGCGCACCCGCATGCCGAACCTGTTGATGACGGGATCGTCCGGACGTCTGGCTGCGAGCTCGATCACGACCCGCACGGCCACCACCACCCACTCAGTCCGCCACGACCAAGACGGAAGGGTTGGGCCGAGGAGGAGTCGAGCGAACGTTCGTCGCATCACGGCGAACGCCGCAGCGAACCACATCAAAGCGAGGTGCGTCAACGTTGCCACGGCCCACACGGTATCGAAGGTCCGTTCATTGTGGACGCTATGGAAAGAGCGGGCATACCCTCCCGGAGTTCCGCTCGAGCGCCAGGTCGTCTCGACAATTCCTAGGAGTTCTACGTATGTTGCTGCTGCGCATCGTCGTAGCTATGGGAGGCTTGACCTTCCTTGTTACCGGTATCGGCATCTTCTTCAGTGACAGATGTCGATCGGTGACATGGGGTTCGCGCGGCGGGAACCGCGTTGGCAACTTCACCGCAACATGCTGGGACGCCATCGCCGAAGGCGGCATGAGTCAGGGTGCTGCCGGCCTCATCTCTGTCACCGCCGGCTTCCTCATCCTCGTCATGGTCGTGTTCCCGACGTTCCGCTCGCTCGGTCGGCGACGTCGTCCCGCCGACGGATGACGGCGCTCAATTCCGCTACAGACCACTAGCCTCGCGTTCATGGCCGGAACTGAGGGTGTCACGGCACCTACTTCATCCCTTGTCGATCGGCTGATCGCCTCGATCCCTGCTGACATATCGGCGAAACGTCGCGCGATGCTCGAGCCGTTCGCACGCATGTACATCAAGCGCCTTCCCGAGGCTGAGGTCCCCGACCTCCCAATCGAACAACTGCTCGCGGAGATATCGGATCTCCTGGATTTCGTTGACACCCGGTCTGCCGGCTCGCCGGCCATCCGCGTCTTCAGCAAGAACGACACCGACACTGGATCCACGACGCCGGGTTCTGTCGTTCAGATCGTCTCAGACGACGGCCCGTTCCTCGTGGATTCCGTCTCGGCGGTCGTGGCGCGCTCCGGCGCCGGCATCGTTCGTCATCTCCACCCGGTCATCGGCACGGTTCGGGACGGGGCCGGGCGTCTTGCAGCGATCACCGCCGCCAGGGGAGCGGACCGCCGAGAATCCGTCCAACACTTCGATCTCGATCGCGATCTGCCCGACGATGTTGCCAGAGCCCTCGAGGCAGAGATCGCTCAGGTGCTGAGGGACGTCACGGTTTCGGTGCGCGACTTCGATGCCATGCGGACCGCGGTCGGCGGCATGATCGAAACGGCGAAGGCGAGCGTACACCACTACTCCTACGAGGAGATCACCGAGACGGTGGACTTCCTCACCTGGCTTCTGGACGACAACTATGTCCTGCTCGGCTACAAGGAGTATGTCGTCACCGACTCGGACGAAGGCCGAAACGTCAAGGCGCGCCCGGAAAGTGGCCTCGGCATCCTCAGCGAGAACGGCTCCGAGCAGCCCTCGGTGCTCCTCAGTGACCTCCCGCCGCATCTGCGGGAGCGATACATGGGTGGCGACCTTCTCGTCATCACGAAGACGAACCGCCATGCGACCGTGCACCGGGACGCCCGGATGGACTACATCGGCATCCGGAGGATCGACCAAGACGGCTCGATGGTTGCCGAACTCCGACTCTTGGGCCTGTTCACGTCCAAGGCCTACATGGCGCCGGCCGGCGAGATCCCCGTCCTGCGCAGGAAGCTGCGCCAGGTGCTCCAGATCCAGGACGTGATCGAAGGATCACACGACTACAAATCGATCATCCAGTTCTTCGAGACCTTCCCCAAAGATGATCTCTTCGCAATGCCCGTCGAGTCATTGAGCGAAACACTCGGTGAGCTCGTCGAGACCGAAGACACGCCGTCCGTTCGCTTGTTTGTGCGCCGGGACGAGATGCAGAGGTCTGTTGGTGCGCTCGTCACCGTCCCGAGAGACCGGTTCAACGCGAATCTCCGCAAACAGCTCCAGGAGCTGTTTCTGCAACGGTTCGGGGGCGAGTCCATCGACTATCGGCTTTCACTTGGCGAGTCTGGTGATGCGCGCATCCACTTTTCGGTGTGGACTCAGGAAGGTGCACCGCTCGACGTCGACATCCAAGAGCTGGAGAAAGAGGTTGTCGCGCTCTCACGGAACTGGGACGACCAGGTCTTCGATGAGCTCACGCGCTCGGTGGACGAGCCGGAGGCGAGGCGTCTGTGCGACACGTGGGCTCCAGCGTTCCCTGAGTACTACCAAGCATCAACCGCGCTCAGTCTCGTAGCCGGCGACATCCTCCTCCTCGACCGGCTTGCAGCTTCCGATGCAGATCTCGTCGTCGGCCTGCAGAACGAGCATGGGGCAGCGAAGGCACCCAAAGCCCCCGACAGCCTCACTCGCATCACCGTGTACCGCAAGACAGGGAAGCTCAACCTATCGATCGTGATGCCGCTCATGGAACATCTCGGCTTGGTTGTCGTCGAGGAGGTCCCCACGCGGCTCAAGAACGCGGAGGGAACC
The DNA here is from genome assembly GCA_036985995.1 of Acidimicrobiia bacterium. GTDB lineage: Bacteria > Actinomycetota > Acidimicrobiia > Spongiisociales > UBA5794 > JAMBLL01. Next base: position 6,838 of record BTQS01000060.1, read on the forward strand.
TTCATCCACGACTTCGGTGTGCTCACCTCCGACGGCAGGCAACTCGACATCGCCGAAGTCGGCAACCGGATCGCTGCCGCGATCGAAGCCATCCTGTTGGGTGAGGCGGAGTCGGACTCGCTGCAGCGCCTTCTGGTGACTACCGATCTCACTCACGAGGACCTGACGATCCTGCGGGCGTACCGGAGCTACTGGCGGCTTGTCACGCCGGCGTTCTCGGTCGGCTACGTCGACAGTGCCTTTGCTGCCCACCCGGAGATCGCTGAAGCGACCGTTCGGCTGTTCCAAGCCCGGTTTGGGTTCAGCGTCGATGCAGCCTCGCCTGAAGAGCTCGCCGGTCAGATCACAGCTTCACTTGATGACGTTGCATCGTTGGATGAGGACCGGATTCTCCGCGGGTTCTTGGGCCTCATACTGGCGACGCAACGAACGAATTTCCTTGTGGAGGGGCGGAGTACGTTGGCGCTGAAATTCTCGTCACATCTGGTGCCCGAGATGCCGGAGCCTCAGCCGCTGTACGAGATCTACGTCTACGCGAGCGATATCGAAGGGATACACCTGCGCGGAGGGATGGTTGCCCGCGGCGGTATCCGTTGGTCGGACCGTCGCGAGGACTACCGAACCGAAGTGCTCGGCCTCATGAAGGCGCAGATGACCAAGAACGTCGTCATCGTCCCGACGGGTGCCAAGGGGGGGTTCGTCGTCAAGAAGTCGGCCGAGCCTGGTCGCCCGACGTACGAAGAAGTCCGCGAGGGGTACAAGACGTTCATCAGAGGGCTGCTCGACGTCACCGATAACCGTGTCGGCGATGCCGTCGTGCCCCCGCCCTCGGTCGTCCGTCACGACGGTGACGATCCATATCTGGTCGTGGCAGCCGACAAGGGTACGGCATCCTTCTCGGACACGGCGAACGCGCTGGCCGCTGAGTACGGTTTCTGGCTCGACGATGCGTTCGCATCCGGTGGGTCCGCTGGATACGACCACAAGGAGCTTGGTATCACCGCACGTGGCGCATGGGAGTCTGTGCGGAGGCACTTCCTCGATCTAGGGATCGATGTTGACGAGGAGCAGATCACGGCCGTCGGAATCGGCGACATGTCGGGCGACGTATTCGGAAACGGCATGCTCCTTTCGAAGCACCTGAAGCTCGTTGCCGCGTTCGACCACAGGGACATCTTCGTCGATCCCGACCCTGATCCGCAGGTCGCGTGGGGAGAACGCGATCGCCTGTTCCGTCTCGAACGCTCGTCGTGGGCTGACTACGACCGATCGCTGATCTCTGAAGGGGGAGGTGTGTTTTCCCGTTCGGCGAAGGTGATCGATCTCACGCCACAGATGCGTGAAGTCTTGGGCACCGACGACGCTGAGCTGACCCCGAACGAGCTCATCGCAAGGGTACTCGCAGCACCGGTGGACCTGCTCTGGAACGGTGGCATCGGGACGTATGTGAAGGCCCGTTCAGAGTCGAGCGAAGTCGTGCAAGATCGCTCCAACGACGCCGTGCGTGTCAACGGCCGGGATCTGCGATGCAAGGTCGTCGGTGAGGGCGGCAACCTCGGACTCACACAGCGGGGGCGTATCGAATACGAGCGTTTCGGCGGCCAGGTATTCACCGATTTCATCGATAACTCGGGTGGTGTTCACGCATCAGACCGCGAGGTCAACCTCAAGATCCTGCTGCGGATCGCAGAGTCCGCGGGCACCATCGATCGGGAGGAGCGCGACCGCATCATCGAGTCGGTGTCGGATGACATCGTCAAGTTCATCCTCTATGACAACTTCCTTCAGGCGCAGATCATCTCGCAACGGTTCTTCACATCGGCGCGTTTCATCGAGGCGTATTCCGACCTCATGGATAGGCTCGATAGAGGGGGGATCCTCAACCGCGAGATCGAGTTTCTGCCATCGACCGAGGAGATGGCGCAGCGTGCTCGAGAGGGGACGGGGATGGCCCGTCCGGAACTCGCCGTCCTGCTCGCGTACGCCAAGCGGAGTCTCACCGACCACCTGCTGAACTCGACGCTCCCGGACGATCCACATTTCGAGACCGACCTGCTCGGCTACTTCCCCCCCGCCGTCGTCGAGAGATTCTCCGACGAGATCCGGCAGCATCCGCTGCGCAGAGAGCTCATCTCGACGATCGTCGCGAACCAGGTGTTGAACTCTCAGGGTTCCACGTTCTATTCGAGGCTTCGAACGCTCACCGGAGCATCCGCCGCGTCCATCGTTCGCGCGTACCGGATCGCACGTGTCGTGACGAATGCCGCGGAACGTTGGATCGACGTCGAAGGCCTGTCGGGTCGGGTCGATCCGGACACGGAGCGGATGATGCTCAAGGATGTGGACGGGCTCGTCACACTCGTTGCGAGGTGGTATCTCACCCGTCCATCGGATCGAACGATCGATGAGGAGATAGCTTTGGCCCGAGGAGACTTCGCCAGGCTGTCGGAGGGTCTGCCGAAGATGCCTTCGACAGCATGGCAAGAGCCATATCAAGCTGTTGTCGTCGATCTCGTCTCGAAAGGTGTTCCTGAGGATCTTGCCGTCCGTCACGCCTACCAGCGAGCATTGCGTAGGGGTCCCGACATGGTGGATCTCGCACACCAGTTCGACAAAGACGTCGTCGAGGTCGCGGCGCTATACACGAGGTCGAGCGACGCGTTCCGAATCGGTTGGCTCGAACGGCAGATCAGGCTGCTGCCGATGTCGACGACCTTCGATCGGTTGGCAATCGAGTCGCTGCGTGACGATCTTCAATTTCTCCGGCGAGACGTCGTGGCAACCGTCCTCACCGAGACCGACGGATCGATCGAGGCCTTTCTCGAGGCGCATGAACGGGTCAAGCCGCGCCTCGACCGGTGGTACCGGTGGCTCTCCCGTGACGGGATCCAGGACGTGTCGGCAGGCCTGATCGCGGTGCGACGGCTCCGCCAGCTGCTGATAGGGAACTGAGCGAGGTTCTCCGAGATCTTCGTAAAGCGTGGTCTTACGGTGGATTTCGGGGGATCGTGGCTACTGCCTCGACTTGTCGGCCTGGCCAGAGCACGCGAACTCGCTCTCACTGGACGGATCTTCGGTGCGACAGGCGCTGGAGATCGGTCTTGTCTCTGAGGTTGCGCGAGAGGGCGATGTCGAGGACCGGGCAAATGAACTTGCCTCGACTCTTGCATCTGGTGTGCCGCTCGCACAGTCGATCGTCGAGCGGGCCAAAGATCGGTCTTCTTCGATGTCCTTCGAGCAGTCACTCTCTTTCGAGGAACAAGCCCAAGCGATCCTGCTCGGATCTGAAGACCTCTTCGAGGGTGGTGCCACGTTCATCGAGAAACGAGGTCCTGAGTTCAAGGGCGCTAGCGGACTGATCGCGCCCGTCGCTCGCTTGCGCCTCGCGTATCCATTGCCGATTGTTCGCCGGCGCTGCATCCCCGGCGCAACCTTTTTGCAACCCCTGTGGCATATGAACAGGTCAGTCGCGCGAAAGGAGAACGACATGTATGCGGTAGTGATCAC
>BTQS01000061.1:0-10073 GCA_036985995.1 Acidimicrobiia bacterium
CACGGAGGCAATGTGGGGAGAAGACACCGTGTTCAATGTCGCTGGTGTCAACGACACATGTCCGAGACAAGCCGCTGCGATGGATCACGTCAACATCGACGGCACGAAGGCCGTTATCGCTGCTGCAGGCGCTGCAGGCGTTCCCAGAGTTGTCTACACGTCGTCGGCGGCAGCGATCGGCGAGGCGCAAGGCATGATCGGGACCGAGGCAACCAGCCACACGGGGGAATACCTCTCGGCGTATGCCAGGTCGAAGCATCTCGCAGAGCAGGCTGCGTACGCAGAAGCGGCCGAATGTGGTGTCGAGCTCGTTGTCGTCAGCCCGTCGTCCGTACAGGGCCCGGGGAGAGCCACCGGATCGGCCAGGCTACTCCTCACGGTTCTCAACGCAAAGCGCCCGATCCTCTTCGACACTCATGTGTCGATCGTTGACATCGAGGACTGCACCGCTGGTCATATCGCCGCCGCGAAGAGAGGTGAGTCGGGGGCGCGGTACCTGCTCTCGGGCGCATCCATTTCGGTGTCCGGTGCGCTTTCCATCGCCGCTGATATCAGCGGTCGTGACTTTCGACCCCGGTGGTTGTCTGAAGGCGTTGTCCGGAGAGTTGGCATCCCGGCATCACGGATAGTTTCGCTGTTACACCCTGGTGCAGAGATCTGTCCGGCCTTGGTGGTGACCCTGCTCCACGGGCACCGGTTCGATGGGTCGAAGGCAGAACGGCAGCTGGGAGTGGTGTACCACCCGATCTCTGACACCTTCTCCCGGACCATTGATTGGTTCGCATCGAAAGGGCTTCTCGTCAGCGACTGAGTGCACCGGGCAGGTACGATGCATCTGTGGTGCCTGCCCCATTGAGTGCCCTCGTCGATCGTTGGCGCCGCGATCTCGATCCACCCCTCCCCGGTCGAGTCGTCGTGCCGCCGTCAGCGCGCGCGATCCTGCTCGCTGCGATGTCTCGAAGCGTCGACGAGCCGGTGCTCGCCGTCGTTGCCGGCGAACGCGAGGCTGAGGAACTCACAGAGGATGTTGCCCTGTTCACCCCTGACGTGATTCAGCTGCCCGCTTGGGAAACCCTCCCGTTCGAGCATGTGTCACCGAACGTGGTCACGATGGCCAAGCGGATCGAGGCGCGCCACGCACTGGTAGGCAGCGGTGGGTTCGTCGTGGTCGCGTCGGTACGCGCAGTCACGCAGCGTGTCTCGCCGACAACGACCGAACCTCTCCGATTCAACCAGGGCGAGACGTACGTCTTCGATCAGGTCGTTGCTCATCTTGTCGATCTTGGTTACCGGAGAACCGACCGGGCAGAAGTACGAGGCGATATGGCGGTGCGGGGCGGCATCGTCGATGTGTTCCCTCCCAACGCCGACCTAGCGGTCCGGCTCGACTTCTGGGGGGACACCCTCGATGGGATCAGGAGCTACTCCCCGTCCACGCAGCGATCCGAAGAGCAGCTCGACACAGTGGACGTGTTTCCTGCCAGAGAGGTGATCCTGGACGTCAACGTCAGGGCACGCGCGGATCGACTTCGATCTGACGCTCCGTGGGCGGTAGATAGATGGGATCGTATGGCGGAGGGTGTGACGTTCCAGGGCATGGAGTCGTGGCTGCCGTGGCTCGCACCGCCACGTACCGTTCTGGACGAATCTCGCGGCCCCGTGGTCGTGTTCGACCCGTTCCGGTGTGGCGACCGGGCGGAGGATCTGATCACCGAGGAATTCGACCTCGCGGCAGCGCTCTCCACCACATGGGGATCCGACGCTCCAGGGGCCGGAGCGTACCCACCGCTCTACCTCCCATTCAACATCGATGCGATCGACTTCCGGGTTCTCGAGGCGCCCCCTCAGCCTGCCGGGCCCGGTGATGATGGGTACGAGATTCGGACCCTCGACGCAGTGGCGGGTGATCCGGAATCCGTTGCCGCGGCGATCAATCGCTGGAAGACGAGGTCGGTTGAAATCGTCGTAGCGATGGATGGAATGGCGGCAGCACAGCGTGTGGCGTCCGTTCTCACCGAACATGGCGTCGACCTGCCCGTTGTCGATCGGCTCGAGAAAGCCACAGCCTCCGTCACACCGATCGGTATCCACAACGGGTTCGTGTTCCCCACCATCGGTTTCGGCGTGGTCGGCGAACGCGAGGTAGCCGGTCGGCGGAGAGCGCACCGCACCGGCGGTCGGGGAACGAGCCGCCAGGTGGCCGATGCGTATCGTGACCTCAACCCCGGCGACTACATCGTCCATCGTCACCACGGCATCGGCAGGTTCGCGGGTCTCGTGCATCGTGAGATCGCTGGAGTGGAACGCGACTACCTCCTTGTCGAGTACGCAGGGCAAGACAGGTTGTACGTGCCGACCGACCAGCTGGCTGCGGTCGTCAGGTACACAGGAGGAGAGTCCCCGCGTCTCTCGAAGATGGGTGGATCCGATTGGAGCCAGACGAGGGAGAAAGTCCGCAGAGAGGTCGCGATCGTTGCAGACCAGGTTGTGGCGCTGCACCGAAAGCGTGCTGCATCGAGCGGTTACGCATTCTCGCCGGACACGCCGTGGCAGCGGGAGTTCGAATCAGCCTTCCCGTTCGAAGAGACACCGGATCAGTTGCAAGCGATCATCGATGTCAAGGCCGACATGCAGGCCGACGTGCCGATGGACCGCCTCATCTTCGGCGATGTGGGTTTCGGCAAGACCGAGGTTGCACTCCGCGCGATGTTCAAGGCAGTTCAGGACGGGAAGCAGGCCGTCATGCTCGTGCCGACGACCCTCCTTGCACAGCAACACTTTGCCAACTTCGAGGAGCGCTTCGCCCCCTACCCGATCAGAGTCGAGATGCTTTCGAGATTCCTGACCGGAAAGCAACAGAAGGAGGTCATCGCGGGCATAGCCGACGGTACCAACGACATCGTTGTCGGCACACATCGCCTTCTGTCTCAGGACATCGACTTCTGCGATCTCGGCCTGGTCGTCATCGATGAGGAGCAGCGGTTCGGTGTCGGAGCCAAAGACGCTTTGCGCGAGCTACGCACCAGTGTCGACGTGCTCACGCTCACGGCCACACCGATTCCCAGGACGCTCGAGATGGCGCTCACAGGGATCAGGGAGGTCTCGAGCATCCGAACTGCGCCTCAGGACAGGCACCCAATACTCACCTACGTTGGGCCAAACGACGACAACGCCGTGTCCGCGGCGATCCGTAGGGAGATGCTGCGTGAGGGCCAGGTCTACTTCGTACACAACAGGGTGCAGTCCATCGACCACGCTGTGGCTCGGCTTCGGGAACTCGTGCCGGATGCCCGGATAGCCGTCGCTCACGGTCAGATGAGCGAAGGCCGACTCGAGCAAGTCATGTTCGATTTCTGGAACCGTGAATACGACGTCCTCGTCGCCACGACCATCATCGAGTCCGGCCTCGACGTGCCGCAAGTCAACACGCTGATCGTCGAGCGGGCAGATCGGCTCGGGCTCGCACAGTTGTATCAGTTGCGTGGTCGAGTCGGGCGGTCGTCTCAACGTGCCTATGCGTACCTCTTCCACCCGATGGAAGAATGGCTTGGCGAAGCCGCATACCGCAGACTCGAGGCGATCGGTCAGTTCGCGGACCTGGGCTCCGGGTTCGACCTTGCGATGCGCGACCTCGAGATCCGCGGTGCGGGCAGCATCCTTTCGGAAACACAAACGGGCCACATCGCTGCCGTCGGGTTCGACCTGTACACCGAGCTTGTCGCTGACGCTGTCAACGAACTCAAGGGAGCAATCCCCGATAGCGAGGAGCCGGAGCCAATCCGCATCGATCTCATGGTCGACGCGCACCTGCCGGACGGCTACGTCCCAGGGGTCGAAACACGTCTCGAGGCGTACCGCAGGCTTGCCGCAGCGACAACCACGGAGGCGGTTGATGACGTTGTCGGCGAGTGGGAGGATCGTTTCGGCCCGTTGCCGGAATCTGCCGAGGAGCTGCTGAACGTGGCAAGGCTGCGGGTCGAAGCGATACGACTCGGCATCACGGAGATCGTTCAGAACCGTCGAGAGGTGCGGATCGCGCCGGTGACGATGAAGGCCTCCCAAGAAGTCAGGCTCGAGCGAATCGCCCGGGGCGCTCTGCTGCGTGGGACAACGCTGTTCCTACCGTCACCAACGGAGTCACCTGCAACGGAAATAGCCCGGTTCGTCCGTACAATGTGGCCTGAATCATGACCTATCGGACTCGCATCGCTGTTCTCATCGCTCTTGTCGCCCTTGTCCTTGCTGCTTGCGGAGGCGCGAACATCGCTGCAACGGTCAACGGGAAGGACATACCGGACGCCGACGTTCTTGCACTGGGCGCCGCTGCGTTCGATACGCCGACGGTCGGTGCCGAGGAGTTCCGGAACCTGCTCACCAACACCATCTTCACCGAGGCCATGGTCACAGCAGCCGAGGCAGACTTCGGTGTGGAGAATCTCGACGCACAGGCATCGATCGATGCGTATATCGCGAACATCGCGCCCGCTGAGCTCAATATTCTTCAGTCCGTTGCGGCGAACCCCCAGCTATCCGATGAGGCTGTAAACCTCGTTGCCGCACAGCTCCTCGTGCGCAGCACTGTCAAAGAGCAGATCGCCAACGACCCCGAGTACCTCGAGGGCGTGTGGCAGAACAACCAGGATCAACTGGTCCAGGTGTGTGCCAGGAACATCATCGTCGAAACGGAGCAGGAAGCGCAGGTAGCCAGGGAACGTATCGATGCAGGGGAGGACTTTTCGGCGGTCGCCGACGAGGTCTCACTCGACACGCAGTCGCCGGGTGGCGTGCTCCCGTGTCCGACCAACCCCAGCGTGTTCATCCAGTCCTTCTCTTCGGTGGTTGCGACGGCTCCCGTCGGCGAGACAGTCGGCCCAGTGCAGACCGACTTCGGATGGCATGTTGTGCTCGTCGATTCGCGCGAATTCCCTGCATCGCTCGACGAGCTTGCCGAAGATCCCCTCCGGTGGATCCCCGGGGATCTTCTCGACGCGGCCTGGAGCAACTGGCTCAACGACGCCGTATCGAACGCCGACATCAGCGTGCGTTCCCAGATCGGAACGTGGTATCCACCGGTCGATGGGATCATCCCTCCGCCAGCGTCTCCGTGACATGGCGATCACGATCGTAGGGCTCGGGCCCGCAGGCGAAGACCACATCGACGCGGTAGTGCGTTCCGCTCTCATGGCAAGTGACGTCTCGGTCATCCTTCGCACACTCGCGCATCCAGCAGCGACAATGATCGCATCCGAGCGCGAGGTCGTGACGTGTGATGACCTCTACGACACCCTGACGGACTTCGATGACATATATGCGGGGATCGCGCGGAGAGTACTTGGGGCGGCCGCAGAAGGGCCTGTCGTGTACGCCGTTCCCGGAAGTGCCGTGGTCGGCGAACGAGCCGTGCCGATGATCACTTCTCGAGCCATGGCGGCCGGTATCTCGGTCAGCGTGTTGCCTGGGCTCTCCTTCCTCGACCTCGCCTACCTCGCCGTCGGTGTCGACCCGATCACCGATGGTGCTCAGATCCTGGACGCACGAGATCTCCCAGACCCGCTCCCGCTGCACCTGCCGACGTTCGTCACGCAGGTCGATTCCGTTCTGAGGGCATCCGACGTGTCGCTTGCCTTGAGCAGAACGATCGATCCAGAATCCGAGGTCACCGTCCTCGACCGACTTGGCGATGGCGACGAGATCGTGACTGGTCGGACAGTGGCGGAACTCGCCAGATACGAGGGAGGCCCCAGGACAACGGTCTTCGTTTCAGCGACACCTTCGGGCCTGCTCGGTCTTGTAGCAACCAACAGGATTCTACGAACCGAGTGTCCATGGGACAAAGAGCAGACCCACCACACGTTGTTGACGCACCTCATCGAGGAGGCGTATGAAACGGCAGACGCGATAGCCAGGCTGCCTGTGGATGCGCCGAAGGGCAAGCCGGATTTCGGCGCCTACGCCGAAGTCGAGGAGGAGCTGGGTGATCTCTTGCTCCAGGTCCTGTTCCACGCGACCCTTGCGTCTGAAGCTGGTGCCTTCGATATCGATGAGGTTGCGGAAGGGATCCGACGCAAGCTCGTGTCCCGACACCCGCATGTGTTCGCAGATGTGACCGTTGACGGTGCAGATGAGGTGCTCGCCAACTGGGAGGAGATCAAGCAGACGGAGAAGAACCGCGGCAGCCTGATGGACGACATCCCGACGGGTATGCCCGGTGTTGCGAGGGCGGCGAAGGTCCAGAAACGTGCCAGGAGCGTCGGTTTCGATTGGGAAAACGCGGACGACGTCATCGATGTGCTGCGCGGCGAGATCGACGAGCTCGTGGAGGCAGGAGAGAATCGGGAAGCGGCGGCAGCCGAGCTCGGCGACATACTGTTCACCGCCATCAACCTCGCCCGCCACCTCGGCGTCGATCCCGAGTCGGCACTCCGTGGCTCAGTCGACACGTTCATAGAGCGCTTCCGGTTCATAGAGGAGTCCTTCGCAAACGGGTCGGTGTCCATGCGCGACGCCTCGCTCGCCGAGCTCGACGCTGCGTGGATCGAAGCAAAGGCAGCTCTGCGCTGAGACAAGGCACCTACCAAACCCATCTGGGGTCTACCCTCCGAACAACATGACTGCATCGCATACCACCATCGTCGAAGTTCGTGCCCGCGAGGTACTCGACTCCCGGGGAAATCCGACTGTCGAGGCCGAGGTCCACCTCGATGGCGGAGGGTTCGGCCGGTCGATCGTTCCTTCCGGTGCATCAACCGGTGCTCGGGAGGCCGTTGAGCTGAGGGACGGTGGTGCGAGATACGGAGGGTTGGGTGTCCAGCAGGCGGTCGCTAACGTCGTCGATACCATCCAACCCCGTCTTGTTGGCCTTGACGCCACGCGGCAGGAATCCATCGACCAGGTCATGCTCGATCTCGACGGAACGCCAGACAAGGCGAACCTCGGAGCGAACGCCATCCTCGCAGTGTCACTGGCCACAGCACGAGCCGCCGCCGCGGGAGTCGGTCTCCCGGCATATCGATACCTTGGTGGAACCAACGCTAGAACTCTGCCGACGCCGTGTTTCAACGTCGTGAACGGAGGCGTGCACGCCGCGAACTCCATCGACACGCAGGAGTTCATGATCGTTCCGGGAGGGCTCCCGAGCTTCCGCGAGGCGCTGCGGGCCGGTGTCGAGGTGTACCACGCGCTGAAAAAGGTGCTCGCCGGCAAGGGCCTCGCCACGAACGTTGGGGACGAGGGTGGCTTCGCCCCCGACCTTCCTGGGGACAGAGAGGTACTCGACGTGTTGTCCGAAGCGATCGAGAGCGCTGGATACGTTTTCGGCGACGATGTGGCGATCGCCATCGACCTTGCAGCGTCCGAGATGTACCGAGCCGGCTCCTACGAGCTCTCGGGGACGTCGCTGTCTTCTACAGAGTTGATCGGTTACCTCGGTGAGCTGATTCGTGACTATCCGATCATCTCTGTCGAAGATGGGCTCGATGAGGAAGATTGGGACGGATGGAAACTGATGACGGACCAGCTCGGTTCGGATGTCCAGATCGTAGGTGACGACAATCTCGTGACCAATGTGGTTCACCTGGCCAAGGCCATCGACCTTGGGGCGGCTAATGCCATTCTCATCAAGGTGAACCAGATCGGAACGCTGTCCGAGACACTGCATACCATCAGCCTTGCCGAGCAAAACGCCTTCGGATCGATGATCAGCCACAGGTCGGGTGAGACGGAGGACTCGTTCATCGCTCACCTCGCCGTGGCGACAAACGTAGGCCAGATAAAGACCGGCGCTCCTGCACGCGGGGAACGTACAGCGAAGTACAACCAGTTGCTACGCATCGAAGAAGACCTGGGTTCCGAGGCCCGGTTCGCCGGGTGGGACAGGTTCCGGGCCCACGCATGACGGACACACTTGCCCCGCCACCGACCGGTGCAAAGCACCGGACCAGACGAAGACGGTCACGTTTCGGCACGGTGGTGTTCATCGCGTTGCTCGTCGCCCTCGGGCTCGTAGCTACCGGTGTGCTCCCGGTCCGCGACTATGTCGGACGAGAGAATTCGGTCAACGTCGCACAGAATCGACTCACGGAGCTTCAGGAGCAGAACGCCTCGCTGGCCGACGACGCTGAGGCGCTCTACTCCGAGCAAGAGCTCGAGCGTGTCGCCAGGGAGCAGTATGGGTTCGTGCTGCCGGGTGAGATCGGCTACGTCGTGCTGACACCCGGCACGCCGGAAGCTTCGCGGCAGGTTGCGGAGCCGGTGGCTACCACCGAGCGTGACCGGTCGTTCCTGGGACGCATCTGGGATTTCATCACGGGGTCCGACATCGCTTCCGATGGATGACCGAGCGGTCGTAGAGATCCAGATAGGTCGTCCTCCTCGATCTTCAGTGGACGTGAGGGCTCGTTGCCATCTCGGCCTGCCTGTCGTCATCGACGTTCCCGCCATCCTCGAGGATGGGACGCCGTTTCCGACCATGCACTGGCTCACGTGTCCGCTCGCTGTCACGAGGATCTCGCGCATCGAGTCGGCCGGCGGTGTACGCGCCGCGGACGACCTCATTCGATTGAATACCGATGTGCGGGAACGGTTCGCCGCTGCGATGGATCGCTATGGCGCGGTGCGCGACGCCCTGATTCCTCCGGGGTGGGATGGGCCGAAGCCGTCGGGTGGCGTAGCTGGCTCGTCCGGAGGCGTCAAATGCCTGCATGCGCAGTACGCCGACACGGCGGCGGGAAACGACAATCCCATTGGAGAGGATGTCGCAGCCAGGATCGAACCGCTGCCATGTTCCACACCGTGTGTCGTCGAAACGGGTGGTCGGTTCGAGACGAACCCGGATTGGATGGAACCCAGGTGAGAGTTGCCGTCATCGATATAGGTTCCAATTCGATACGCCTTGGTGTCACCGACAGCGATGGCCGTGAGCTCGCTCGAGATGTCACGGTGACCGGACTCGGCAGTGGCATCGAACGCACGGGGAGTTTCGATCTCGGAGCATATGCAGCGACGGTCTCCACGATTGCGCGCTATGGCTCGATCATCGACAGGCATGCAGTGTCTACGATCGTTGCCGTCGCGACCTCCGCATCGCGCGATGCCGGCAACGGGTCGGCGCTCATGGACGACATCGAGCGCGTGCTCGGCGTGAGGCCGACGATCATCGACGGGGCCTACGAGGCGGCGCTCGCCTTCTCGGGGGCCACGGAAGGGCTCCCCGGCGGCGCTCCGAAGCTTGTGATCGATGTCGGGGGCGGATCCACGGAGTTCGTGTTCGGCACCACGGAGCCGCTCTACACGAAGAGCATCGACATGGGTTCCGTCAGGCTGACGGACCGGTGTGTCGGTGAGCGGCCCATTCGTACGCGGACCATCGAGATCGCAAGAACCGAGTGCGATGCGGCGTTCGCTTCGGTGTCACTCCCGGCTATCCCCGACCTTGCGATCGGCGTTGCAGGGACGTTCACCAATCTGTCAGCGATCTCGATGCATCTAGAGGCGTACGACCGCGCCGTCGTACACGGCTCGGAACTCTCCGTCGTTTCAGCAGGCGAGCTCGTCGATCGGCTGGCCGGCCTGACCATCGAGGAGACCAAAGCAATACCGTCGCTAGACCCCGCGAGGGCGAAAGTGATTCTTGCCGGTGCCGTCGTCGTCGAACGAGCGATGATCCGTTGTGGCCTCGATTCGATCACCATCTCGGAACATGATCTGCTCGACGGTCTCGCCGCCGATGCGAGAGGGTGATGAGGCCGTAGCGCTCAGCCCTTGGCTGCCTCCATCGCCTTTGCGACGAGATGCGACGGGAGTTCTTGATAGTGGTCGATCTTCGCGGTGAATCGGCCCCATCCGTTGGTGATCGACCTCAGGTCGATCGCATACCGGAGGATCTCGCTTGTCGGTACATCCGCCTCGATGGTTTGCATCCCGTCAGCATTCGTCCTCGATCCGGCCACAGAACCACGCCGTGATGCGATGTCGCCCATGACATCGCCCTGGTATTGGCTTGGCACGGTCACCTCAACGCGCGAAACGGGCTCGAGAACGATCGGACCCGCGTTCTCGAAGGCGGTTTTGAATCC
>BTQS01000062.1:0-9913 GCA_036985995.1 Acidimicrobiia bacterium
ACCCGAGAGTGTCGCTCCTCGTCGACCTCGAGGAGATGCCCTTCGGATGGGCCCGGTTCGACGGTGTCGCAAGCTTCTCAGATGATGCCGAAGAACTGCTCCGATGGGCTACCGAGACGAGTCGGCGCTACGTCGGGGAAGCGCGTGCAGATGAGTTCGGTCGACGCAACGGTGTAGCCGGTGAGGTCGTCGTCTTCATCGAACCGACCCGCCTCGTCGGCGAAGTAGGCGTTGCCGACTGACGGCAGTTCGACACGTCAGATCGGAGGAATCTCGATGCCGCGACGGTGTCGCGTCGGTGCCACGATCGGCGGTTCAGTCGACCATGGGAAGTTGATCCATAGGTCGGTGCGGCGCCAGACATACTCACACTTGATCACCGACCGCGGCTTCTCGTAGAGGACCGCTGCCTTGGCGCTGCGCACCGAGCCCGCGACGAACTCATAGACCTTCGCGAGGGTATGGCCGGTGTCGGCAACGTCGTCGACCACGAGGATGTTCGCATGCTCGAGGTCGACCAACTCGAGATAGGGCGGGAGAATCACAGGCACCTCGAGCCGCTCATCGACGTCGGTGTAGTACTCGACGTTTATCAGATAACAGTTCTTGATCGACAGGGCGTATCCCAGCGATCCGGTCGGGATCAGGCCGCCGCGGGCGATGCCGAGGATCACATCGGGCCGAAACCCGTCGTCCGCGATCAGGCGTGCGAGCTCACGGACACCGACTCCGTACTCCGTCCAGGTGAGCACCTCGCGCTCAGCTGCTCCGGTACTTTCGGTCATCGCACCTCACTCCCGACGTTGCCACGACCGTAGACGATCCGGGCGCCCTAGTGAGCAAATCCTCTCAACGATTCCGTGATACCGACGGATGAGCGCGACCATGTACGACCTTTGCCTGAGAAATTCAACGCTGGCAGTCGACGGCTACGGCCATTGCGGCACAGACCTGCCGCATGCGATCATCGCTGAGACGACCGAGGCGTTGCGTGAGTGTGGCAACCGAGACACTCTCGATCGAATCGAGGTTGACCGCAGACCGGCGCGGTATGGGGTCATCGCCTGTTTCGAGCACCACCTCGCTCGGAAGTCCCCGAATACTCGTCGTACAAGGGGCGACAAGAGCGCGTCGGAGTCTCGGGATCGCGGCATCGCGAGAGAGCACCACGACCGGACGCCGAGCGATCTCGGGGAGCTCGCACCACCAGACCTCGCCCCGTGCCGGCAAATCCATCACGGTGAAGCCGCAGCATCACGGAAGGAAGCGAGATCACCCCACTCGTCGGGCTCATCAAGTGGATGCACGTCGTAGGCCCCATACGCAGCGTCGATCTCTGTCGATCTCTGTCGAGCGAGTAGAGCGGCAAGAGCTTCGTCGAGCAACGACGCATCATTCAAGTCCGAACGAAGCCTCCTCGCATCCTCGAGCAACCCCTCATCAACCGTTGTACTCACTCGTATTCGTGCCATGCCATCATTATGCCATAGATATGCTACTGCCACAATCAGGCCTTGGTGTGACGAGTGCCGTGCTCTTGGCGGGATAGAGAGTCCGTGTCGTGCGCCACGGGCTGGGGCCTACAGCGTCAATCGGTACTCGACGACCCGCACCGGCAGGCCGTACCAGATCTGTTCCTGGGGTTTGCCGTGCGGTTCGATTCCCATGCGCTCGATCTGGCTGCGGAAGGGCCGATTGTTGACGTACACGTGGCCCACGATGCCCCGTGCTTCCGAGTTACGGATCGCGCCCAGCGTGCGAAGCACAAGGCGCCGCCCTGCTCCCCCGCCGATCTCACCTGCCCGCACGTAGAGCATGTAGATCTCGATGAAGCCCTCCAGTCCATGCACCCTTGTCGGGCCGAACACCGAGGTACCCACGATCTCGCCTGAGCGTTCTACCACCAGGCTGCCTGCTCCCGGTATCGCTCCATCGAGCAGTTCGCGCAGCATCGCCGCGTCGTCGGCGGGGTTACGATGCTGAAACATCTGACCGGGCATGATCTCGGCATAGGTCTCTCGCCAGGCAGCATCGATCGTCTCGGCCACGGCGTCGGCTTCCTCGGCCAGCGTCTTTCGAACGACGATCGGATCGACGATCGCTTCGTCGGCGGAAACATCGCGATGCCAACCGTAGGTGCGCATCGCGTTGATCTGCTCGATGAACCGTTCACAACGCATCGTGTTCGCATCGCTCACCTTGCCCTGATACCACGGACCCCAGCTGGCTTCGACGGGCATCGTAGAGCCGTCGACGAGCTCGATGGTGATACCGGTACCGGGTCCGCTCCCCGTCTGCCCCACAGACAAGACATCGATCTCGTGCCACCCGAAGTGCCTGTGCCGAACCAGGTTCTGTACGTCGATGCCCTCGGCATCTGCGATAGCGACGACCTGGATCGCCCGGTAGGCGTAGATGAGCACACCGGCGAGAAACACGAGGAGCAGGGCCTTGAACCCACCCGCCTCGATCTTCGTCAGAAACAACAGCGTGAGGAAGCCGGCCAGGCCGGCAACTGAGAACACCATCACCTTGTTCGCTGTTGGTTGCTCGATTCGCACGGCAGCAGAACGTCTCTCAGCCACCCGATGTCTCCTTCAGCGGCATCATGCGATTATGGCCTGCCTGATCGTCCTTGCAGCGGACTTCGCTCGTGTCTTGGGCCTCATGGGCGGGATCACGAGATGCGCCTCGACCCTCGTTTCGCACGTTGCGGCAAGGGTTTCCGGTCAGTCCGCTACCGCGCCTTGCCTCTCGATCGGTCCCCAAACCCGGCGTCGAGGCCTGTCTGGGCGTAGTTGACACACTCCGAGGCGTTAACATATCATCGCGAATCGCGCTGTCCGCCTGTCGAGTTCGAGGGGGAACACATGGCCTCGAGCGGCAACCAACCGATGGAAGGATTCGCTGACTTCTTCGAGGTAGCTGTAGCCGTACACGCATCGAGGGAGCAGCTGTATGACCTTGTGACCGACATCGAGGGACTCTCGAAGTTCTTTCCATCGGTTTCTTTCAAACTCGACTCCGACGCCCCACTCGCCGTTGGCAGCACGTACCAGACCCGCCAAAGAGGTTCCAAGACGTGGGTGCCCTATCGAGTATTGGAGCTGGATCCGAACGCACGAATGTCGGCCGAGTTGATAGGCAAGGATCCGTTGTTCAAATCGCTCAGGTATGACCATCGATTTCTCACTGAAGGAAGCGCGACGGTATCCACCGAGAGGGTGGACTACACCTTCCGATACGGCTACGCCGGACGTGTCCTCAACTTCGTCATCGGGAAGAGGTTGGTGCGAAAACAGGTGTTGGATGCCCACAAGAGACTCCGCGAAGCCGCCGGACGCGACTAGAGGGATCCACTGAAACGTATGCGGCGTCAAGCCCCAGGGCGGCTCGGTGTCCTTCGTGCGGAAGCCTCTGAAATCCTGGAATGAGCCATAGGCCTGGACGATGCGCCGGTTAGACCCTCATGGCCGACACGACACAACCGTTCGGTTCTTTACATTCTAACGGTTGTAAACAACCGATAGGTTGTGTAGCGTACTTGCATGGGTAAGTTCGATCCTGCTCCAACGCTTGCCGCGGGTCTACTCAGGCTCGCTCGCGACAAAGCCAACATGACACAGGCCGATCTCGCAGCAGAAGCCGGCGTCTCTCAGCAATCCATCTCTGCATACGAGACAGGGCGAAAGGAACCGACGCTTCCCACCCTCCAGCGGCTACTTACCGCAGCCGGGCTCGAGATGCGTATCCGTCTCGAACCGATCGACTACCACGACAGAACACTCGAGGCATTCATTCAGACACTTCCGCCCGCCCGACAGGCTGAGCTTGCCGAGCAGAGCCGATCACGTGTTGAGGCTGAGCGTCTCCGTCGGATTCGGGGCCACTGATGCCTACGGCAGATGTAGATGTCCCGACGATCCTCAATGCCCTCGAACAGCACGACGTGCAGTACCTCGTGATTGGCGGATTCGCAGCGGAGCTACACCACGTAGCGATCCCTCCCACCCACGACATCGACGTCACACCTGCACCCACCGAGGACAACCTCAAGAGGCTGGCAGCGGCGCTCCGCGTTCTGAACGCCCGCTTCCGTGTACCTGGTGGCCCGGCCGAAGGTGTCGAGGTACCTGGTGGTATCACAGCCGAGTGGCTCGCGGACATGGTGACTGTCACGCTCTGGACGGATGCCGGGGCACTCGATATCGCCCTGCTACCGGACGGTACAGCCGGATACGACGATCTCTACGATTCCCACACGATCGTGAATCACGAAGGTCGGGAGGTGCCGGTCGCGAGCCTCGCTGATGTGATTCGGTCTAAAGAGGCCGCCGGTCGCGAGAAGGATCTGCTGGTGCTCCCCGCTCTCAGGGCGCATCTGCGGCGCCACGCCGGCGAGTAGCACCTCACTCCTTCGGAGGGAGCAAGCCGGCGTAGTCCAAGCCGAAGAGTGGTCAAGAGCTCCGGGTCGCGCCCGCGGCCCCGGAGCACACCCCTGGTCACTCGAGCTACTTCTGGCGAGAAATGGTTACACGGATGTCGAGATCGCGCCGTCCGCGGACCCGCTGTGCGGCTGAGACACCAACGCCGCGTACTCACTCGACGAGAAGACTCAGTATCAACACCACCGAGGCGCTCAGCGAGGTGAGCGTGCGAACATGATTCCAGCGAGTCCAGTCAGGCCGATACATGTCCCACGCTTTCGCTGCCGCTTCACTTGCGGGCTCCAGCCGTCCCAGGGCATTGTTGCGGGGAACGTGATACATCGCGGTGAGGGCAACTCCGGCGAGATACAGCCCGCCCCCCGCAAGCTGGTAGATCGCCGATGGTTCGCCGAGACGACCGAAGGCCGCGACTGCCAGCGCGATGGACACAACCGCAGTGCCCAGGAACGCCACCATGAACCCTGGTCGGGGTGCCTCGATGTTTATCGCTTGCATGGCTTCGACGGCGGCCTTCGAAGGGAGTCGGCCGAGGGCCTGCATAACGAACGTCGAGAACGCATAGAACACGCCGGCATTGAGACCGGCACCGAGGGCGCCGACAACGGCCAGGAACTCGGGATACCCGTCGATCACGGGCTACTCCCTTCATCCGGCGTGTCCCAGATGCCTGTGGCGGCGGTCTCGACTGCAAACTCGGCAAAGCTCTTGGAATCTCGCCCCAGCGCACGTCGCACTCCGTTGGTGAGCTGTGCATTGCGTCCGTCGAGGACAGTGGTGAACAGGTACTCGAGGAGTCCGATGAAATCAGCGGACACACCATGGTCCGACAATCCCTCGAGATACTGTTCGAGCGATACCTGGTGATACTGGATCTCGCGACCAGTCGCGATTGAGATTTCCGCAACGGCCTCGGCGAATGTCAACATGTGCGGACCGGTCAACTCGTAGATCTGACCTTTGTGACCGTCTTGCGTCAAAGCAGCAACAGCGACGTCAGCTATATCGTCGGCATCGGTGAACGGTTCAGGTATCTCCCCAGCCGGCATCGCTACATGGCCACTGAGTATCGGCCCGAGCAGGAAACTTTCGCTCCAGTTCTGGCTGAACCAGCTGGACCGCACGATGGTCCAATCGATGCCGGCGTCTTGCACGATCTGTTCGCACGCCTGAGCCTCCGGCTCTCCCCGGCCCGAAAGCAACACGAGGCGATCAACACCGCTCGATGCCGCCAGGCTGGTGAAGGTACGGATCGCTTCACCGGCGCCCGGTACCGCCAGGTCCGGCTGGAACGTGATGTATGCGGAGCGGACGCCGCTGAGGACCTGACCCCACGTCTCAGGGTCCTCCCAGTCGAATCGCGGATCGGTCGACCGCGAGACGCCTCGCACTGGAAGCCCGTTGGCTGCAAGTCGCTCAGCGACGCGGCGGCCCGTCTTGCCGTTTGCACCGAGTACAAGAATCGGTCGTGTTGGCACTTCGTATGTTTCCCTCATGTCACCCTCCTCCGGGTTGCGGTGGTTTCGATGCAAAGGTATGGCCGATCGATGAGACTGTCCATAGTTCAGAGTTGTATTTCCATGTTTTATCGTCTAAAATCTCGACTGTGGACGCACTTGTTGGACTGTTGGATGGCCCGAGGGCTCGGGGAGCCTTCCTCCTTCGATCCGTCCTCGATCCGCCGTGGTCACTCCGGATCGAGGACGAGGCACCGCTGACGCTGGTTGCAGTGGTCCGGGGCGATGCGTGGTTTGTCCCCGAGACGGGCGACGCCGTGCGCCTGGACCCGGGAGACGTGGCAGTCGTACGAGGCCCGGACCCCTACACCGTGGCCGACGACCCTGGTACGCCCCCACAGGTGGTCGTCCACCCCGGCCAGCGTTGCACCACTATCGACGGTGAAGACCTCTCTCAGCGTATGGATCTCGGGGTTCGCACCTGGGGGAACAGCCTGACCGGCTCGACAGTGATGCTCACCGGTACCTACGAGATGCACAGCGAGGTCGGGCAACGTCTCTTGCAATCGTTGCCGAGCCTGATCGTTCTCCCGGCCGACGCTCGTCGGTCACCCCTCATCACGTTGCTCAACGAGGAGATCGCCAAAGAGGAGCCCGGCCAAGAGGCCGTCCTCGATCGGCTTCTCGATCTGCTGGTCATTGCCGTGCTTCGATCCTGGTTCGCCCGGCCCGAAGGAGAGGTCCCTACCTGGTACCGGGCCTATGGCGATCCGGTGGTAGGACCGGCAATGCGGATGCTGCAGAATAATCCAGACAAGCCCTGGACCGTCGCCGGGCTCGCCACGGAAGTCGGCGTGTCTCGCGCGACGCTGGCCCGGCGCTTCCACGAGCTCGTTGGGGAGCCACCGATGACCTTCCTTACGGGTTGGCGGATCTCTCTGGCGGCTGATCTTCTCAACGAGGAAGACACTACGATCGCCGCCCTTGCTGCCCGTGTGGGGTATGGAAGCCCGTTCGCACTCAGTACCGCCTTCAAGCGGGTACGGGGCATCAGTCCGGCTCAACACCGCGCTGCGTCGCGAAGTTGAACGCGTGGTCTACGGTACGGCGGCACGCACCTCAGACGGTGATGACGGTCTTTCCCTGGGCGTGACCTTCCCCTTGATACCAGAGAGCCTCTGGGACCTCAGCAAACACGTAACGCCTATCGATGACCGTGTCACTTTTCCGGCATTCACGAGCTCCTTCAGAGCGACCATGTCCTCAAACATCAGGTGAGCCGTACTCATGTTGGACTATCGCTTCATCGAATTCTCCTCATCTGACGCCGGTTTCGCCGTGGTTCAGCACGTGCGCGTTCTAACTGACGAATCAACCGATTTCAACCTTGCTGTATGTGGCAATCGAGATAGGGACCCCGAAAGAACCGCGTCAAACGAGCGCTTCTACATGGTCAGCTTCGGGTTCGGGGTCGGCTTCCATCTCAGGTTCCGGCAAACCGGCCTCGCCCTCGATGTCGATAGTCGGCAACAGCCGGTCCAGCCAGCCTGGAAGCCACCAGTTCGCGTCGCCCATCAGCTTCATCGTCGCCGGTACCAGAACGATACGCACAATCGTGGCATCGACGAAGATGGCCACGGCGAGCCCGAGCCCCATCATCTTGATAATGGGGTCTTCCCCCATGACGAAACCAAGAAATACCGAGATCATGATCAAGGCTGCGGACGTGATGACCCTGGCCGTGGTGGCGATACCGTGGATCACGGATGAGTCGTTGTCGCCCGTGAGCAAGTATTCCTCACGCACACGGGAAAGCAGGAACACCTCGTAGTCCATCGAGAGACCGAAGAGGATCGCAAACATGAACATCGGGATGAACGAGACGATCGGTACGGTAGCCTCGAGACCGATGAGGCCCTTTCCCCACCCCCACTGGAACACCATGACCAGCACGCCGTAGGCGGCACCGATGCTCAGGAGGTTCAGCAACGCAGCCTTCAGAGGCACGAGCACCGATCGGAACACGAGGGTGAGCAGCAGGAATGACAGCAAGATCACTGCAGCGATGAATGCAGGCAATCGATCGTTGACCTGGTCACCGATATCGGCGAAGCTCGCTGTTGCACCACCAACGT
The DNA here is from genome assembly GCA_036985995.1 of Acidimicrobiia bacterium. GTDB lineage: Bacteria > Actinomycetota > Acidimicrobiia > Spongiisociales > UBA5794 > JAMBLL01. The sequence goes on from BTQS01000062.1 coordinate 8,038, forward strand.
GAGCCCTAGCCGGACTTCCGTCCAGCACCGCAGGGAAGACCTCCTCCCGCAGACGCTTGACCGTGATGAGAGTGGCATCATCTTGAGGTGCCGTGGTCGGGAATGCAAGCAACGTAGCCACGCCAGCCTCGGTGTTCACATCGGGGGGTGCCACGGCGGCGATTCCCTCATCGGCCATGATGGCGACCAATAGGGGCTCTACCACGCTCGGATCCTGGGAGATATCCACGGCGATGACCAGCGGGCCGTTGATGCCGGGACCGAAACCCTCTGCGACGAGATCGTAGGCTCGACGCTCAGTTCGGCTATCGGGCAGCGCACCATCGTCGGGGAAACCAAGACGAAGAGCCAGCACGGGCGCAGCCAGCACCAGAAGGATGGCGGTGACACCGATGGCATAGACCCAAGCGTGCTTTGTCACATGCTCGCCCCAACGCTGCCAGCCCGAGCTAACTGTTTGACCATCCGCTGGCTCATTTCGTCGGAATCCGAGTCGGTTGATCCAGTGCCCTGCGAGACCCAAGAACGCGGGAAGCAAGGTGACCGAGGCGACCACCATGATGAGGACGATTACCGATGTGGCAATGCCCGCTGCCGTCATGGCCGGGACACCCGCGACCGCCAGGCCAAGAATCGCGATGACAACAGTTCCGCCGGCGAAGATCACTGCCTGACCCGCCGTTGCGACAGCACGGCCGACAGCTTCTTCGATGGTCATCCCTCGTGCCAGGAACTCCCGGTGACGGGTGACGAGGAACAGTGCGTAGTCGATACCTACACCGAGTCCGATCATGGCGGCCATCTGTGGAGCCCAACTGGGGATATCGACCAGGTAGGTGATGAGCGACATCGCGCTGATGCCGAGGCCGAGCCCAAACAGAGCCATCCCGATCGGGAGTCCCATGGCAATGAGCGATCCGAAGGCAAGAAGCAGGATGATGACCGCGGCGATCAAACCGACCATCTCGCCTATGCCGGTCTGAGGCTCCTCGAACGAAAAGAACAGGTCGCCGCTCAACTCTATCTGGAGATTCGACCCCTCCCTGGCCTCGACACCAAACGCTTTGAGATTCTCCAGGTCGTCAACGCTCAGTTCTTCTATCACCGGATACTGCACGCGGATGAGCGCGACTCGGCCGTCGGGTGAAACCGATCCACTCACCGCGGCCAGCTCTGGCCCCGCCGCTAGAGCACCAGCCGGATCGCTCGTGCCGAGCACGTTGGGAAGGTCTGCCGCTGCTGCCTGCACTTCGGCCAACGCGGCCTGTGCATCGGGTGAGTCAAAGAAAGTCTCGCGGTCGTCGAGCGGTGTAACGACCACCTGCGCGGTCAATCCGGCCCTGTCCGACTCAGCGGCAGACAGCAAGTCGATTGCGTTCTGGGAGTCGAGCCCCGGAACCTCGAACGAGTCCGAGAGTTCCTGTCCGAAGGTTCCGGATGCTCCGATCACGAGCACGGAGACGACCAGCCATGTTGCGATTACGCGCCACGGTCGGCGGGCGGCGAACCGACCCAATCGGTACAAAACATGCGACATAGTTGTTCCCCCTTCGGCGACCTCGGCTATTCGCTACTGGTGCGTAGCGTTGTTGGGCGAGATGCCAATTATTTACGTACGAGCGTTCGTACGTTGTAAGCGTATGACGTAAGGTAACAGTACATCGTAAGGTTGTCAACGGGAGAGGCGGTACTGTCCGAAACTTACCTTGTACGATAGAATGGGGCGGCAAGGAAGATGCACATGGCTACACAGAATGACCAGGACCCGCAGCCCCGGATCCCCTTGAGCAAGGATCGGGTGCTGCGCGCTGCCATCGTCGTTGCCGATGAAGGTGGCATCGAGTCACTCACGATGCGCAAGCTCGCAGACAACCTC
>BTQS01000063.1:0-9877 GCA_036985995.1 Acidimicrobiia bacterium
CCGCGCCCGATGTGTTGGCCATCGTGCCGATACGCGACTTCACCGGCATGACCCGACTAGCGCCCGTGCTCACAACCGACCACCGATCCCGCCTTGCCAGGCTCCTGGCCGACACGGTGGTTTCTGCGATCACCTCCGCGGGACTGTCACCCGTAGTCGTGACCGCGTCGGCGGATGTGCGGACATGGTCCGCCAAGCGCCGACTCACGATCTGTGACGATCCGGGCACCGGCCTATCGGATGCCGCGGCAGCGGGTGTCGCGCACGCCGCGGACACGCCATGGATCGTCATACATGCGGATCTGCCGCTTGTCACCCCTTCCGCGGTTGCCACCATCGCACGACTAGCACGAACGTCAACGGTGCTGGTCCCAAGTCACGACGGGGGCACGAATGTCATCGCCGGTCGCGGCGCGTTCCCCTTTTCGTACGGTGTGGATTCGTTCCACCGCCACTTCGTAGCGGCACCCTACGCGCAAATTGTGGTCTCTCGCGCCCTGAGTGTGGATATCGATGCGCCCGAGCACCTCGCCGCGTTTCCCGATCTCGTGAAGTAGGCCCAGTGGTCTGTCGCGGGATTGGCACCAAGTACGCTTCCGGCATGACAACGAACCTCTACAACGATGTCCACGACAGCGATTCTCCACTAGAGCGGCCCGGCAGGGTCCTCACAATCGGCGCACACCCAGACGATGCAGAGTTCGGTGCAGGCGCAACGCTCGCTAGGTGGGCCGACGCCGGTACCGAGGTCACGATGCTCATCGTGACCGACGGATCGAAGGGCTCGTGGGACCCCGACCAGATCAAAGACTCCCTCATCGCTCAGCGCAAACGAGAACAGCGGGCTGCAGCAGATGTTCTGCGAGCTCATCATTGTGAACATCTCGGGTACGTCGACGGTGAACTGGAGTACTCGATGGAGCTGCGCCGCGCCATAGCGCTCGCGGTGAGGCGAGCCCGGCCGGATGTCGTCCTCAGCCATGACCCCTGGCAGCGATACCAGCTCCACCCGGACCACCGCGCCGCGGGAACCGCAGCAGTCGACGGTGTCATTGCGGCTCGAGAGCCACTCGCCTATCGCGAGGCAGGTCTCCCCGCGCACCGACCATCGACAATTCTGCTGTGGTCTGCCGATGCCCCGGACCATGCGGAGCCGGTTGATCCCCCGTGGGGTGACCGCAAGATCGAGGCGCTGTTGTGCCACTCATCCCAGGGACTCACCACCATGGGGGATCCCGAACAGAGTGGAGCACAACGAACGGCATTCATCGAGAGAATCGAAGCCTGGCATACCAGAAACGGAGAGCGGCTCGGTATCGGCCCTGCTGAAGTTTTCAAGCGGTTGGCACCCTGAGGAGGAACGGTGGCGGTACTGGTTCTTGGAGCGGGCATAGTCGGCTCTGCTGCGGTATGGGACCTCAGGAGGCGAGGGCACGACGTTGTCGTCGCCGACACCGACTTCGAGGCCGCCGAACGTGTCGCACGCGTGTACGGAGCACAGCCGGCCACGCTCGACGTGGCTGACGGGCGAGAGCTCATGACCATGCTCGAAGGCTTCCAGGTCGTCGTGAGCGCGGTTCCATACCGGTTCGGCTTCGGAGTTGCATCGGCGGCCCTCGCAACCGGGACGCACTACCTGGACTTCGGGGGCAACCCCTCCGTTGTCGCCGCACAGAAGCGGCTCCACGACGACGCCCTCGATGCAGGCATCATGATCGTCCCCGATTGCGGGCTCGCACCGGGCCTGGCGAACGTGCTCGCCGAGGACCTCATACAGTCCGCAGATGAGGGCCTGATCGACAGCATCCAGATGCGTGTCGGCGCGCTCCCACAAGAACCTATCGGTGCACTCTGCTACCAGCTAGCTTTCAACCCCGCAGGGCTCATCAACGAGTACGCCGAGCCCTGCGAGATCATCGATGGAGGCGCCTATACGACCGTCGAGCCCTTGACTCGCTTTGAGGACGTTGCGTGGACTCACTGGGGACCGCTCGAGGCGTTCTCGACTGCGGGTGGCACATCGACGATGTGCAGGAACCACGAGGGCCATGTCGAGGCCCTCGAGTACAAGACGCTGCGTTTTCCAGGCCACGGCCGGGCCTTCAGAGCCATGCTGGAACTCGGGCTGTTCGACGAATCTGCCCACCAGGCAGGCTCAGACCAGGTTGCACCGCGCGCTGTCCTGCTCGACGCGCTCGACCGTGCACTTCCGAGAGGTGCACCTGATCTGGTTCTGGTTCGCGTGTGGCGGGAGCACAACGGTGTCACGACCACATACCAGATCGAGGACAAAGCACATGGAGCGTTTTCTGCGCTGGCCCGAACGACGGCGTTCCCGGCAACAGCTCTTGCCCATTTGATAGCGACCGGACGTGTGGAGCGGCCCGGCGTCCTCACGATGAACGAGGCAGTGCTCGGATCTGAACTGCTCCCCGAACTCGAGGGCGTCGGGATCGTCGTCGACACTTTCTAGGGAGCGGTTGTAACGCCGATCTTGTCGCCGCTGTCGATATCAAAGAAGTGGAGCTTTGCGGTATCGATGACGAGATCGACTTCCGATCCGTCGGGAACTGAAACATCCGGGTTCACCCGTGCAGTGCACCTGGTCGTGTCACCGAGCGACGACACCTCGGTCCCCGAGTCGGCGAGGAGCTCCTCGATGTCTGGCGTGATGACAGGTTTCACGTCGAGTTCGAAGTGCACGTAGGACTCCGACCCGAGCAGCTCGTTGACGTCGGTCTTCACCCGTATCGTACGGTCGGGAGCATCCCCTGCGACCCGTGCGTCCTCGAAAGTGCCCGGCCTGATACCGAGGACGATCTGGGTGCCGAGGTAGTCGTCGATGCCGGGATGCGCGTCGATCGCCGCCTGGTCGATAGAGATCGTGTACCCCGCGAAGGTGACGCTGTACCCGGAGCCGTCCTTCGTGACGGTGCCGTACACCATGTTCATAGCGGGGCTACCGATGAAACCGGCAACGAAGAGGTTCACAGGATTGTTGAACAGCTCGGTAGGTGGGGCTACCTGTTGGAGGTTGTACGGACGTTTCCCCGACACCGGACGCATCACGGCCACACGGTGACCGAGTGTCATGGCCTCGACCTGGTCGTGAGTCACGTACACGGTCGTCGTCCCCAACCGCTGATGGAGTCGGCTCAGTGATGCACGCATCTGAACACGCAGTTTTGCGTCGAGATTCGACAGCGGCTCATCCATGAGGAAGGCCTTCGGCTCACGAACGATCGCGCGTCCCATCGCAACTCGTTGACGCTGACCGCCGGAGAGGGCCTTGGGCTTCCTATCGAGGTAGTCGGTGATCTCGAGGATCTCGGCCGCTTCCCCAACACGTCGCTCGATCTCGTCCTTTGGCATCTTGCGCAGCTTGAGGCCGAACGCCATGTTGTCCCGCACCGTCATGTGCGGATACAGAGCGTAGTTCTGAAACACCATGGCGATGTCGCGGTCCTTCGGAGGAACGTCGTTGACGACCTTGTCACCGATGCTGAGCTTCCCCTCGGTTATATCCTCGAGACCCGCGATCATCCGCAGCACCGTCGACTTCCCACAGCCGGACGGTCCGACGAGCACGAGGAACTCGCTATCTCCGACCGTCAGGTTGACCTGGCCGACCGCCCGGGTTCCATCCGGGTAGATCTTCCCGATGTCTTCGAGGATGATTGAAGCCATGGATTCCTCCCTGCGTTGTGTGGCATGCTCCAGGGAGCGTACCACCGTCACTGCCGGAGTCGGAAGTGTGGCTAGTGTGTTGGCATGAGTGAAGCGAACGTCGCAATCATTCCCGGCGGGACGGGATCCGTTGGTTGCTGCCTGATTCCCCTACTCGTCGATCGAGGTTTCAAGGTCGCGGTCACCTACCTCCTCCCTGAGGAGGCGAACAAGCTCGAAGAGACCATCGATCTCGACGAGGACAGGCTGATTCTGCGGCGCGTCGACGTCGCGGATGCTGAAGCGGTCGCGTCGTTCTTCGACGAGGCGGTACAGGCGTTCGGAAAGATCAATGTGATGGCGTCTCTCGTCGGCGGTTGGGCGGGTGGAAAGGATGTTGCGGAGACGTCCGACGTTCGCTTCGAACGGATGATTGATCTGAACCTCCGCACAGCATGGAACACAACGCGCGCCGCGATCCCCCACATGTCGCAGGATTGGGGTCGCATCATCTTGATGGGGTCGAAACATGCAATCGACTCACCCGCAGGTCAGGCCCCTTACAACGTCGCGAAAGCCGGCGTCATTTCCCTCGCGAAATCGGTTGCCGTCGAGTTACTCGACTCCAACACAACCTGTAACGCCCTCCTGCCATCGGTCATCAACACCGACGCGACACGTGCCGCGCTGCCCTACGCCGACTACGTCAACTGGCCTCAGCCCGACGAGATTGCTCAGGTCATCGACTTTCTCGCATCGGAACGTTCCAAGGTCGTCAACGGCGCCAATATCCCTGTGTGGGGTTCCGCGCTGATCTGACGAATGGCCACACTCCCGCAGCACCTCGCGACGTTCGACGTCCTCGTGATCGGCTCAGGGTTCGGGGGCAGCGTGACGGCGCTCCGACTCGCGGAAAAGGGTTACTCGGTAGGGGTGCTCGAAGCGGGGAAGCGATGGGCGACCTCCGATTTCCCGAAGACGAACTGGAACGTGTGGAAATCACTGTGGTTCCCAAAGCTCGGTATGAAGGGCATTCAGAGGATCTCCCTCCTCAAGGATGTGATGGTGCTGTCCGGTGCCGGTGTAGGGGGCGGATCGTTGGTGTATGCCAACACGTTGTACGAGCCGCCGGCGCCGTTCTACTCCGATCCTCAGTGGAGAGACATCACCGACTGGCAACGCGAGCTGGCCCCGCACTACGAGACGGCCAAGCGCATGCTCGGTGTCGTCGAGAACCCACTCGACACACCCGCCGACGATGTCATGCGTTCCGTTGCCGCATCGATGGGCGTGGCCGATACGTTCCAGCCGACCCCGGTCGGTGTGTTCTTCGGCGAGCCGGGGATCGAGGTCGCGGATCCATTCTTCGACGGCGACGGGCCACGACGCTCCGGATGTGTTGCGTGTGGCAACTGCATGGTGGGTTGCCGGTTCAACGCCAAGAACACCCTCGACAAGAACTATCTCTACTTCGCTGAACGCAAAGGCGCGGCTGTGTTTCCCGAGCACAAGGTCGTAGATGTCGAGCGCGACGACAGCGCCTGGCTGGTGACGACCGAACGGTCCGGAGCGTGGATCAACAAGCGGTGCAAGACGTTCACTGCAACACATGTCGTCTTCAGCGCGGGAGCACTCGGCACAACCCGCCTTCTTCTCGAACTCGCCGAGCGGGGACGCCTTCCCGGCCTGTCACGCCGCATCGGGTATCAGACACGTACGAACAGTGAAGCGCTCGTCGGCGCGGTGTCGACGAGCAGGGACGTCGACTACTCGGAGGGAATCGCCATAACGTCGTCGATCCACCCCAACGCCGAAACGCACATCGAGCCCGTGAGGTACGGCAAGGGATCGAACGCCCTCGGGCTCCTCGCCACGATCCTCGTCGACGGTGGTCCGGGTATGGCCCGTCAGATTCGGTTCCTCACCGAAGCGATCCGACACCCGATCACGTTCCTACGATCACTGTCCGTCTGGCACTGGTCGGAGCGAGGCATCATTCTGCTGGTCATGCAAAGCAGGGACAACAGTCTGCGTATGTTCCGTAAGAAGGGCTGGTTCCGCACGAAACTCACGACCGAGCAGGGCCATGGAGAGTCGAACCCGACCTACATCCCCGAGGCGAACCAGGCCGCTCGCCTCGCTGCGAAGGCGATGGGCGGTTTCGGCGGAAGCACACTCAACGAGGTGCTCTTCGATACGCCGACGACCGCGCACATTCTCGGAGGGGCTCCCATCGGATCTGATCCGGACCACGGCGTCATCGATGCCTACCACCGGGTGTTCGGCCATGAAGGACTCCACGTCATCGACGGCGCAGCAATCGGTGCAAACCTGGGTGTCAACCCATCATTGACGATCACCGCAATGGCCGAGCGAGCGGTCTTGATGTGGCCGGTGAAGGGTGAACCTGATGCCAGACCACCGCTCATGACCTCTCCAAAGACCTCACAGGCCGGCTGAACGAGTCACATCGTTCGTCGTAGCCGCCCGAGAAGCTTGCTCGCCGGCATGTGTTGGACCTTTTGACTCTCAGGCATCTCTTCTTTGTCCGGCGCCCCGGCCGAACGCGCATACCACGCCGCGTATCGAACCGAGGCGGGCCACGCGGACAATCCATGAAGGAGCACCGAGAGTCCAACGGTGGCTGCCGAAATGGCGATGATCACCGATGCCTCGTCAGGCGCCGCATCCACCACGACGGTTCCCATGAACACCAAAGATGCGAGGCCACGCGGCCCGAACCAGCCTATGTACACCTGAGTCGGCGAGCCGAGGCCGGTACCGAAGAGGGCCACCGCCACGGGGATCATGCGCACGATGGTGAGGCTGAGCACCGCGTAGAACACGATCTGCCATGTGATGACATCGAGGGCAGGCGTCAAGATGAGCGCACCGAAGACAAAGAATGTGAGCATCGTCAGAAGATGGCCTACGCCCTCAGAGAAGTTGTCTATGTCCGGGTACTCGTCTCGCACATTCGCCCCGAAGGTGAGGCCACCAACGAATGCAGCGATGAATCCGGATCCGCCAAGTGGGTCTGCCAGAGCGAAACTCAAAAGCGCGAGGAAAATGACCGTCACCTGACGCCAGCCGCGTGTCATCCAACCGTTGTCGTAGGCATAGCGGATGGACAGAGCCCCCAACCAACCCACGAGGAGCCCGATGATCACGGCCAGGCCTATCTCCTGGAGGAAGACCGTGGCTATCTCGGTACCGGATCGCATCTCGTCGGCAGCACCTGCGACGGCGATCGCGAGGAACGGCACCGCGATACCGTCGTTCAGGCCACTCTCAACGCCGAGTCCTTGCCGAACGACGTCGGGCACATTGTCGTTGGCGAGCACGGCTTGACCCAACGCAGCATCGGTGGGGGCCAGGATCACAGCGATGACTGCGGCGGGCCAGAATCCGAGGCCAGGTACGAGCGCCATCGCGACGACCGTTCCCGCCAGGATCGTGAGCGGAAGTCCGATCCCGAGGAGACGACCAGGGAGGAATGCATCCCTCCGGATCGCCCGCACGTCGATCAGCACCGCATCGGAGAACAGGATGATGACGAGCGTCACTTCAAGTAAGACCTGAACCGCATCACTCCGGATGTCGAGCGAAAGTGCCTCAACGGAAGCGCCACGACCGATCAGGACGAGTGCCGTGACTACGCCGGCCGCCGTGAAGATCATGGGACCCGTCACAGAACTGTGCTCGAGCTTGCGCGACAGCAAGGCATATGCGATAAAGAGCACAATCAATAATGCGATACCCACCGCAGCTACCTCCCTCGCCGATCGTCACCCTACCGGATTCGGGTAGCTCGACAGGTGAGTCGCACAATGGTGAGCAGCCTTAGCGAACCGCGGGGTCCTTGCGGCTCGGCTACTACTCGGCGCTTCGTCGATACTGACGCACGGAGAGCGGAATGAATATCGCCAGGATCACGACGAGCCACGTCAGAGCCTGGAACACCGGCGTTGCCGTTGGGCCGCCGAGGATCAGTGCTCGCAATGCGTCGACGAACTTGGTCACCGGCTGGTTCTCGGCGAACACCTGCAACCAGCCAGGCATCGTCTCTACCGGCACGAACGCCGAGGAGGCGAAAACGAACGGGAACATCAGTACGAAGCTCGCAGCTTGGGCTGCCTCAGGCGTCTTGGCGACCAGCCCGATGGCGGCCATGACCCATGCGGCGGAGTAGCCAACGATCACGGCCAGGGCGATTGCGCCGAACGCCGGAAGCAACCCGGCATGGAAGCGGAAGCCGATGAGGAACCCGACGACGAGCATCAGCAACACGACGAACAGGGTTCGCACCGCGTCCGACCCCGTCCGCCCTGCGAGGACCGCAGAACGAGCCATCGGCAGCGAACGGAAACGGTCGATGATCCCTGATTGCAGGTCTTCGGTGAGGCCGATCGACGTGTTGGTCGCACCGAAAAGCGCCGTCTGAACGAGGATGCCGGGAATCAGGAAATCGATGTAGTTGACCCCGGGGATGTTGATTGCCCCTCCGAACACGTAGGCGAACAGCAGGACGAACATCACCGGCTGGATCGTCGCGAACACCAGCAACTGGGGCAACCTGATGATGCGCCGGAGGTTGCGCTCGGCTATGACGGCGGTGTGGCGCATCGTCTCGAGCGGTGTCACCCGCTTCTTGATCGCGATAGTCTCGGTCGTCATGTTCGGCTCTCCTGACGGACGCGGCGCCGTGCCCTGGCCCGGTTCCCATTCAGGGCTTCTACCTCCGCCTTGTGCCCGGTAAGAGTCAGGAACACATCATCGAGGGAAGGCCGGTGCAGCGTCAGATCCTTCAGGGTGATTGCATTGTCCTCGAGAATCCGAAGTGCGCTGATCGTGCGGCGTGTGTCGTCGCCGACGGTCAAGGAGATGGTTGCAGTGATGTCATCCACGACGGGCTCTCCGATCCGGATTTCCTTCAGCAGCTCGGTGGCTCGCGCGAGATCTCCACGACTTTCCAGGGTCATCCCGAGGACGTCACCGCCGAGCTGGTCCTTCAGGTCGTCCGGGGTGCCTTCTGTGATCACCTTTCCGTGATCGATCACCGCGATGCGATCGGCGAGCCTGTCTGCCTCCTCCAGGTACTGCGTAGTCAGCAGCAGGGTCGTTCCCTCGGCTACGAGCTCCTCGATGATCTCCCAGAGATCTATGCGACTCGCCGGGTCGAGGCCGGACGTCGGCTCGTCCATGACGAGGACCTGCGGCTTGCCCACGAGACTCGCAGCCAGGTCGAGGCGACGGCGCATGCCACCCGAATACGTGCGGACGGGGCGGTCCGCGGCGTCACTGAGACCGATACGCTCGAGCACCTCGGCGGTTCGACGTTTCGCCTCCGCGCGTTTCAGGTTGTACAACCTGGCGACCATGTCGACGTTCTCCTTGCCGGTGAGCGCTTCGTCGACGGCGGCATACTGGCCTGCGAGGCCGATCAACGACCGCAGATGTACCGCGTCATCGACGACGTCGAAGCCGAGTACGCGCGCACGGCCCTCGGTCGGTCGCAACAGCGTGGTCAGCACACGGACAAGCGTGGTCTTCCCAGCCCCGTTGGGGCCGAGCAGGCCGAAGACGCCGCCCTCGGCCACGCGAAGATCGACACCGTCGAGCGCGGTCACGTCACCGAATCGGTGACGAACTCCTTCGACTTCGATGGCTGCTCGACGTGTTGTCATTTCGTACTCCCAACGACGAAGAATGATTGATATCATCAAATAGTATGAAGGTCAATATTTTATCATGTCAATGTATCGTTTCGTTGTGTAGGGTTCCAGGATGACCGGTAGGACTCAGATGCCACTAACCGAGGAGCTCGGGGAGCTGCTACATGCAGTGATGAGGAGCATGAGAGGCCACATCACCGCTGAAGCAGCCACAGCCCAGCTCACGCCGCAACAGATCTTCATGCTCCATCTCCTCATGGAACACCCGATCTCGATGAGCGCACTCGCAGAGAAACTGCACTGCGACGCATCGAACGTGACAGGACTCGCCGATCGTCTGGAATCGCGGGGACTCGTCGAGCGCGGAGCCCACCCCAGCGACCGGCGCGTGAAACAGCTCACCCTCACGACTGAGGGATCAGACCTCATCCGGAAGCTCAACAGTCGTATATGGCGCAACTCTCCAGTGGGCACCGCTCTCGATGAAGCCGACCAACTCCAGCTTCGTGATCTCCTGCGCAAGGCTCTCGGGGAGC
>BTQS01000064.1:0-9864 GCA_036985995.1 Acidimicrobiia bacterium
CGCCCAGGCGCGCCAGCACTCCGAGGTACACACCGTCGATGCCGTACTGGCCTTCCATCCAGGCACACACCGGCATCTCGGCGCCCTCGTCCTCGATGACAGCCTTGACCATCAACGCGGCAGCGGCAGACGGCGCGTAGTAGGCCGAGCCAGTCTTGAGGAGCGCAACGATCTCCGCGCCACCGTTACGGGTCCGCTCGACCAGTTCGTCGACCTTCTCCGCGCCGAGCGCCTCGACGAGGAGGGTGTCTCCGATCCTGCACAACGACGGCACCGGCACCATCGTTTCACCATGCGATCCGAGCGTGACCGCCGTGACATCGAGGATGTCGTGATCCGCAGCCTCGGAGATGAAGTGGGCGAACCGTGCACTGTCGAGCATGCCCGCCTGACCAAGGACACGATTCCGCGGGAATCCGGACACCTCGGCCGCGAGTGTCGTCATCTGATCAAGCGGATTCGTGACGACGATGATCACGGCATCCGGTGAGTGCTCGACGATTTGCTCGACCACCGACTTCACGATGCCGGCATTGACGCCGAGTAGATCCATACGACTCATTCCCGGTTTACGAGGGAGCCCTGCCGTGATCACAACGACATCGGAGCCGGCGGAATCGGCGTAATCGTTCGTCCCCGTCACGATCGTGCGGTATCCCAGCACCGATCGTGACTGATTCATGTCGAGAGCGAGACCCTGGGGAAGACCCTCGACGATGTCCGTCAACACAACCTCGTCAGCGATGTCCCATTCAGCGATCCGCTGGGCCGTGGTCGAGCCGTACTTGCCGGCACCTACAACGGTTACCTTGCTCATGGCCTCTCCTTGGGAGTGGAAGCTTTTCCCCCCCAAGGGTACTCCCACCACGACAGCTCACAGCCAACCGCCAACAGCTCACAGCTTCTTCTGGCCGTCGGCCGTCGGCTGTCGGCCGTGAGCTGTGAGCTGTGAGCTGTGAGCTGTCAGCCGTGAGCTGCCATCACATTCGGTCGGCGACTGCCCGGCCGAATTCCGAGGTCTTCACCTCGGTAGCGCCTTCCATGAGCCTTGCGAAGTCGTACGTGACGATCCTGTCTGAGATCGCAGCTTCCATGCCCTTCACGATCAGGTCGGCTGCTTCGTCCCATCCCATGTACCGGAACATCATCTCGCCGGAGAGAATCAACGAACCAGGGTTCACCTTGTCCATACCGGTGTACTTCGGTGCCGTGCCATGTGTCGCCTCGAAGATCGCGACACCCGTTTCGTAGTTGATGTTGCCACCCGGAGCGATACCGATTCCGCCGACCTGGGCAGCAAGAGCGTCGGACATATAGTCACCGTTGAGGTTCATCGTGGCGATGACGTCGTACTCGGTGGGTCGGGTGAGGATCTGCTGCAAGAAAGCGTCGGCGATGACATCCTTGACGAGGAGCTTGTCACCCGGCTGGCCGTCGCAGTCCTCCCATCCAACGGCAACGTCCGAGAACTGTTCGCGGACCACCTCATAGCCCCACTCACGGAAAGCGCCCTCGGTGAACTTCATGATGTTGCCCTTGTGCACCAGCGTGAGGGAGTCGCGCCCCTGCTCGAGCGCGTACCGAATCGCCGCAGCTACGAGACGCTTGCTGCCCGTCTCCGAAATCGGCTTGATCCCAATTCCGGAGTCCTCGCGAATGTCCCAGCCGAACTCCTCATCGAGGAACGCAAGGAGCTTGCGGACCCCGGCGGAACCTGCCTCGAGTTCCTTGCCTGCATACACGTCTTCTGTATTCTCGCGGAAGATGACCATGTCGACATCCTCAGGGCGCTTCACCGGCGACGGTACACCGCTGTACCAACGCACAGGACGCAGGCACACGTAGAGGTCTAGGATCTGACGGAGCGCGACATTCAGACTTCGGATACCGCCGCCGACAGGCGTCGTCAGCGGACCTTTGATCCCAACAAGATGCTCCCTGAACGCCTCCGTTGTTGCCTGCGGGAGCCACTCTCCTGTCTCGTTGTAGGCCTTCTCACCTGCGAGGACCTCGACCCAGGCGATCGAACGGCTGCCACCGTATGCCTTTGCTACAGCAGTGTCAAAGACATTTCGCGCCGCAGCCCAGATATCCGGGCCGACGCCATCGCCTTCGATGAAAGGGATGACGGGATCCTCCGGTACCTTCAGCCCGGTCTCTGTCTTGGTAATCGCATCAGCCATCAGCGTCTCCGTTCCGTTCGTATGTTCAAGATCTTCGCGGCTACAGCGACGCTCGTGCGAGCCCGACCGTGTTCGTGAGCAACGAGGCTCGTGTCATCGGTCCGACTCCGCCGGGCACCGGCGTGATCGCACCTGCGACCTCTACGACCTCGTCGAATGCCACGTCCCCTCGTAGTCCATCATCCGTGCGGGTCGTGCCGACGTCGATGACCACGGCCCCTGGCTTTATGAACGAGGCGTCGATCATGCCGGGACGACCTATCGCTGTCACAAGGATATCGGCCGTCGCGCACACGGATGCGAGGTCCGGCGTCCTAGAGTGGGTCTGGATCACGGTCGCGTCGGCTCCCTTGGCGCTAAGCAAGATTCCCATCGGCCTGCCAACCAGGAAGCTACGGCCAACGACCACGGCGGTCGTACCTGCCGTCTCGATCCCGTAGTGCTCGAGGATCGTCATAACACCAGAAGGCGTCGCCGGAAGGGGGCCGGGGCGTCCAAGGATCATGCGACCGAGGTTGAACGGATGCAGGCCGTCGGCGTCCTTTGATGGAAGCACACGCTCAACGGCAGCCTCACCATCGAGGCCATCAGGTAGGGGCAACTGCACGATCATGCCCGTGATATCGTCGCGGGCGTTGAGCTCGGCCACCGCAGCAAGCACGTCTTCCTGGGTAGCGGACTGAGGAAGCTGCACGTCGATCGACCGCATACCGACAGCCTCAGCGTCCCTGTGCTTGTAGCCAACGTAAGTATGAGATGCCGGATCATCGCCGACGAGCACCGTAGCCAGACCAACATCGATTCCTTTGACGCGAAGTTCGTCGAGATCGTCTGCGACCTGGGCGCGAACTACCTTCGCAACCGCCGTACCTGAAAGGATCTGTGCGCTCAATGTCTGAAATGCCTTTCCCCTGTGAACAGCAAGGCTACATCGTGCTCTGTCGCTGATTCGATGACCTCGTTGTCCCTGGCAGAGCCGCCCGGCTCCACGATCGCCGTAACGCCTGCGGCTGCGAGCGCATCCGGCCCATCCCTGAATGGAAAGAAGGCATCCGATGCGCACACGGCGCCCTTCGCTCGGTCCCCGGCCTTCGTCAACGCTCGCTCGGCTGCCCCGACCCTGCTCTGATCGCCTGCGCCCACACCGACGGCTGCACCATCGTTGACGAGTACGATCGCATTCGATTTCGTGTGTGCGGCGACTATCCATGCCATCTCGAGATCGTCGCGTTCCTGCTGAGTAGGTTTACGGGTCTTGGCCTCCCAACCCTCCACGGCGCTCCCGACCGCGTCCGCTTTCTGTACGAGGTATCCGTCATCGATCGACCGAATATCGAGATCGAACGACGAGGGTCTCGACGCGACGAAGACTCTGAGGCTCTTCTTCTGTGCTAAAACGGCTCTGGCCTCATCTGTGATCGTTGGAGCAATGACGATCTCGACGAAGTACTCGGCTATGGCGCGGGCGGTGTCTCCATCGAGCTCACCCTTTAGCGCGACAACGCCGCCGAAGGCTGAGAGCGGGTCACATGCCCACGCCTTCGTGAACGCGTCCAGCATGGTCTCGCCTTTCGCAGCACCGCACGCGTTCATGTGCTTGAGAACTGCCACCGACCCTTCCGAGAGATCGGTCGCGAGCTTCCAGGCAGCGTCGGCGTCGGCGTAGTTGTTGAACGACATCTCCTTGCCCTGGAGCTGGGACCCCGTGGCCCACCATCCGGTCGAAGGACCGGCCGAGTACAGCGCCGCAGTCTGATGCGGGTTCTCGCCGTATCGCAGAGATGCCTGCTTGCCGAGCGCGAGGACGAGCTTGTCGGCTCCGTCGCTCTCCAACCAGTTCACGATCGCTGCGTCGTAACGCGCCGTCCGAAAGAACGCCTCACGGGCGAGGTGCTCACGCATTTCGTCGGTCGTGCCACCGCCGGCGACGGCCTCGGCAACGTCGTGATAGCGGTCCGGTGACACCACAACGGCGACCCACCTGTGGTTCTTCGCGGCAGCCCTGATGAGGGTTGGCCCCCCGATATCGATGTTCTCGATCGCTGTGGCGTGGTCGGCCCCCGATGCAACAGTCTCTTCGAACGGATAGAGATTGACGACGACAAGCTGGAAAGCCTTGATCCCGAGGTCGGTGAGATCTTTCCTGTGCTCCGGTTTCCCGAGATCGGCGAGGACACCACCGTGGATGTTCGGGTGCAGCGTCTTGACCCTACCACCGAGCATCTCGGAAGCGCCGGTCACGGTTTCGACGGGAGTCACGGCGATGCCGGCATCTTCGAGATGAGCCGCGGTACCTCCAGAGGACACGATCTCGACACCGCACGCAACCAGCGCTTCGGCGAACCCGATGAGGCCGGTCTTGTCCGAAACGGAGATCAACGCGCGGTGTACAGCGATCGGTGTCATGTGACACCATCGGAACGCGTTGGCTGCATCCAACGAACGTGCCGGCCCTCGACGGCGAGCTCACCGTGTCCGAACGCCGCAACGACGCGCGGTAACAACGCATGTTCGACCGTCTGGATCCTCGCATGGAGGGATTCGACATCGTCGTCCGGCAGGATTGCGACGGGTTCCTGGGCGATTATCGGCCCGTGGTCGACCTGCTCATCCACAAAGTGCACGGTGACGCCTGTGTGAGTGACGCCGTACGCGAGCGCCTGCTCGACCGCGTGGGCTCCTGGAAACGATGGCAGCAGTGCAGGGTGCACGTTGATGATCGCGTTGGGGAAGTGGGCGATGACAGAGGGTGAAAGTATCCGCATGAAGCCCGCGAGGATCAGACCCTTGGCTCCATAGCGGTCTGCCGTATCGCAGATCGCGTCGCTGAACATTTCGCGTGTAGGGAACGCCGACCACGCGATGACTTCCGTCGGGATACCGGCTGCGGACGCTCGGGAGATTCCGTGTGCGTCCTGACGGTCGGATATGAGTACCGCGATCGTGAACCCCTCATCCGGCCTGTCGATGAGTGCCTGGAGGTTGCTCCCGGTACCGGAGATCAGAACAGCGATCGAAAGCGGGTCTTGGAGCATCGACTGCAAGTGTAGAAGCGAGTGGAAACACCAGATCGACCGAAGATGCGCCTACTCGCGAAGCGACGTCTCCCGAATCGCAAGATGCGGCAACACCATGGCGTCGAGGAACGGCTCGGGATCTCCCTCCCACCCCATGGCACGCATCTCGCCCTTTGTCCGACGACCACCGATTGCGCGCATGATCTCGAACGACGACGCCTCCAGCACAGCGACGGGCTCGTTGTGACCGATGTCCCAGCTCATGCCTGAGTCCGTTGATACGATGCGGATGGTCGGGAGGTCGTGCGCAGCGAACGCGCCCCGTACGGAACGTGCGTGGCCCGCTGCGGCGAAGTGGATGTCCATCAGGTCTCGACCCGAGGCGTCTTCATAGGCGTTCCGAAGGTCGAATTCGTGATGGAGGATGTCGCTGATCGCCATCGGAGCGATCGCCTTGATCGAGGTCACGCCAAGCGCCGACGGCACGCGATCCGGTAGCCCGAGGGACTCAAGGTCATCGAGGAGCGATGCCGCCTCATCGATCACGGACGACCACTCCGCGATCACCTCTTCGAGAGACATGTCTGCCCGCGCGGAAACCTGTGCGTCGGTCCAGTCATCGGATGCAAAGCCCTCGAACAGGCCGCTCGTGATGTCCACAGACAACCCGGCAAGATGACGGATCACGTCCGTCGCCGACCAGTCCGGGCATGCGGGCACCACGACGCCTGGATCCTTGCCCTCCATCAGGGCGACGATCCGGTTGTATGCCCGCGTGTAACTCTCCGCGTACATACAGCCAGCGTAGTGGCGGAAGGCAAGGCGCGTATACGTACCGTACGCCATCTCCTCGTTCTGTGGGCTGTCAGCGTGGTATGGCCGCTCTACAACTCTGGGTACGCGAAACGGCGCGTCAGCCGCCCATCGCTTCGAGCATGGCTGCGCCCATGTCGGTCGGCGTCGGGGCCACAGTGACACCAGCTTCGGCCAGGGCCTCGATCTTCGCTGCCGCCGTTCCCTTGCCACCCGAGATGATCGCTCCGGCGTGACCCATGCGCTTCCCCGGAGGGGCAGACGTGCCTGCGATGAACCCGGCAACGGGTTTCGTCATGTTCGCCTTGATCCACTCAGCGGCCTCTTCCTCAGCCGTTCCGCCGATCTCACCGATCATGATGACCCCTTCGGTTGCGGGGTCGTCGTTGAACATCGTGAGACAGTCCACGAAGTTCGTCCCGTTCACAGGATCGCCGCCGATACCAATGGCCGTCGTCTGGCCGAGGCCGTTGAGTGTGAGTTGGTGGACTGCTTCGTAGGTGAGCGTCCCCGAGCGTGACACAACGCCGATCCTGCCCGGCGTGTGGATGTAGCCAGGCATGATGCCGATCTTGCACTCTCGAGGTGTGATCACACCGGGGCAGTTCGGACCGACGAGGCGAACTCCGCGATCCTGGACGTAGCGTTTCGCAACAACCATGTCGGCGACGGGGATGCCCTCGGTGATGGTGATGATGAGCTCCACTCCGGTGTCGGCCGCCTCCATGATGGCGTCGGCAGCAAATGGTGGCGGTACGTATACGACGGTTGCATTCGCACCGGTTTCGGCAACGGCCCCCGCCACATCGCGATAGATCGGCACCTCGACGTCGTACGTGTCGCTGCGACCCTGGACACCTGAGTGATCGGTTTCTCCCGTGTACGTCTCGACCTGACCCGCACGGGACGGGTGTACCGCACCCACCATGTTCGTGCCGTACGCAATGGCCTTGTCGGTGTGGAATCTGCCCGTTTTGCCCATCCCCTGGATGATGACCTTCGTGTCTTTGTTTACCAGCACGCTCATCGGGCCAACTCCACGATCTTGATTGCCCCATCTTTCATGTCTTGCGCGCTCACCACGTTGAGTCCCGATTCGTCGATGATCTGTTTCCCGAGTTCGACGTTGGTGCCTTCGAGCCGCACAACGAGCGGCACCTCGAGACCGACTTCCTTCACAGCGGCGACGACACCTTCAGCGATGGTGTCACAGCGCATGATGCCACCGAAGATGTTGACGAAGATTCCCTTCACGTTCGCGTCTGTTGTGATGAGCTTGAAGGCGGCAACGATCTGGTCCTTCTCGGCGCCTCCGCCGACGTCGAGGAAGTTCGCCGGCTCGCCACCGACATAATTGATGATGTCCATGGTCGCCATCGCAAGCCCTGCGCCGTTGACCATGCACCCGATCGATCCGTCGAGCTTGATGAAGGACAGGCCGTACTCCTTGGCCTCCATCTCCGCCGCGTCCTCCTCCGAGGCGTCGCGGAGTTCAACCACGTCGGGATGCCGATACAGAGCGTTCGCCTCAAATGACATCTTCCCGTCAAGTGCCATGACCTGACCGTCCTTGGTGACGACGAGTGGGTTGATCTCGACGAGATCGGTATCGAGTTCAACAGCAGCGTTGGTGAGCATCTTAAAGAACTTCACCCCATTGCGGAAGGCGTCACCATCCAGGCCGAGCCCGTAGGCGATCCGTCGTGCCTGGAAGTCGAGCAAGCCAAAGGCAGGGTCGATCTCTTCCTTGAGGATCTTCTCCGGCGTCTCCTCGGCGACGACCTCGATCTCGGTCCCGCCCTCGGTTGATGCCATCACGATGTTGCGGCTCGTTGAACGGTCCAGCAGCACGGAGAGGTAGAGCTCCGTGGCGATGTCGATGCCCTGCTCGATGTACAGTCTGTTGACGGTCTTTCCCTCCTCACCGGTCTGGATCGTGACAAGCGTCGAGCCGAGCATCTGGGATGAGAGTTCACGCACCTTCGATTCCGTTGCTTCGATGCCACCCTCGATACCGTCGAGGACGACGTTGACCCCGCCGACATCGGGGTGCTCCTTGAAGCGGCCCTTACCGCGGCCGCCCGCATGGATCTGGGACTTGACGACGACAACAGCGTTACCGGTAGTTTCGACGAGAGGCCGCACCGCCGCTATGGCCTCATCGACGGTTGTGGCTATGACACCCTCCGGAACCGCGATCCCGCGGTCCTTCATCAAGGCCTTGGCCTGATACTCGTGGATCTTCACGTGCCCTCCTCGCGAGAGTGTCGGTGGTCAGTCTGAGAACTGTTGATCAACCCATGCCTGAATGTCGCCGAGCGAGGTACCGGGGCCGAAGATGGGTGCAACGCCGGCGTCTTCGAGCACGGGGACATCGGCATCCGGAATGATGCCTCCTCCGAAGACGATGATGTCGCCGGCGCCACGCGCTTTGAGTTCATCGACAACGCTCGGGAACAACGTCAGATGCGCCCCAGATAACGCCGACAGCCCGACCCCGTCGACGTCCTCCTGCACCGCCACTTCTGCGATCTGGGCCGGGGTCTGGTGCAGCCCGGTGTAGATCACCTCGCAACCGGCATCGCGCAGCGCTCTCGCAACGACCTTCGCTCCACGGTCGTGGCCATCGAGTCCAGGCTTCGCGATCAGAATTCGTACCGGCATCGAAGCGAATGCTAGTGCCGCGTTAGGCAACGTTCGGGGTGTCGATGGCGAGTCAGGGGCGCTGGTCGCAAGGACGCAGGACGAAGGCGCAGTCTGGACTGCGTTGAGGACGAGGGCGCAGCGAGCGGTGCTCCTGGCCGGCAGAACAACGCAAAGGTTGCCTAACACGGCACTCGTGCCGCATCAGCCGACCTTCTCTAGCGGCGCCCAGGCAAGGAGAAGCCGCTTCGCTCCGTGCCCGTTGAACACCACGATCGCCTCGGCACGGTCCCCCATGCCAACGATCTCCCGCACCACACCTTCGCCCCAGTGCGAATGACGTACGCGGTCTCCGACTTCGACGTCGGCATCCGACACGGTACTCGTCGGTCGCCTCGCCTCCATGGTTGCAGAACGGCGCACTCGCTTCGCCTTGGTGAGCAGATGCTCGGGAATCTCGCCAAGGAACCGACTCGGGCCGTTGTAGTTGTTCTGGCCCCAGAGGTTTCGACTCCACGCCCTCGTCAGGTACAGACGCTTCTCCGCCCTCGTGATCCCGACGTAGCAGAGCCTCCGCTCCTCCTCGAGCTCCTTCGGGTCACCGAGTGCGCGCATGTGAGGGAACACTCCATCCTCGAGCCCCGTCAAGAACACGGCCGGGTACTCGAGCCCCTTCGCGTTGTGAAGCGTCATCAGCGTCACGGCTGACGCATCGCTCACGGAATCAATGTCTGTCACAAGGCTGATGGACTCGAGGAACATCTGGAGCTTCCCAACTCCATCGAGCGCCTCCCACTCCTGGGGACCCATCGACGCTGGACCCGCCTCCTCGAACTCGGCCGCCGCCGTGAGAAGTTCCATCAGGTTCTCCTCACGCCCCATCGCCTCTATGGAACGCTCCGCGCGGATCATGTCGAGGTATCCAGTCTCGGTCAGCACTGCTTCAAGCGCAGCTTCGGGACCGTCGGTTGCCTCGCTGGCCAGGAGATCGACCAGTGCCGCGAACTCGAGGATCGATTTCTGTGCTCGTGCAGTGAGTGCATCGATTTCGTCGGCTCTCCGAAGCGCCTCGAGGAACGCGACGCCATTGACCTCAGCGAATCGGTCCATGTGCGCGACCGATGTGTCACCGATGGACCGCTTCGGTGTGTTGACGATCCGCTTTATCGCGACTTGATCGTCAGGATTCACAACAGCGCGCAGATAGG
>BTQS01000065.1:0-9811 GCA_036985995.1 Acidimicrobiia bacterium
AGAGGAAGAGCTTGATGAGATGTTCGAGGCGGGCTCGGTCGTTGTCTTCGAGACAACGCCAGTGAGCCATATTGGCCCGCAGTAGCGCCCGCCATTCGTCGGGGAAGGGAGCTTCGACGGCCCGGCGCCTTCGACGCTGCCTGGGAGTTTCGATGCGCATGCAGTCCGTTCGCGGGGTGATCGATCATAGGTCGTAGCTCAGGGTCGTTGTCACTCCTGGTCCTCGAGTGGCATCCTGTCGAAGCGGGCCACGATCTCGATGTGGTACGTCTGGGGAAACATGTCGACCGGTGTCGCCTCTATGAACTCGTAGCCGTACGACGCGAGCGTGCGGGTGTCGCGTGCCAGTGATGCGGGGTCGCACGCGACATAGGCGACGCGCCGCGGCATGGCGGCCGTGACAGCCTCCACTCCTCGCTCGCCGAGTCCCTTGCGAGGAGGGTCGACGACGGCGACGTCCCAGTACTCGTCGAGCTTTTCGATATCCCTGGTAAACGAGCCCGCGACGATGTGGTGGTCGACGCCGGCAGCCGAGAGGTTCCTTCGGGCGAACTCGACCGCTCTCTTTGCCGACTCGATCCCGATGACTCTCGCCGCTCCCGCACCAACCGTCGCTCCGAACAAACCGACACCGCAGTATCCGTCGAGTAGCGTTTCGTGCGGTTCCGTCTCGAGGAGGTCACGCACGAGTCGGACGAGCGTCTCCGCTCCAGCGGTGTTGTTCTGGAAGAACCCGTCGGCGGGAATCTCGAACGTGGCACCATCGACGACCTCGGTCAAGGTGTCGGTGCCGATGACGGTCCGGGTTGACCGTCGCGTGCGGTGTATGACCGACGTGCCCCAATCGGCGACCTGCTCAGGGAGCTCGCCCTCGACGATCGCGACCACGTCACCGGTTTGGGTTCCGGCCCGAAGCGTGAGATGTTCCACACCTGAGAGATCCCCCAACTTCGCGTAGACGGCCTGAAGTTCCGGGACCATGAGTAAACATCGGCTCAAGGGCACGAGATCGTTCGATCGCTCCCTGTACAGCGCGGGGATCCCGTTCACGACCCGAAAGTCCATGCGGTTTCGGTATGCGAGGTCAGACCCCGGCGCGACGGTGTCGTGGACGACGGGCGCTTCGATCTTTCCGAGATGCTGCAACTGGCCTATCACGGTCGAGCGCTTCCAGTGACGCTGTTGCGATTCGTCTGCGAACTGCCACTGACATCCGCCGCATGCGGATGCGTGGGGGCACGGCGGTTCCCTGCGATCAGGCGACCGAGCGAGAAGGTCCACGAGGGCCGTCCGGGCCCATGAGCCCTTGTCCTCAACGACTGTTGCTTCGACGACTTCCCCCGGCATCGCTCCAGGGACGAAGTACGCCTTCCCGTCGCGGCGGGCTACCGCCTCACCACCGTGCGCCATGTCATGTGGATGGAGTTCCATATGGCGATAACCTACCGGACTACGGCGAACTCACGTGAGCCGGCTCGATGTGCGTGCGACGTTGGAGGATGTGTTGAATCTCGACACGGTGCTGTGGTTCCATCGAGAATGGTTCTATGTCGCGATCGGGTCCACGGGACTCGTAGGACTATGGGGCGTGATCGCGGCCATTGCGAAGCGAGAGCCGACGCGTGCGTTCGTGTGGGCACGCGGCGTCGCGATCGGGGCCATCCTGGTGCAGGTCGCGGCCGGTGTGTACATGTACAGCAATGGACTCAAACCGGGCAACGCATTTCACGTCTTCTATGGCGTGGTGATCGTCGTGACATTGACGCTTGCATACCTGTACCGCACGACGATGGCGAGAAAGCCTGCACTCACGTATGGGATCCTACTGCTGTTCGTGATGGGCCTCGGGCTGCGGGCCTGGGCCAATGTCGGGTAGCGGTGTGTCTATTGTCATGGCCTGACGACGAAGGGGCTTCAATGCTTTCTGGGAAGCGGTTGCTGGTGACCGGTGTGCTCACAGACGACTCGATCGCCTGGCACACGGCAAGGGTCGCGCAAGAACAGGGTGCGGAGGTCGTTCTCACCGGGTTCGGCCGCGGAATGTCATTGACCCGGAGATCGGCGAGGCGGCTTCCGGTCGAAGCCGAGGTGTACGAGCTCGACATCAACGACAACGCGCATATGGACGCTCTCGTATCCGCACTGGATGACAAATGGGATGGTATCGATGGCGCACTCCATGCCATCGCCTTTGCTCCGGAAGACGCACTCGGTGGTTCCTTCCTCGATACGCCGCCGGAATCGGCGAGCACGGCGTTTCTGACATCTGCCTTCTCCTACAAGACGCTCGCTGTGGGCCTACGGCCGCTGTTCGCCAAGGCTGGCGGTGGCGCATTGGTGGGATTGGATTTCGACAATTCCCACGCGTGGCCCGTCTACGACTGGATGGGCGTGTCGAAGTCGGCGCTTCAATCAGTCAACAGGTACCTTGCGCGGTACCTCGGGGGGGAACGAGTACGCGTCAATCTGGTGTCGGCGGGACCGCTCGGTACCGTTGCGGCGAAGTCGATCCCGGGATTTGTGCAGTTCGAGAACCTGTGGCAGCTGCGAGCACCGTTGGGATGGGATCCGCGGGATCCGGGCCCCGTGGCGAAGATGGCGTGCGTGCTGCTCTCGGACTTCGCGCTCGCGACATCCGGTGAGATCGTTCATGTCGATGGGGGGTTCCACGCTATGGCAGCAGGCGAAACCGAAGGGTCCTGATCACGCCGTCGGAATGGCAACGGTGAACGTCGCTCCACCTCCAACTGTCGGTTCGTACCACACGCGACCGTTCATAGCTTCGACCAGGCCTCGCACGATCGACAAACCGAGTCCGGCACCGCCCATCGACCTCGTCGCGTGCGGCTGCAACTGGCTGAACCGTTCGAAGATGCGTTCGTGCTGTTCGTAGGGGATACCTGGTCCGTGATCGATCACGGAGACATGCACCTCGCCTCTTCCCACCGCGGTACGCACCTCGATCTTGCTGTCGCCTCCGTACTTGATCGCGTTGTCCACGAGGTTCGTGACAACTCGCGCCAGATGGTCCGGATCAGATCGTACGAGCCCGACACCGGCAGCGGGCTCGTATACGGTGCGGTCACTGCCGGGCAATGATGCCACCAGATCGGCCAGGAAGGGGTCAAGATCGATATGTTCAGGGCGAATGGGAAGGGAGTCGGCTTCGATGCGCGACATCACGAGGAGGTCTTCGATCAGCGTCCGCAGCCGGTTGGATTGCTTCTCCGCCATCTCTATCAGCTGTTGAGCCCTGGGATCCTCGGGTGTCAGTTCCGGGCGCCGCAGCGTGCCGAGTGCCCCGATGATCGATGTCAGTGGTGTGCGCAGCTCATGAGACACGACCGAAACGAAATCGGTCTTCATCTGTGCGAGTTCAGCCATCCGCTCACTCGTTGAGCGCGCCTGCTCGTAGCGCGTCATCTGGTTGAGCACGAGCGCTGCCGGGGCAGCGACAGATTCGAGGGTCTCGAGATCGTCTTCAGTGAAGGCGCCGGGCTTGTCACCGACGAGGAGTACCCCGATTGTTCGATCCTCCACGCGTAGGGCGACCGCAGCGACGCGATCCGCCTCGAGCTCAGTGACGAGGCGGTCCCTCACGTCCGCATCGTCGGCCTCGTTCACGACGTTGGCGTCACCGCTCATGAAGACCCGTTGACCAATGCCGTATTCGTCGAGCGCGAGGTGGAGGTCGTCTGCGTGAACGGTATGGCCGGCGACCCAGATGGGCGACATGAGATCGAGTTGCTCAGTTTGCGGGTTGTATAGCAGTACGAGACCGATCCGAGCGTTCACCGACACAGCGACCCGCCCGACGAGTTCGGGGAGAACTTCGTTCAGTTTGGTACCGGCGCCGATCGTGCGTGACACGTCGTACAGTTGGGAGAGTTCTCGCTCCTGCTGTGTGAGCGCGGCTTGTCGATCAGCGAGTTGTATGTAGGCATCGTTCGTACGCTCGAGCTGCGCGCTGATGCCGACCGACAGCAAGAGAACGAAGACGATGGCCCCGATGACGGGAAGCAGGTCTCTGCTCAGCGCGATGGTTTCGAATCCGTTCGCCGTGATGACCACCGCGGCATACGCGACACTTGAGATAGCTCCTATCGTGATGAGCGTGCGGTCCGGGACGAGCGTCGCAGCAGCGAAGAACACAACGAGGAGGAATCCGATACCACTTGGCTGCCCGGCTCTGTTGATCTCGAGCATGTAGATGGCGAGAGTTGCTGCGATCGACCACACGACGAGCAGCCAATTCCCGACGTGGGACACGAGCAGGGATCGCCATGGCGCGAAGGTCAAGATGAGCAAGCCGGCGAGGAAACCACCGAGCGCAAGGATCGTCGCGGTCGTGTCGATCACGTCGAGTGACAGTGTCCATAGAGCGAAGATGATGAATCCGAGCCACGAGACGATGAGGCCCGTGGTGATCACCCTGACCCTGTAATCGATTATCAGGTCTCGCTTACCCACGGGTGCAATCCTTAGCGCTTCGTGATCGACACGGTACTCTTCCCGCATGGCTCGAGTACTTCTTCTCTTCGGCGGCCGCTCGTCCGAACATGAGGTTTCGTGCTCGTCTGCCATCTCTGTTCACGACGCCCTCGCTGAGGCGGGCCATCGTGTGATCCCGGTGGGGATCGATCGCGGTGGTGCCTGGTTCCTCTCGGACGCGTCGTTCCGTCCCTTCCGGGCTGAGGGCCGCCCGGTCGAACTGCTCGTACCGAAGGGGACGCTTCTGGCAGGCGCCGATGAGATCGAATTCGATGTTGCTTTCCCCGTGCTTCATGGCCCCCATGGTGAGGACGGCACTGTCCAGGGTGCCCTGGAAATATGCGATGTGCCATATGTCGGCTGTGGTGTCCTCGGCAGTGCTCTCGCGATGGACAAGGACCTCACGAAGCAGATCGTCGCGTCGAAGGGCATTGCGACTGCTCCCTGGCTCACCATTCGCAGCAGGGAGTGGGGGGAGGATCCGTCGGTGTCGATTCATGAAGTTGGTCGGGCGCTGCGGTTTCC
This sequence comes from Acidimicrobiia bacterium, assembly GCA_036985995.1. GTDB lineage: Bacteria > Actinomycetota > Acidimicrobiia > Spongiisociales > UBA5794 > JAMBLL01. The sequence continues at coordinate 5,017 of BTQS01000065.1, forward strand.
GGTGTTCGTCAAACCTTCGGCGCAGGGATCGTCCGTCGGTATCTCTCGGGCTACGTCCGAAGGTGAGCTCAAGGAAGCCATCGTCAAGGCCTTTCGATACGACAGCAAGGTGATCGTCGAGCAAGCGATTTCTGCTCGTGAGATTGAGGTGGGGGTCCTCGACGGTCCGGTGAGCTCGGTTCCTGGAGAGGTTGTGATCTCAAGTGGCTGGTACACATACGACGCGAAATACGAGGACAATTCCAGCTCATTCGAGGTTCCCGCGCGGCTCTCGCAAGACGCGACGAGGCAGGTGCGCGACCTTGCGGAACGCATCTTCGAGATGCTCGGATTGACCGGTCTCGCCCGGATCGACTTCTTCTATGAGAACGGGACGCGCCGATTCCTGTTCAACGAGGCGAACACGCTTCCCGGTTTCACGTCGATATCAGGCTTCCCGAAGGCGTGGATCGCTTCAGGACTCACATACCCCGGCCTCTGCGGCCGGCTCGTCGACGCCGCGATCGATCGGCACGACGAACGCGGAAAATTCGCCCTTCATTAGGAATCTTCGGATCCCCCTTGTCGGGAAACCTAGATCCGAATTACAGGGCAGGTGAGCGTTCGGACGATGCCGGCGACAGGTTGTATCTCGGTAACGACGAGATGTCCGAGCGCGTCGACGTCGGAAGCCCGGGCCGCGACGATCACGTCGTAGGGTCCCGTGACAGCCTCGGATGAGTCGACTCCCTCGATCTGCCCGATCGCCCGGGCGACCTCAGATGCTCGTCCGCTGTCTGTTTGGATGAGTACGTATGCCAGAACCATGTGGTAACAGTATCAGCTCAAAGCCAACAGCCAAGTGCTGGGAACTATCTCAGTAACCGTCCGAGCCGAATCTGAGGTCCTTCGCCACAGGCTGATCATCGTCTGTCACGTCGAATCGGACGCGTTGGCCTTGACGGAGGAACCGGAACATCGAACCGTCGAGGCTCCCCGGCTTGAGCAGAACTTCCGATCGATCATCGTCGCGCACGATGATGCCGATTCCCGTCGCATCGTCGTAGACCTTGACGAAGCCTTGCATCATGTCTTTTCGACTTTGCCGGCCTTGATACAGGACGTACAGACCCTGGCGCGGCGGGAGTTGCTGCCGTGCTTGATGCGGATCTTCTGGATGTTGGGTCTCCAGGTCTTCGAGGACCGCTTATGGGAGAACGAAACCTGCTTACCTGTCCACGGCTCCTTGCCGCAGATCTCACATCTGTATGCCATGTACGGGTAAACCTCCTGAGGTGCTGCGCGAGGATAGCAGTGGATCGAGGTATTCGACTCTGGTCGACGTGATCGGGACGCTCGCAATGTGGCCGCGACTCGACCAACATCGTGGGATGACGTCTACGGCTGCCCCCACGCAACGCACCCTCTCGTACCTCGCTCATATCGGTGTCGACCGGGTCAAAGGAATCGGGCCGTCGACCACGAAGAAACTCAGCGCACAGGATATCCACTCCGTTGCGGATCTACTGCTCACCGTGCCGCGTCGGTACCTGGATCGCAGCCAGATCTTCGATATAGGCGCTGCACCACTCGGTGAAGAGGTGACCGTCGGCGGAACGGTGAAGTCGTTCTCGAAGCGACGGATCTCGCGGGGTCGAACCATGGTCGAAGCACGGGTATCGGACGGGGAGAGCAGCGTGCGAGTGGTGTGGTTCAACCCGTACATCTCCCTCGAACAGGGAGAAGAGGTCGCCTTGAGCGGCAAGCTCGAGGAGTTCCGAGGCTCGCTACAGATGAAGGGACCCGACATCGATCGCCTATCAGGCCCTCAGTCGCTCGTCACAGGGCGCGTCGTGCCCGTATACGGGGCGATCGGTGGGCTCAGGTCGGCCAAGGTGCGAGCTGCGCTCGCGAATGCCGTGGCCCGGTCACTGCCGATCGTCGACATCGTTCCCGAGTCCGTTTGCAAACGGTTCGATCTCCTCGATCGCACCGCGGCGATACAGGACATCCACTTTCCCGCCTCGTACGCAGCGATCGAGCCGGCCCGCCGCCGGCTGATCTTCGACGAGTTCCTCAGGATCCAGATGGCACTCCGCGTTCGAGCGTTCGACGCCTTCGAGTCTCGTATCGGTATCAGGAACGCCGTGCGTGGGCCCTTGCTCGAGCGATTCGTCGACTCGCTGCCCTACGACCTGACGGCAGCGCAGTCGAGCGTGCTCGACGAGATCATCGACGACATGGCAGCCGTCACACCGATGCATCGACTCCTACAAGGGGAGGTCGGCTCAGGCAAGACGGTTGTCGTCGTTGCGGCATTGCTCGCATCCGTCGAAAGCGGGCATCAAGGCGCTGTCATGGCACCGACCGAGGTGCTCGCGACCCAGCACTATCTGGGCACCGAGCTCGCTCTTCGCAACGCCGCCATGGCGCCACCGATGAGCGACGCCGGCGAAGGGGGGACGGAGTCGCTGTTCGGTGAGGAATCGACGGCGAATCGCGCGGTCCGGATCGGCTTGTTCACATCGGGAAGGGTCGGTGTGAACTTCGTGGTGGGTGACGTTGGTCGTGACCAGGGTCTGGCATGGCTCGCGGACGGCACGCTCGACATCGCCTTCGGCACCCAGGCATTGATTCAGGAAGGCGTGTCCTTCGCTTCGCTCGGCATCACGGTGGTCGACGAGCAGCACCGATTCGGTGTCGAGCAACGTGTTGTCCTCCGCGACACGGCCCCGGGCGACAGCGTGCCAGATCTTCTGCTGATGACGGCGACGCCCATCCCAAGGACGCTCGCTATGACGCTCTACGGCGACCTCGACGTCTCGGTGATAGACGAGATGCCGCCGGGCCGGTTGGAGATAACAACAACAACCCTTCTCGATTCAGCCGACGATGAGATCGATTTGTCTATCTCCGCCGCGGTGGAGGCCGGCCGCCAGGTTTTCGTCGTTTGTCCGCTCGTGGATGAGTCCGACAAGATCGAGGCTCGGTCCGCCGCAGCCGAGTTCACGAGACTATCGGCATCGCTCCGTGGTGCGCGAGCCGAGCTCCTGCACGGCCAGATGCGATCCCAGGACAAGGCTAGCGTCATGGCGCGGTTCGCCAATGGTGAGGTCGACGTTCTCGTGGCGACCACGGTGGTCGAAGTCGGTATCGATGTGCCCAATGCGACCTTGATGGTGATCCGGAATGCAGACAGGTTCGGATTGAGCCAGCTGCATCAGCTCCGCGGGCGCATCGGACGAGGCGTCCACGGAGGCCACTGCATTCTCGCAGCGGACCTCATGAGCGAGGACGGGAACCGGCGCATCGATGCGATGATGTCGTCGAACGACGGGTTCGAGCTTGCGGTTGTCGACCTCGAGATCCGGGGTCAGGGCACGGTATTCGCCGGTGCGCAATCGGGGGCGGCCGACCTCAGACTCGGCGATATCCTTGTCGACCACCAGCTGCTCGAGGCGGCGAACATGGTGGCAACGGACGCAGTGACCACCGATCGTGAGGGGCGGTTCGTCTCAGATGTCATGGAGGAGGTCAGTCTCTTCTTTGGCCAAGATGCCGAGTGGCTTTCGAGGAGTTGACCATGCGGATCATCGCAGGAAGGGCCAAAGGGAGAGGGCTTGTCGTCCCGGAATCGGGGACCCGGCCGATGACGGGACGCGCCCGTGAGTCCATATTCTCGATCCTGTCGCCGCACGTACAAGATGCTCGGGTTCTCGACCTCTTTGCGGGATCAGGGTCGCTCGGGCTCGAGGCGCTCAGCCGCGGCGCTGCTGAGGCCACGTTCATCGAACGCAACCGTGTAGCCGTCGGCGCCATCGAATCGAACATCGCAGCAGTCGGTCTCGGCGGGAGCGTCGTTCGGGGATCCGTGCCCGAGGCACTCGTAGGGCTACGGGGCCGTTACGACATCGTATTCGTCGATCCACCCTACGGAGACAGCGATGCGTCCGTCGAAAGTACACTCGTATCGCTCGACCAGGTTCTGTCCGCCGACGGGCTCGTGGTGGTGCATCGACAGGCATCGAGCGGTGCGTTTGGTGTGGATTTCCTCACTTCCATCGACGAGCGGCGTTACGGTGATGCCGTGGTGACCATGATGAAGAGGGCTACACCGTGATAAAGGCACTCGTACCGGGGAGTTTCGACCCACCGACGAAGGGGCATCTCGACATCATCGAGCGGTGCGCAGCTCTGTTCGACGAGGTCGTTGTGTCGGTCGTGCACAATCCGTCGAAGTCGCCGCTGTTCACAGCACGCGAGCGCGTGGAACTTCTCGAACAATGCTGTACTGCATGGCCGAACGTCCGCGTCGCGTCGTTCGAGGGTCTCCTCGTGGACTTCGCCAAGGAGGTCGGTGCCACGACAATCGTGAAGGGACTTCGGGCCGTGACGGACTTCGAGTTCGAGATTCAGATGTCGCAGATGAATCGGCACCTTTCCGGAGAGGTGGTGTCGCTGTTCGTTGCGACGAAGCCGGAGTACGGTTATCTGTCGTCATCGCTTGTCAAGGAGGTGGCGAGGCTCGGCGGATCGGTCGATGCACTCGTCCCTCAGCCCGTCGCAGCTGCATTGAAGGAGCGTCTCGAATGATCGACCAGCCCGACGAGGCACATCAGTCGCCCCCGCTTCCAGGCAGGATCGCAGACCTCCTCGAAGAGATCATCACGGAGATCGAGAACGCGCGGGCGGTGCCACTCTCCAACAATGTGATGGTCAACCAGGAGGATCTCCTCGATCGCCTGCATCAGGCAGCAGAGGACCTCCCAGAGGAGCTCCGTGCAGCCCGATGGATGGTCCGCGAGCGTGAGTCCTA
>BTQS01000066.1:0-9728 GCA_036985995.1 Acidimicrobiia bacterium
TGCTCGTCGTCGTTGTCCCGTCCATCGTTTCCGGGCTCAGCCGGTTGACCCTCTGACTTCCCTCCGGGACGGCCGGACGCCGTCAGCCACCAAGGAGCATCCCAATGCATCGCATCTACCACCACCAAGAGGGGCAAGCGACCGCCGAGTACGCTCTGGTCCTCGTTGCGGCCGCTGTTGTCGCGCTCGCTCTCATCGGGTGGGCGTCGAGTACCGACATGTTGCCGTCCTTCTTCAATACCGTGATGGAGAAGGTGATCTCCGTCGCCAACCGTGCATGACGGGTACCGAACGTGGGACCGTGGTCGTGGAGTTCGCTCTCGTTCTTCCGCTCGTACTCGCGCTACTCCTGGGGCTGGTGGAGGTTGCTGTGGTCGCTCGATCGGAGATCCAATTGATGTACGCAGCTCGGGAGGGAGCGAGAGCCGCCGCAGCGTCACCCGACACAGCGAGAGCGGTCCAAGCGGCGAAGACGGCGTTGGGACCTGCTGGTGAGCGGGCCCAGATTTCGGTGGTACGGCCTTCTAGCGTCGGAGCGATGGCGACGGTCACTATCAGGTTGCGCCATCGTGTCGCGGCACCGCTGTTCGGTGGCTTTCCGATCGAACTCGCGGCCAGCGCAGCGATGCGTGTCGAGCGCTGAGCGTGGCTCCGCCGTCATCGGTGTAGCGCTTGCGGGGATGGTTGTTGTGCTGATCGTTGCGATCGGTGCCGTTGGCGCCGGCGTCGCCGCGTATGCCAAGGCGGCAGCCGCAGCGGACGCCGCCGCCCTTGCAGCAGCCCCTGTGACCTTTCGACCCTTCGGGGCAACGGGTACTCCAACGGAAGAGGCCGCACGATTCGCCAGAGCGAACGGCGCCCGGCTCGTGACCTGTCGCTGCCGAGTCGACCGGTCGTGGGATACGCGCACCGTGGATGTCACCGTTGCGAGGACGGTATCAGTCATCGGCATCGGTGACGTGACCGTCCGTGCCACGTCGCGGGCAACCTTCGAACCCGCTGCATTGCTCGAGCCTTGATCGCAAGAACGGGGTGGGGCGTGCGTGGACATTGTCCGAAGGTGGACAGTCTCGGAACATCGGGGTGGAGATGACACCTATACCAGCGACGGAATCTGTCGCGACCGGAGGAATTTCATGCATCGAACGTGGATGGTCCTAGGAGTCGGCTTGGCTTTGGTCGGTGCCGCTTGCTCTGGAGTTTCTCAGGCCGACGGTTCGGGCGACTCGCTCGACACCGATGCCTATCTCGAGGTTGTCGCCAATACCGAAAGTGAGTATGCGCAGCAGTTCAAGACCATCTTGGAGGCGACGACCCGATCGTACTCAACGAGGGGGGTGCTGTTCGAGGCGGTGGATGAGGCAGGGTTTCCCGGTGGGGCACAACTTGCGCTGACCCAAGCACAGGGTGTTACACCGCCAGGCGACTTCGCCCAGGATCACGCCAACTGGATCCAGCTTCGCTCGACGATCGTGGGTATAGCCGAGGACGATTTCGTGCCTGCTCTCGAGAGTCGCGATCTCCAGGAGCTACTTGCAGTATTGACGAAGGTCGACCAATCGTATGGATCGTTCCTCAAAGGCCTGAGCCGAGAATTCTGCCTGGCCGCGGCCTTCAACAGCGACCTGTGCCCTGCAGGCGATGACCTACCGGGTGGCGAGTACGGTCAACAAGTCCACGAGGTTCTCCGCATCAACAGGCTCGACACGAGCGGCCTGTTCACATTCGTTGCCGACATGTCACCCGAGGAGAGATCTGTCCGCCTCGCTGAGGTCCAGCCACAGATCGAATCGTCGCTCAAATCGGCCGGAGATGCCATGGCACGTATCGACCCTCCGAGCGCGTTCGTCGAGGAACACGCCGCATTCGTTCGCTTCTTCGAGGAGCAGTATTCGACGGCAGTTGCCATCACCGAAGCCAACGCCGAGGGCGACGACGCACGCGTTCTAATCCTCTTCGGTGAGTCCGGCGAGGTTCTCAACCGACTGCGCCAATCCATCACACCTGAATACGGGCCCATCGCTGTTCCGTTCTTCGCCACCGGCATCGCGGGCTAAGTGTGACAACCGGAGACGTTGTCCTTGGTGGGATGGCGTGAATGGGTGATGCATCGAATGCGACCGCGGTGGCCGTTGTCGCATCAGGGATCAGTCGGGCGTGACCACGAGAACCTGGTCGTTGACGCGTGCCCGTTCGTTGACTTTGACCCCGATGGGCTCACCCGCCTTCGCCGACTCAACCGTCTCATGCTCGATTTGGATCGAGTCGACGGTTTGGATGAAGTCCGATGTGTGCCCAAGGATGTGGATCGTGTCCCCGACGTTGAGCTCGCTGGACAGCTCAATGCCCGCAACTCCCAGGTTGCCGTAGTAGTGGCTCACGGTCCCGACTAGGTGCTCGGCCATGTCCGTCTCCTCCCGCTGCGCAGGCCGCCGGGTCTCACAAACCATATCACTCGATGTGGTGCCACGACCCTCACCCGTCCGGGAACGGCATATGAGCGCTGTGGCGTGCAGTCCCGCGTTCGTGACGAACCCATTGTGACGATGTGTCATACGAAGTATGATGGTTGTATGACGATGTTCAGTTTTCGAGTTGAAGACGAAGAAGCCGCAGATGCGCAACGGTGGGCCGACCGGCTTGGTGTCGCCCGCTCCGAGCTCCTGCGTGAAGCCCTCCACCGTCACCTCGTACGCCTTCGCGCTGAAACCGACATCGATGCGTGGACGGCCACCCCGCTCACCGACGATGAGCAGGAGCTTGCTGGGATCGCGGACTGGGGTCCCGCTGAGGACTGGTCGGATTGGGCTCATGCGACGGGGTGAGATCTGGTTTGCGGCCACACCGGGCGGCGACCGCCCCGTTCTCATCCTCACCCGGGATCCTGTTGCAGATCGCATCGGCTCGGTCGTCGTCGCAGTGCTGACCCGCACCAAACGTGGCGTCGTGTCGGAGCTGGAATTGACTCCTGAAGCCGACGGAGTACCCACGGAGTGCGTCGCCAACTTCGACAACCTTCACACGCTTCCACGCGGATCGTTGCGGCGTCGTGTCACGACGTTGGGACCGGTGCGCCTGGCCGAAGCCTGCCGGGTGATGCGCGACGCTGTGGGCTGCTGAGCACCGCCTATGACAGTACGGAAGCAACGCGTTCGACGGCGTCGACCACGACGTCGGCGGGTTCCTGGGCGAAGCACAGTCGCATGAACCCTGGTTCGCCGATGTGGCACGCTGACCCCGGTGTGAGGTTGACGTTCGCCCCCTCGAGAATCCGACGCCACAGTGCCTGCTCGGCATCCCAGGTCGCCTCGAGAAGGAACTTCCTGAGATCACAGAGCAGGAACAGGCCCGCATCGGCGGGGAAGAACGGGATACCTGCGTCGGTGAGCGCCCCGGATGTTCTGCCGTAGGAGTCCCTGAGCCGTGTCTGCATCTCTGCGAGATATCCTTCGACCCACACGTTGTCCTGGAGCATCGAGTCGAGGAGATGCTGCGTATCTCCAGACACAGACGACCAGTAGGCGAGTTCCGATATGGCCGCTCGAAGATCGTCGTTGGTGGATGTCATCACGCCGCATCGGAACCCGCTCATCGCAAAGTCCTTGCTGAACGCCCACACGAAGTGAACATCGTCATCGATGTCGTCGATGATTGTCCCCGCGGGTATGAACGGTGTGTCGCTGTATGCGGACAGCGCATAGACCTCGTTGACGACAACATGGAGACCAACCGAGCGTGCCCATCCGATGGCGTCCCGTATCTCGTCGTCGCTGTGGATCCTGCCCGTCGGGTTCGCCGGGTTCGTCAGGAGGAGGGCACGCACGGGCACCTGCGCTGAGTCGTATGCAGCCTGGAGTGCATTGACGCTCAACGCGAAATCATCGTCGGGGTTTGTGTGGGCGGGGATGATGTGGAGTGCATCCCGTGTCTCGATGTCCGCCCAGAATCCTGCGTAGCTCGGTGTCGGAACCAGTACCGCCTCGCCGGGGTCACCAAGGGTGTAGAACAGCATTTCGAGGATGCTTCCCGCCCCCGCCAGGGTGATGACCTCGTTCGCCTCAACGGTTCGGCCCCACACACGTTCCGAGGCGAACGACGCCACGGTGGTGCGGAACTGCTCGGAGCCGATCATGTCGTCGTACCCCGCCGAACGTTCGGGGACGTGTCTCTCGCGGTTGATCTGGGGCTCCAGAAGGTCCCACACGAGTTTGTTCTCCGCGATGGCCAGACCGATGTAGCGGTTCGGGTCGGTCGGGTCCTTCTCACTCGTTCGTTTGTCGTGCTCCTCGACGTACTCGGGCATAGGTGAACGAGAGCTCAGCAGCGAGCCTCGTTGTGAGAGGGGGGCGAGATCCGGCACGACGACACGATAGGTCGTGGCGAGACCGGTACGCTATCCGTCCTCCGGTGTCAGGAGGCCGTCGTCGATCACATCCGCGACGATGCCGGCTGCGGTGGGGTCGAGGAACACGACGGATTTCCCACCGGTGGCCCGACCGAGCTTGCCAGGCAGAACCATGTTCGTGATCTCGCCGACGTCGAGTGTGAACGCCGCAACTCCGAGCTGGATGAGATCCGTCGGGGTCAGGTTCGTCTCGGTGTACTTGACGAGTTCACCGAGCAACATCGGTACATCCTCGATCGAACCTTGTTGGAGCATCGTCAGGGTCGCCAGCATGATGAGGCCCTGGTTCTGTGACCGCGTGAAGTCGCCGCCGGGGACACCCTTGCGGGTTCTCGCGTAGTCGAGCGTTCGTGTTGGTGTGAGGCGCTGCTCACCGGCTCGGAAACCGGCAAAGAACTCCTGGGTTGGAAGCGATCGCGGCAGGTCGATGAACAATCTCCCGAGCACGGCTCCGATGAGACGCTCGAAGCCGGAGAAGGCTGTGAGGATGTAGCCATCGAGTGGAATGTCCCACTCCTGTGTGAATTGCGAGAAAAGGGCCTCGGGGCCGCGCTTCGACGCTGCCAGCGCGTTGATCCGCATCTCGCCGTAGGGGGTGTCCACCCAGCTGTCCCTCGGATACCCGAGGATTGTGCCAGCGGACCGTTCCGGTACCGCCGTGACGATGTGGATCGAGTCCATGTTGCTGTAGGCAGCGGTGCCTCCTGGTCGAGCGTCGGAACCGATGATGAGAACCCTCCGTGGGCTCTCGCCGAACCACGGGTCGAGCCCGATCGACGACAGCTCTGCGCCGACCACCTTCCAACCGTCCCCTTCATCCGCTTCGAGGATCAGGTCACCGGACGCCAGCGTCACGACGGCAACGCTGCCTCCGGTTTCGAGCTCCTGGGTCGTGGCAACGCCCGTGTACTCGTCTGCCAGCATGCCGGCGCCGGAGGCGTGGTGTTCCAAGAGCCCGTCGTCTAGGTCGCCGGCGTCGTTGCGCGGATCCTGAACGGTCGACAGGAACGCCCCTGCTGCTGCAGCGAGCTCCGAGGGCACGTCGCCGAGTACCCGTACTACGGCGAGAGGAGGCTCCGTTGTCGTCGTCGTTTCTATGGTCGTCGTAACCGGGGCGACAGACGTGCTCGACGTGGTGACGGTCACTGTTGAGGATGTGGTTGTCTCGTTGGCCGCCGGTGTGCACGCTGCGACGAGCAGCGCGATGCTCAAGGCGAGTGCGATCGAGGTTCTGGGCAGGTTCATGACACATGAGGCTAACGATGACCGGCTGGACTATCGGTTATCACCCTGTGGATGGCAACGTGTGGTTAGCCTTCGAGCATGCTTGTTGTCATTGCGGGTTGCGGCAGGGTCGGTTCCTATCTTGCGATCACGTTGTCCGAAGAGGGCCACGACGTTTCGGTGATCGATGAGGAACTCGAAAACCTCTCCAGGCTTGGAGCTACGTTCAACGGGAAAACTGAGGTCGGGCTCGCATACGACGTTCGCACCCTGCGCTCAGCCGACATCGAGTTCGCCGATGCCTTCGTTGCCGTCACGAGCAACGACAATGCGAACGTCATGGCGGCCCAGGTAGCCAAGGAGGTCTTCGGCGTTCCCAGGACCATCGCGAGGCTCGACGATCCCGCACGTGCCGAGGTGTACCGGGCTCTCAACGTCCGGTATGTCGCGGGCGCTCACCTCGTGGCACGGGTCGTTCACGAACAGATCGTCGAGCCGGAGTTCGACTATCACGTCACGTTCTCGACGGGCGACATCGAGATCGTCGAGATGCACATGGGCGACGCCGCCGACGGTGTCAAGGTCAGCGATTTCGAGATTCGCGACAGCCTCCGTGTCGCAGCGATCATGCGAGATGGTCGATCGTTCATCCCGGGCCCCGATACCTTGCTCAGAGAGGGGGACCTCGTGGTGGGTTCAGCCAAGCACGGGATCACGGGCAAAGTCAGTAAGTACCTCGTCGACATCGAACCGGAGCTGGCATGAGAGTGCTCGTCGTCGGGGGTGGCAAGGTCGGCTCGTATCTCGCACGCAAGCTCGCGAGAAGCGGCCACACCGTTTCTGTCATCGAGCCCAGGCACGATGTCGCCATCAAGGTCGTTGGCGAGACGGGTGTCATCGTGTTCGAAGGGGACGGTACCGACGTCGAATTGCTCAAGCGTGCAGATGTGCACCGGTCTGACTGGGTCCTTGCGGTGTCGGGCAAGGACGACGTGAACCTCGTCGCAGCCCAGCTGGGTCGAACGCTCGGCGCGAAGAAAGTACTCGCCAGGCTCAACGATCCTGCAAACTCTCCCACCTTCTCTGCGCTCGGTATCAGGACGGTCGCCGTCACCGATCTGATGGTCGGCGTCCTGGAGCGGGACCTGAAGGTCGACGCACTCGAGGCCTCGGTTCTGCTCGCGCACGGGAAACTCACGGTGAGCGAGTTCGAAGTCGGGTCGGCGTTCGAAGCCCGCCCGCTTCAGGACGTCGATATCCCACCGTCGTCCGTGATCGTTGCTGTCGAGCGCGACGATGATCTCGTCGTGCCCCGGGGGCCAACGATGATCCGCCCGGGCGACCGTGTCGTCGCGACGAGCCTGGTCGACAAGGAGGGAGACCTCCACAGTGCGTTCCGCGCCCAGAGGAACCCATCGTGAGAAAGAAGGGTGATCGCTCGACACCGGTGTGGGTGCCGAATCCGATCGACGGAACGGTGTTGTTCCTCCTCGAGGCGCTGATCATGTTCACCCTTGCCCTCGCGACACTTGGTGTAGCTGTCGTCGCCTTGTGGATTTTCTGAGATGCTGATCCGGCCTGCGGCAGACGATCTGAGAACCGTCGGCTCAGCACTCGGCCGTGTGTTCATCGCCGTCGCAGCGGCGTCGGGTATCCCGATCGTGTGGGCCCTGGTGGGAAGAGAATGGAACCCTCTTGGATCCTTCATTCTCATGGCAGGCGTGTTCGCCGTTCTCGGAACGACGCTCATGCAGATATCTGTTCCACCGAGCGCCAAGATCAAGGCAGATCAGCGCCATCTCGACTGGAGCCACGGCATGGTTGTCGTGGCCATCACCTGGCTGGTCGTGCCTCTCATCGGTTCGATCCCGTTCATATTCTCAGGTCACTATGGATCAGCGATCGATGCCTATTTCGACGCGATGTCTGGCCTATCTACGACAGGCCTTTCGCTCGTCCAGGACCTCGATCATCTTGCCTCGTCCCTGAATTTCTGGCGACACCTGCTCCACTTCCTCGGAGGGCAGGGCATCATCATCGCCGCGCTCTTACTGTTCGCCGGTCGAGGTATGACGACACTGTTCCAGGGCGAGGGGCGTGAAGACAGGGTGCTTCCGTCTGTCCAATCCACAGCCAAAGCGATCTGGGCGGTGTCGCTGCTCCATCTCGTCGTTGGCGTCGCGGCCCTCGGGTTGGTCGCCAGCTACATCCTCGGGTTCTCCTGGCACCGTGCACTGTTCCACGCTCTGATGATCTTCTTCGCCGCGTTCGACACCGGCGGTTTCGCACCGCAAAGCACGAGCATCGGGTACTACCACTCTGCGATCTTCGAAAGTGTCACCGCTGTGCTGATGGTCGCGGGAGCTCTCTCATTCGGGTTCCATTTCCGACTGTGGAGTCGGGCCGACAAGAGACTCCGTAGGCGGACGCTCAGCTACAACCTCGATGAGCGCGATAGGCCCAACCGGTGGTCGCTGCTCAAGAATCTCGAAACCCGCAGCATCGTGACCACGTTCGGGATAACCATGTTCTTCACGATCATCGGCCTCGCGGCCATCGGCATGTACTCGTCGGTCGCCGGCCTGTCGAGGCAAGGGTTCTTCCAGATCCTCTCCGCACACACCGGCACCGGCTTCACGACCGTCCCGTCTTCGGAACTCGTCGCGTGGTCGGGGCTTGCATTCGGTGGCATAGCGATGGCCATGGCTCTCGGTGGCATGGCGTCCTCGACGGCAGGTGGCGTCAAGGCGATGCGTGTGGGACTGATCGTGCGTGCCATCGTCGATGACGTGAAGGGCGATCTCCTTCCAGAAGATGCCCTCGTAGACAACAGCTACTACCAGTTCGGCAGGCATCGGCTGACGCCCGAGGTCGCGAGGTCGGCGATGGTGGTGACGTTGCTGTTCGTGGCGCTGTTCCTCACCGGCGCCGGGATCGGGATCGCGTACGGCGTCCCCCTCCAACAGGCGTTGTTCGAGTCGGTGAGCGCCGGAGCGAACGTTGGCCTCTCCGTCGGTGTCACGAGCCCTGCGATGCCTGCCCTTCTGAAGCTCACGTACATCCTCCAGATGTACCTGGGGAGGCTCGAGTTCGTTGCCGTCTTCGTTCTCATCGGATTCGCATACTCACTGGTGCGGGGTCGATGATGCGTGTCCGTCTCGCTGTCGTCGTCGGAGGGATCCTCGCTGTGTTGGTTTCGCTGCCCGCTCCCGCGCAGGCCGTCACCGTTTCCGTCGTCGAACTTCTCGAGGACGGCGCCGCGTATGCGGGACAGGAGATCACGGTTGTCGGCGAGCTCGTCGGTGACTACGGGTTCCGTCGCGACGGATGGATGTGGACCCAGCTCAACACCGATTCGTATGCGATCCGGCCGATCGTTGAGGGTGGACCGCTTCGCGGGCCGAACTTCGGCATCGGTGTGCGTATGCCTGCGGAGTTGGGACGCGATCTCGATCCGCCTGGTCGGTACCGCATGCTCGGCCCGGTGGTCGTGGTAACGGGCATATGGCGGTACCACGACGAGGCCCGCCAGGGTGAGACGTTTCTCGACATCACGTCTCTGGAGCTTCAGATACCGGGCAGGTCGCTTTCAGAGGACCCGGACTGGGTCCTCTACGGTCTGGGGGCCGCCTTGTTCGTCATCGCCGGTATCACGGGACTTTCCTACGTGCGTAAACGCGACTCAGTTGGGTAGAGCGATGTCGGCTGTTGACCGTTCCCCCTTCAGCCTCAATCCGCTGTTTGGGTTCGGGGGAGGCCACAGCAAGTGGGTCCTCCCTTTAGGGGGGACAAGCGAGCGCAGCGAGCGAGGCGGGTCTGCGAGCCTGGAGGGTGTTGCAGGACGTATGCCTCTCGGCTTCGTGATCCCCTGCATCGGAGCTGCGCTCCTCTGCCGTCCCCCTTGAAAAGGGGGACAGACCTTCCCCGCTCCTCTTGAAACGCGTACCGAATTCTTGGTACTTGTTGAAGGTGGCCTCCCAACCGACCTGGATGACACGTTTCGCTCGCGAGAATCGAGACAACCCGACACTGGCGGAGCGGGCGCTGTGGCAGGAACTCCGCGGACGCCAACTCGGCGTACGATTCCGACGTCAAGATC
>BTQS01000067.1:0-9671 GCA_036985995.1 Acidimicrobiia bacterium
GGATCGATCGGACCGCCGAGACCGGGCCAATCACTATCCACAGGCAGCTGGGTTGCCGTCTCGAGCGTCGCATCCACGAAGGCACGGAGCGCGTCCGGGGTGGTCGTGGTCGTCGTCGAACTCGACACCCGACCGTCGAGGGCTATCCGGAGCGTCACCTCAGCTACGTCCTCAGACACGTTCTGGTGGATGAACGAATTGGCGAACCGGGTGAGCGACGAGGTGCCAACGTCGGCGTAGACCTCGGCCTCAGCGCCACCGTTCATCATCTCGAGGGTCGCATCGACGAGCTGCTGCTCCCTTGTCATGCCCTCACCCCCACCCGTACGTTCGAGAACCGACCAGGAGCAGCACTGTGCCCCGTATGGGCGACCTGCATCGGTTGACCCTTTCCACAGTTCGGCGTCCCCCAGTGGACCCAATCCGTCTCACCTGCCAGCCGATCGAGGCTTCCCCAGAACCGGGGCGTAATCCCCGTGTACGTCGGGTTCTTCAACATCTTCCCTAGCTTCCCGTTCTTGACCTCCCAGGCGATCTCGCACCCGAACTGGAAGTTGAGCCGCTTGTCATCGATCGACCAGGAACGGTTCGTCGCCATGTACACGCCATCTTCAGTGTCGGCGATGATGTCATCGTACGTCCCTTCGCCCGGGATCAGCCCAACGTTGGTCATCCTGACCATCGGAAGACGGTGGAATCCGTCACCTCGAACCATCCCACCCGGAGACAACCCTGCTATCGCCGCAGAATCTCGCCCGGACAGCACACCGACCCAGATTCCGTCCTTGACGATGTCGACACGGCGCCCCGGGGTTCCCTCGTCGTCGTAGCCGAACGTTCCGAGTGCTCCGGGAAGGGTGGCGTCGGCCGTGATGTTCATGAGTTCGGATCCGTACCGGTGGGTGTTGAGATTGGCGAGTTCGAGGTGGCTCGTCCCAGCGAATGCGGCTTCCCATCCAAGGATCCGATCCAGCTCGATGGCATGCCCAACCGACTCATGGATCTGTAGGGCGAGCTGAGAGCCTTCGAGGATCAGGGCCGTCTCACGTTCCTCCATCTCGTCGGCGGTCAGGAGTGCGGCGGCCTCCTCTGCGATCCGTTGCGCGTTCGCCTCATAGTCCCAGGCACGCACGGTTTCGTACCCTCCCGTCTCGTATTGACCGAACGACTGGGGATACGACCGACGCTGCGTCTCGTGCTCACCGATCGCGGTGGCGTCATAGCCGCCTCCCGACTCGACGAGATGCTGATGGATCCGGTGCCCCTGGGACGACGCGAACCACTTGTTCGTATCCCAAAAGGTCAGTTTCCCCGTAGCGATCCCGATCCCTTCGACATCCTGCATCGTCTTCGTGACGTTGACGAGCATGTCGACTTTCTCTGAGAGCGACACAGCGAAAGGGTCCTCTGTGTACGGCGTCTCCCATGTCGTCTGGGTCACCACAACATCGGCGAACTCCATGGAAGGTCCGGGAACGAGAGCGGACGCCTTCGCGATGGCGGCAGCACGCTCACCTGCGGCTCGGACCGCTCCGGGGTCCAGATCGGCGGTCGCGGCGAACCCCCACGACGACCCGATGAGGGCTCGCACACCGATGCCTGCGTGCTCGGACCTATCGAGATGGGACAGGTTTTGGTTCTGCACGTTGATGGCCTCGGCCCTCGAAACCACGACCCTCGCATCCGCGTATGCGGCTCCCGCGTCGAGCGCGCCCTGAACGGCGAGTTCAGCAGAATCGAACACGAGACCTCCATGAGTCGGCTTCACCCCAGCCTACGACGTGGGCAGGAATGAGATCAGCCCTCCGCAGGTAGCTCGAGGACGATCGGATCGGAAACACGCTCGGGAACCGCAACACGGAACTCGACGACGATCGCGGGGGCCAGGGTGTTCTCGCTGGACGCCGATTCCCAATTGGCAAGTCGGTCGCTCCCTCTGTATGTGAACGGCCCTTCAAGCGGAAGAGTCCCGTGCGGGTGTTCAACCACAGACCCGCTCGTCCCAACGAAACTCACGATGGCATCGAGCCGGGCGGTGGCCCCGCCATCGACCCTCCACGTAACGTGACCCCACCCATCACCGACGATGAGAGATTCGATGACAACCACCGTCCCTGCCCCCATGTCGATGCGCACGTCGGTGACTTCGCTGGCTGTATCTGCCGGAAGTTCAATGGACTTCGACCTCTCGATCACTCCATCGGCGACGTAGGCGAGCAGCCTCGCGTCGGTCAGGGTGACATCGGGTGGGAACTCCACGGTCAGGTTCCCCGTCGGGCTGGTAGAGATACCGGAGGCTCCGTGCCGAGGATCCCCCGGTATGGCTGCGGCTCCACCGTACTGGCGAACCATCGGCACGACTCCGCCGACGCCCTCGATCTCCCAATAGGCCACGTCGACCGGCGACACTTCGGATGGATCCGCCGAGCCGGCGACCGCACTCGACACTGCGAACGTCGTGGCTCTCGGAGAAGTCGTCACTGCCTCGACTCTCACCCCGACATCCTGAGCGATCGGTGTGTAGCCGGGGGGCAAACCATCGGATTTCTCCGGTGCCGACGCAACAACGACCGTGGAAACCGTTTCATCGGCCTCCTGCTCCGATGCCGGACCTGTGACGATCGCATATACCGTGAACGTGGCCACGGCGAGCGCTCCGAGGATCGCGGCGATCACAGGCGGCCTCCATGGGATCGCCGAGTCACCCTCGCTGTAGTCCGGCTCCGGATCGTACGGAGACGACAGCAGTTCGCTGTAGTCCGGCTTAGGCGTGTCGTCACTCATCGCACACCCTCGAGAGACACGTCGAACGGGCCGACGAGCGGGATCCACACGGAACCTGTGGCCAGTAACGGAATTTCGGCAGGCAACGGGCCTGCTGTCCAGGTGAGGGTCACACGGCGCCCACCCTCGGCTTCGAGCACCGACGACCTCCAACCCGGTCCGTCCCCGGATACGAAGAAGTCGGCGACCTCCGGGTCCTCGATGTCGATCGCCACCTGCACGATGGTCGATGATCCCTGGTCCGATACATTCAACAATTTGATGGTGACACCTGGAACTACCTCAGCGATCGGGTCGGCGTCAGAGAGAGTCACCGGAACCTCCACTGAGTACGGGGAGAGTGCCTCAACGATGCGTATGGACTCGACCTCATCCATCGAGAAGCCGTCGACGACGTCAAACCGCGCGACCCGCGCGTTTACGTTCGCGGGTCCTCCCTCGATCGATCCGCGCGGCGTATCGATGACCCACCGCCTCGGATAGACGGCGGACATGTCCTCTTCGAAAACGACTGACTCGGAGTTAGGAAAGGCAACGCTCTGCCTGGGCGCAAGCGAGACCAGGTCGTACGCTATCGCGAGACCGTCGCCCGTTACTTCGATCGATGACGGTACGAGTGCTGTCGACGAGATGAGCGTTTCATTCGGGTCGACCTGATAGAACCGCGATGTTGCGGCGGTCGTCGACGTTGCAGACCGCGGCAGAGAGGTCGCGGCATCCGCGGTGCTGACTTCACGGATCACCCGTACGCCGATCCCCCCTGCGGCGAATGCGCCAAGTAGGAACGCGACAACAGTGAGCGACACGGCTCTGGTGTTCAAGGCTGCCTCCGACATGCCCGGGCCAGGGACAGAGCGATGGTACGGGGCTCTCGATCTTGATCAGCACCTCGGGCACGTACGCAAAACGAGGAATCAGCGATCGTGCGTCCAATTTCGGTGTCGAGCGGCGTCTCTACTCGTGAGCGACAACAAGGAGAATGCTCATGAGGCGAATACTCATTTCGTTCGTGGCCGTCGGTGCGCTGATATTGCCATCTGCTGCTCTCGCATCGAGTACGGACACAGTGGGGGACGCTGAGCAGGCGCCCGGCAGGGTCTCGGACACAGTGACGGACCACGTGACCGATCGAGTGACCGATAGACCCGTCGACCGTGTCACAGACAAGGCCGGGGACCGTGTCACAGACAGACGACACGACCACCCCGTCACAGACAGACGACACGACCACCCCGTCACAGACAGACGACACGACCACCCCGTCACAGACAGACGACACGACCACCCCGTCACAGACAGACGACACGACCACCGTGTCACAGACAGACGACACGACCACCGTGTCACAGACAGACGCCATGGCCATCCGCATATCCGATGACCGGCCTACAGGCATGCCCCTTCGGAACCGAATCAAGGACTGTCAGGTGAGGAACGACATCCACCCACACGACGTTGTGGATCATGATCGGTATGCGCGAGACACGTTTGTCAAGGACTAGGTATGCGAGTACGGATTCGACCCCGCTCGACGAACTCGTGCAAGGAGTCCGCGAGCGGAGTCGCGCCGCGTTCGCTTCACTCCACGAACAGATGGCAGACCCCTTGTTCGCGTTCGCCCGCAACCTGCTTCGGGAACGCCAGGCTGCCGAAGATGCCGTCCAACAGACGTTTCTCGAACTCGTCCAGTCTGCGGACAAGATCAAGGGCGATGGTCGCTCGCTTCGTGCCTGGCTCTATCGCAGTGTCCGATACAACTGTCTCGACGAGATCCGTCGACGCGAGCGCCGACCCGAGACGCCCGTTGCGACGTTGCCGGACACGCCGGCCCCAGCCGACGTCACCCACGTCCTCGACCCCGATCTGGAGGCAGCGATGGGCCTCCTGACCGAACAACAGCGAACGGTGATGTTTCTGAGACATGTTGTCGGGCTGTCGGGTGCAGAGACAGCGCACGTCACGCGTGTGAGCCGGGCCGCCGTCTTTGCGACAGCGAGGCGTGCAGAAGGCCGACTACGCGAGGCATTGACGAACGAAGGCGGTGGGTCGTGAACGATCTGTACATCCGCATGCGCGAGGGCCTGAGCGAGCCGATGGACGAAACCGTCACGTCCCGCCAGCGCGCGGAAATCGACCAGGCACTCGTTGATTTCGTTCCTGCCCCTCGACGCCGTCGACGGTGGCGGACGGCCTTGATCCTCGCCGCCGGCGTGCTCGTGATTCCCGCTGCGGCGCTCGCGTCCAACGGCGCACTTCCGGGCGACGCGCTCTATCCCATCAAACAAGCGACCGAGCAGGTGGTTGGTCTCGTGGACTCGGACGTTGTCGCCACCCACAGAGTCGACGAGCTGGCAGTCTTGATAGACCGCCAGACGGATCAGCTCGTGATCGACAAGGCGATCACCGATGCCTCCATAGCTGTCGACCCGCTTCCCAGGGACCACCCGCTTCGCGATCAACTCGACCGATTGACCGACCGCGTGACCGATGTCCGTCGCGCCCACGAGGCACCTACCGATGCGAAAGTCACCGATACCGAGAAGGATCGACCCACGGTGGATACCCAACCGCTCCATGACGTCACCCCTACGACCACAGCAACGATCACGGATGAGCGGCCGACCGATACCACCGGTTCACACCCGGCACCAACAACGGACGAGCAGCCGACCGACACCACCAGATCGGACCCGGCGCCAACGAGAGATCAACCGCCATCGACGGATGAGACTTCCGGCCAGGACTGACCAAGCCCGGACGATGTGAGACCGGTCCGGACCCGGAAAGCGCTTTTGGGAGTCCGGCCATTCCGCAAGCACGTCCACGCAGGTAGTGTCCAAGCGATGCACGATCTCATAGGAACCTGGCGTCTCGTGGACTGGACCGTCACCATGGGGAATGGACGGGTCATACGTCCATTTGGAGGTAAAGCGTCCGGTTTGATCACCTACACAGACGAAGGCCGAATGGTGGCTTCCCTCATGAAATCGGGCAGGGAGGCAATGGGAACCCGATCCTTCAACGAGGCAACCGCGCTCGAGCGGGCGTCTGCGGCAGCCGGATATCTGACCTACGCAGGCAGATACGAGATCCTCGGCGACCAGGTGCACCATCACGTCGAGCTCTCCCTTTTCCCCGACTGGGTGGGGGGCACCCTGGTCAGGCACATCGAGTGGATCATGAACGGCGATGGCACGACCGATCTCGATCTGTTGGATCTGGGCACCGAACCCGACCGGTCGGCTGTGATGCGGCTCAGGTGGCACCGCATAGTGGAGGAACGAACATGACAACCAAGACTCTCGAGGAATGGGCTGAGGCTGCACAGGCCATCGCACCTCGAAGTGACATGCTCATCGACGGGGAATGGCGTGAAGCCAATTCGGGGAGCCGGTTTGCCACCATCAATCCAGCCACGGGCGAGACAATCGTTGACGTGGCATCGGGGGCAACCGAGGACATCGACGCGGCTGTACGGGCAGGCCGAACCGCGTTCGAGGACGGTCGTTGGTCCAAACTCGCCCCCAGGGACAGAGGCCGGGCGCTGATCAAGCTCGCGGAGCTGATCGAATCCAACGGCGAGGAGCTACAACTCCTCGAGACACTCGACGTCGGCAAGCCCATCCGCTACTCGCGACGTGTCGACGTTGGGCAAGCAGCGGCGACGTACGCGTGGTACGGCGAGGCAGCCGACAAGCTGTACGACGAGATCGCGCCGAGCGGGCCCGACGCCCTCGGCCTCATCACCAGGGAACCGGTCGGTGTCGTCGGGGCGGTCACACCCTGGAACTTCCCGCTGATGATCAACTCCTGGAAGCTGGCGCCGGCGCTCATGGCAGGGAATTCCGTCGTCCTCAAACCGGCAGAGCAGTCGCCCCTGTCCGCACTCCTCGTTGCGGACCTTGCGCTCGAGGCAGGGATTCCACCGGGGGTACTCAATGTGGTGCCGGGCTTCGGCGAGACGGCAGGCAGGGCGCTCGGACTTCACCCCGGCGTCGATGCGCTCACATTCACGGGGTCCACAGAAGTCGGAAAGCTGTTCCTCGAGTACTCGGCACGGTCCAACATGAAACGGGTGTCGGCCGAGACAGGTGGCAAGACGCCGAACATCATCTTCGCCGACGCGCCGGATCTCGGGTACGCGATCGGCGCCGTCGGCGTCTCTATCTTCTGGAACACGGGCGAGATGTGCATCGCAGGCTCGAGGCTCCTGGTTGAGCGTGCCATCTACGACGAGGTCGTCGACCGGGTCGGGGTGCTCTCAGGCTCCTGGCAACCTGGTAACCCGCTCGATCCCGCGACCAAGGCAGGACCGATCGTCGATGACACCCAGCTCGCCAGGGTCACCGGCTACATCGAGCGGGGCGTTGACCAGGGAGCAAGGCTCGTGGCGGGTGGCAGTCGCGCGCTTGCCGAGACGGGCGGCTACTTCATCGAGCCGACCGTTTTCGCCGATGTCCGCAACGACATGGACATCGCACGCGATGAGATCTTCGGCCCGGTGCTCAGCATCATCCCGTTCGATGACGATGCAGAGGCGCTGTCGATCGCCAACGACACCCGCTACGGGCTGTCGGCCGCCGTGTGGACGTCGAACCTCGCACGGGCGCACACGATGGCAGCTGCGCTCCAGGCGGGCACGGTGTGGGTCAACAACTTCGACACCTCGGGTATCGCGGCCCCGTTCGGCGGGTACAAGGAGTCGGGCTTCGGTGGGAAGGACAAGTCCCTTCACGCCCTCGACAAGTACACACATCTCAAGACGACGTGGATCAACCTCGGCCGCGGCGGCATCAACCCCCATTAGGCGTCTGGCGTAGAAAACGGCAGCATATTGCCGTTTTCTACGCCAGACGCCTAGATGGGCTCGGTGCGGACGTACTGCCTCGCCAGGTAGATCAGCGGGGAGCACACCTCGTCGGTGCGTCCGCCGGCGTCGACACGACCGAAGATGACCCAGTGGTCGCCCATCTCGAGCCGCTCGATCGTCACACACTCGAACACCCCGTAGGCGACGTCGAGTACAGGTCCTGCTCCATCGATGGACGGTGGGGACCACCCAACCGCTGAGAACCTGTCGGCCCCCTTCGTGGCGAACGTCACTGCCACGTCACTCGATGCGTCGTCGAGGAAGTTCACCGTGAACCCGTCCGCAGCGAGTATCGCTTCCAACGAAGTCGACACCTTGTCGATGCACACAAGGACGATTGGAGGTACAACGGAGACCGAACTGAACGCCGACACCGTGATACCAAGCGGTTCGTCCCCGGCGTACCACGTCACAACCGTCACGGTTGCGGCAACACTCGACATCATGTCTTTGAACCGATCCGGGTCGATGCCTTGGCGTCCCAACGCCCAACCTTTCATGAGGAAGGCGCCATCGTACCGTCGTGCGACCGGACCACTTCACGGTAGGGTGACCACTTGCGTGGTACCGGGCACGGAGCCCACCCGGACGCACCTGCGAGGGACAATGCCCACCGAAATCCAGATCGTCGAGGTCGGTCCGAGAGACGGGCTGCAGAACGAATCCGTGATCCTGAGCACCGGGGACAAGCTCTCGCTCATCGACCACCTCGTCGACTCGGGTATCACACGGATCGAGGCCGTCTCTTTCGCACATCCCAAGTACGTTCCTCAGCTCGCAGACGCCGAGGCCGTGATGGCGGGCATCGAGCGACGCGACGCTGTCAGCTACATCGGGCTCGTGATGAACTGGCGCGGATGGCTGCGGGCCGCCGGCAGCGGGATCGACGAGGTCAACGTGCCGCTGTTCGCATCCGACACGTTCAACCTGAAGAACCAGGGTGTGCATACTTCCGAGTCGATCGATGTACTCGCATCGATCGCAACCGACGCCCGCGAACACGGCGTCTCGGTGACGGCGACCGTCGGCACCGCTTGGGGCTGCCCGTTCGAGGGTGAGGTGGCTCTCGCGGGTCTCCTCGAAACGGTGGCCGGGGTTGCAGCGACAGGCATAGACGAACTCGCTATCGCAGACACGATCGGTGTCGCCGACCCCTGGTCCGTCACGGAGCGCCTCAACGCTGTCAAGGGCGCGGTACCGAACATGCCACTGCGCGTACACTTCCACGACACCCGTAACACGGGCATCGCGAACGCATACGCCGCGATCCAAGCGGGGGTGACGACGATCGATGCTTCGGTGGGCGGCATCGGTGGCTGTCCGTTCGCACCAGCCGCAACGGGCAACATCGCTACCGATGATCTCGTGTACATGCTCAACCGCGGAGGTTTCGACCACGGCGTCTCACTCGCTTCGCTGATCCGTGTGTCTCGCGAGGTCGAGCAACTGGTCAAACGACCGATCCCTGCAATGCTCCCTGCAGCAGGTGATTTCCCGCCACCGCCTTCAACCGAGGAGGAAGCTTCATCATGATCCGACACGTCGCTCTGTTCCGTTTCAAAGAGGGTGTCACCGACGAGACGATCGATCACATCGACGACGTTCTAGCCACGCTCCCCGACATCGTCGATGAGATCGTCACATTCGCTTCCGGACGCGACGTTGGCATCACGGATGGGGCATGGGACTACGCCGTCGTCTCCGACTTCGCCTCAGTCGAGGACTACCGAACATACGCCTCGAACCCGGACCATGTCGATATGGTCAAAAATGTCGTTGGTCCGAACGTGGCCGAAGCAGCGCGGGTGCAGTTCACGGTCGTCGGCTGAGCGCCAACAGCTCAAAGTGACTTGAGGAAGATGAGCACGCGCTCACGATCCACACCAGACAAGGCAGTGAATCCGTCGCGAGACGCAGTTGCCTCGCCTCCATGCCAGAGGATCGCCTCCTCGATGGTGCGCGCCCTCCCATCGTGCAGGAACCCTGCCCCGGGATTCACCGTGCGTGTCAGCCCAAG
>BTQS01000068.1:0-9247 GCA_036985995.1 Acidimicrobiia bacterium
TCCACGCCTGCCGTCTGGCGGAGGGATCGAAACCGGTGGTCGGCTCATCGAGGAAGATGAGGTCCGGGTCACCAACGATACCGAGCGCGAGCTCGAGTCGGCGGCGCTGTCCACCAGAGAGTGTCTTGATCCTCGCGTCCGTCTTGTCTTCGAGGCCGACGATCTCGATCAGTTGTCCGGTCGGCCGCCTGTTCGGATACATCGATCCGTAGATGTCGATGGCTTCAGAAACAGTCAACTGTTCTTCGACGGCGGTTTCCTGGAGAACGATGCCGATACGTTCCCTGTAGGCGCGGCTTCGCTCCGTCGGGTCGAATCCGAGTACCGTGACATTCCCGGACGTCTTCGTTCGGTGACCTTCGAGGATTTCTACAGTTGTGGACTTGCCTGCTCCGTTCGGACCGAGGAGGGCGAAAACTTCGCCCGTGTCCACATACAGGTCGATGCCGCGCACAGCATCTACGTCGCCGTAGGACTTGACGAGGTTCTCGACGCTGATGACTGACATGGCAAGTAGTTCAGCAGGCTCGGAGCTCCTATCGACCGTCAGCCGTCGACTGTCGGCTTACGGCTGTCGTCTATCCCCGGAAACATCGCCGAAACCAACTCGTATGCATGCCGTAACCAGCAGGTAACGGTCGCGAAATACGCGGATCGTACCGTGTGACGAAGGCAGACAACCTCGGAGGTACACATGCAACAACGAGTGATGGTGGCGACGACCTTCGCGGTGTTCCTCATCGCCGGACCCTTGGCGAACAGCGCTCTGGCACAAGGGGGAGCATCGGTGGCAGACGTCAGCTCTTCGCTCGATGCGGTGTGGCTCTTTGTCGCGGCGGTCCTCGTCATGTTCATGCAGGCAGGGTTCGCGTTCGTCGAGGCGGGGTTCACCCGTGCAAAGAACGCAGGCAACATCATCATGAAGAACCTCATGGACTTCTCCGTGGGCGGACTCGTGTACTGGGCATTCGGATTCGCTTTCGCGTACGGCGGATCATCCCTCGGTGGGTTCATCGGATACGGCGACGTCTGGTTCTTCAACGATTCATCGAGGGCGGGCGAATGGTTCTTCCAGGTCGTGTTCGCCGCGGTCGCTGCGACGATCGTCTCGGGCGCGGTCGCCGGCCGAGTGAAATTCTCTGTATATCTCGTCTACACAACGCTCTTCACCGGCCTGGTGTATCCGATCGTGTCGCACTGGGCCTGGGGTGGTGGATGGCTAGCTTCGATCGGGTTCGTTGACTTCGCCGGTTCAGGCGTCGTTCATATGCTCGGCGGTGTCGCCGCTTTGGCAGGAGCCATAGTTGTCGGCCCCCGCCTCGGGAAGTACACCGCCGAGGGGAAGCCAAGACCGATACCGGGGCATTCGGTCACCCATGGCGCCCTCGGCGTGTTCATCCTGTGGTTCGGCTGGTACGGCTTCAATGCAGGATCGACATTGGCCGCGGTCGGTCAGGACATTGCAACGCCTGCCGTCACGACGACACTCGCGGCCTGCGCCGGCGCGCTATCAGCGATGATTACCGCCTGGTTCGTCAAAGGAAAACCAGATGTGGGTTTCTCGCTCAACGGCGTTCTCGCCGGCCTCGTCGGCGTGACCGCGGGTGCCGCAAGCCTCTCGTTCGGGGCGGCGGTGCTCACCGGCCTCGTCGCAGGCGTGATCATGGTGTTTTCTGCGATCTTCATCGAGCGGATCGGAATCGACGACCCGGTTGGAGCCATCTCGGTTCACGCCACTGCCGGACTCTGGGGACTCATCGCTGTGGGACTGTTCACCGGCGATGCGACGATCGGGATACAGCTCATTGGGGCACTCGCAATCATCGTATGGGCGTTCGCAACGTCCTATGCCGTGTTCAGGGCTATCGATATCACGATAGGGGTACGTGTCTCGCCAGAGGAGGAACGCGTGGGACTCGATCACTCAGAACACGGAGGATCTGCCTACCCCGAGTTCGTCTTTCACGAACAGATCACAGACGCGATCGGTCTCGACACGGTCGGCTCCACGGACTGAACGCTGTCCCCCACTACCGCGTATCGGGTTTCTCCCGGACACAACAGGTATGCAGGAACCAAGG
The DNA here is from genome assembly GCA_036985995.1 of Acidimicrobiia bacterium. Taxonomy (GTDB): domain Bacteria; phylum Actinomycetota; class Acidimicrobiia; order Spongiisociales; family UBA5794; genus JAMBLL01. The sequence continues at coordinate 2,082 of BTQS01000068.1, forward strand.
TTGGTATCGCTACCGTCGAACCATCATGAAGATCAGTGCGGTTGCAATCGTGATGGCCTTGATCGCTGCCGCATGCTCAGGAGGCTCCGTGACCGATGAACTCTCCGGCAGCTGGGAGGTTGCCTCCATCTCAGACGGGTCGGGCACCCTGTCGGCGCCTCTGGCAGGCACATCGCTCACCGCGACGATCACCGAAGACCGGATCGGCGGGATTGCCGGATGTAACCAGTACGGAGGCGACATCTCGGTCAACGGCTCTGCCGTGTCATTTGGACCTCTGGTATCGACTCTGATGGCGTGTCTGGGGCCGCCCGGCGTGATGGACCAAGAGAGTACCTACCTCGGTCTCCTCCAGACGGTGGATGCCTGGGAAATGACCGACAAGGGCATCGACCTCCTCAGCCTTGGAGAAACGGTCATCCAACTCGTACGTACCGATCAGAACCTCGCCGGCACCGAGTGGACGGTCATCGCCGTGAACGACCAGAACGGTGGTGTCCTTTCGACGCTCGGTGATACGGTGCCAATGCTCGTGTTCCAGGACGAGTCGGCCGTGTCGGGCACGACTGGTTGCAACTCCTTCAGCGGCACGTATTCGGCCGAAGAGGGATCGATCGACATACGTTCGCTCTCAGTCACAGAGATGTTCTGTTCGAGTCCAGACGGCTTGATGGATCAGGAAGCCCGGGTGCTCACTGCGCTGGAACGGTCGACGGCCTATCGGGTCGAGGATCAAACCCTCGACCTGTTCGACGACGACGGCAGTCGGCTACTGACCGCACAGCGCTAGAGACGTCCACCTCTTTGGGATGACCTGACCTCACTACTCTCCAAACCACCGCGATGGACGATTCCGGATACTTCGAAAGTCGAGTTCGTCGCACAGCGCTACGAACGCTTCGCGATGGACGCCTCTCCACTCCAGCTCGTCGAGACCTTGGGGGATATGGGCGTCGGTACGCAACGTTGCAAGGTCCCGGTACAGACGTGCAGCCTCCATGCTCTCGCGCAACGTCGCTGCCAGCCTGGTCGCGCTACGTACCTTCACATCCCATTCGTCGTCGGACGCCGGGACCGCTTCGAGGTGCCCGTATCTCGCAAGCACCGTGGCCGTCGACTTTGCCCCCCACCCGGGAAGACCCGGAATACCATCAGCCGTATCGCCGACGAGCGCCAGGTAATCCGGGATCGACTCAGGTGACACGCCGAACTTCTCCCGGACACCATCGGCATCGATGAACGCTGCCTTTCTGCGATCGAAGCCAACGATCCTCGGGTCTCCGTAGAGCTGAGCCATGTCCTTGTCCGGACTCATGATCACAACGCGGTCGACCTCGAGCGCGAGCTTCACCGCTGCCGCAGCGAGCCCATCGTCTGCTTCCTGCTCGATCATCGACCACACGACAACGCCGAGCGCTTCCATTGCCCGTTCGGCGACGGGGAACTGGGCGTAGAGCTCCGGCGGCGTGCCCTCGCCTGTCTTGTACCCATCGAACATGTCGTTGCGGAACGACTCGATGACCGAGTCGAACGCCACACCGACGTGAGTGACCCCATCTTCGGCGAGTAGCGACAGCATCGACGACATGAAACCGTGAACCGCGCCGATCTCCCACCCGTCCGCCGTCGTGCGAGGTGGGGCCCCGAAGTGAGCGCGGAACAGCTCATAGGTACCGTCGACAAGGTGCACCGTTGTCATGCGGCCAGCCTACAGAGCGGTTAGGTTGCACATGTGGCCGGCCCGCTGATGACACCCAACGAACTTGTCGAGCGACTCGACGATCCTGATCTCGTGATCGTCGATTGCCGCTGGTATCTCACCGACCCGGATGCCGGGCACCACGCCTACAGCGAAGGCCACCTTCCGGGCGCACTCTACGCATCGCTCGACGACGACCTTTCCGGAGCGAAGGGACCGGGACGTCATCCGTTGCCTACGCCAGAGGCGTTCGGTGAAACGTGTGCCGCACTCGGCATCACAGAGTCAACGACCGTTGTTGCATACGACGACAGTGGTGGTGCGGTTGCATCGCGGCTGTGGTGGATGCTCATGAACCAGGGGCATCGTCGTGCGTTCGTCCTCGACGGGGGAATCCAGGCGTGGACGAATGCTGGTGGATCCATCACCGGAGCCAACACGCCACAGCGGACAGGGGGATTCGCCACGAAGAATTGGTCGCGCACCGTCGATCGGGGCGTTGTTGCGAACCGGTCCGATCCTCGCATCGTGATCGATGCACGGAGTCGGGAGCGCTACCGGGGACAAGAGGAGGCGGTCGATCCGAAGGCAGGACACATCCCGGGTGCTCTGTCGATGCCGTTGACCGACAACCTCAACGATGATCTCACGCTCCTTCCGGCGGACACACTGAAGCAACGCTTCGAGGCAGCGGGGATCACGGACGCGGAGCTGGTGATCTCCCAATGCGGGAGTGGCGTCACGGCCTGCCACAACATCCTCGCGATGGCCGTCGCGGGAATGGGGATCGCCGACCTGTACGTTGGTTCATGGAGCGACTGGTCGATTTCGGGTTTCCCGATCGCGACCGGAGATGAACCCGGCTGAAACCCCGACCGCCGCTACGCCAGGAGATCCCTGCACACCGCAACGTTTTATGCATACAGAGACAGATTCCCCAGAGACCAGGATCGGCCGCGTCGAGTTCACTGTCATGATCTCGATGACGATGGCGCTCGCGGCGCTCGCCATCGATATCACGCTGCCCTCTTTCGGAGACATACGGGATCAGTTCGGGTTGGCCTCGGACTCGAATGCCGTGGCGCCCGTCATCACGTTCGCGCTCATGGGCCTCGCGATCGGGCAACTCCTCTGGGGTCCCCTCTCGGATGCGCTCGGTCGCAAGGTCATCCTCTACGCCGGAATCACCACGTACATCCTCGGGACTGTTGGCGCGGCGATATCTCCTGCTCTCGGTGTTCTCTACGCAAGTAGTTTCGTGATCGGCATCGGAGCTTCCGGTGCAAGGGTCGTTGCGCTGTCGACCGTTCGGGACCTCTACACAGGCCATCGGATGGCGAAGGTCATGTCGTTGATCCTGGCGATCTTCCTCCTCGTGCCGCTGGTCGCTCCGAGCATCGGTGCAGCCGTACGTACCGCATCCACGTGGAGGTACGTCTACGTCTTCGTCGGCGTCGCAGGGGTGAGCGTTCTCCTATGGACAACCCGCCTCCCGGAGACACTGATGCCTGATCGGCGGATCCAACTCGACCTCGCGAAACTCGGCGCCGCTGTCGGGTTCGTCCTGAGGAACCGCCTGACGATGGGATACACGCTCGCTCAGGCTTTCGTGTTCGGCTTCTTCGCTTCGTATCTGGCGTCGTCGGAGCTCATCATCGGTGACGTGTTCGGCCTCGCCGACTGGTTCCCACTGATCTTCTCCGGATTCGCGGCATTCCTCGGCGCGGCCATCTTGCTCAACAACCATCTGCTGAACCGGCTCGACCTGCGCACGATGCTGCGGATCGCGTTCGGACTGTATCTCGCGGGTGGCATCGTGTTCGCTCTGATGGCGATCTTCACCGGCGGCTCACCGCCATTCGCCGTGTTCGCGGTCATGCTCGCACCCCTCCTCGGCGTATATGCGCTTCTCCTGCCGAACCTCAACTCAGCCGCACTGATCCCCATGGGATCGATGGCAGGGACTGCGTCGGCGGTCATCGGCATGGTCTCCATACTCGGTGGATCCATGATCGGATCTCTCATCGACCGCGCATTCAACGGCACGATCACTCCGTTCGCCGTTTCCGCTGCGATCACAGGCATCCTCGCCTTCGGATTCTTCGTTTGGGCCGATCGAGCCTGGGACGAGGAGGCCGTCGAAATTGGGCCAGTTCCGTAACGCCGATCGAGGGCTCATCGCTCGTTGCACCGAGATCGAACTCTTCATCGGTCCGAACGATATCCCCGTCCCCTTCTTCCCGACGACTGCGATCCGCACGCCCTCCGCAGTCGCATTCGCTCTGGGTGAGTGGCCGATCACGTTCAACGAATCCGAGACCCATCAACCGAGCACATATTCCTTAATTCCATAGTCCGGGTCTATGCATTAGCCACAAATCACGGTATGATGGCAGTAGCCAAGAAGATAGTTTGTGAAAACTTTCACAAACACTCCTAGAAAGGGGAAGCAATGGCAAACCGGCTACGAAAGCTCGGTATCGCACTTGCGGTGATCGGCCTTATCTTCGTGTTCGCTGGTGCATACGCCTATACCCAGGTTCGGGACGGCTATGGCTCACTCCAGGCGTTCAGTGAGGCACAGAACGTCACGCTGAGCTACAACGACCAGGGGCAACTGATCGATAGAGGCACCACAGAGGGTGCCGACGCGATCATGTCGCTGCTCGTCGACGACTGGAAATACCCGGTCGTGGCATCGGATCTCGATCCCAACGATCCACTTGTGAACACGGCTACGGAGTACATGTTCCAGATGGCGACGATCGGCTATCACGTGCTCGAAGGCACCCAGACCGTCGTACTGGCACAAGACGCCGAGTACAAAGGCGAGACGTTCCCCGCCGGCACGTACGAATTCGCCGTTGACGGCCGCTACTGGACAGGATTCGACCGCAAGCACCCGATTGAGGGCCCGGCACGGTCTCAGGCGTGGAGCGGAACGGTCCATGGTCTCTTCGGTGAACTTGGTGTCGGTGTGGTAACGGCATCGACCCTTCAACTCGCCCTTGGGGTGGCCGCCCTGCTCGCAGGGATCGGTCTGACAGCATTGTTCACAGGAGCGGGACTGTTCTGGGCAGCCAAGGCCAAGATCGACGATGATGTCCTCGTGACGGTGCCGGAACATTGGAACCCGGAACCAGAAACATCGAATATCTGACGGAAGGCACGACCCAGCCAGAAGGCCCCCAGGTCCTCCGGGGGCCTTCTGCGTTTCTGCTGTCGGGGGAAACTGAAGACCCGAATTCCATGTGACCGATCGGCGTCGCTACGCGTCATTCTCATCGAGTAACCCTGACACACACCAAGGAGAGGACACTATGAAGGGCAACGAGGCAAGCTGGGACCGTATTGTGCGGATCATCGCCGGCGTCGCACTCATCGTCGGAGGATTCGCGGCCGTGGGCGGCGTCGGCGCATGGATCATGGCCGTGATCGGAGTCGTTCTGCTCGTTACGGCTCTCGTCGGCTGGTGTCCCATCTATGCGACCTTCCGTACCGGCACGAAGCGTGAGACCCCGAAGATCACCGCATAGTCACCTGTCGAGATCGAATTCCCATGACCTCCCGATCCCACGATGCAGAGGTTCTCTTGTTCTCCTCGCCACATTGCCCCACCTGCAGCGCGATGCGGCCGATGGCGAACGACATAGCGGCATCATTCGATGGGGCGGTTCACTTTAGAGAGCTGGACACGACCGCAGATCGCGAGACTGTGGCGCGGTACCGGGTCAAGGGTGTACCAACGCTGGTGGCCGTCCACAGAAGCACCGAGGTCGGAAGGTTCGTCGGAGCCCGATCTCGCGGCGAGATCACCAAGATCTTCGAGACAGCGAGATCCGGAACCCGGACTCGTGGGACGATCTCGTCCACCGATCGAACGCTTCGGCTGGCAGTCGCCGGCGCGTTCGCCGTTGCGGCATTCGCTGCTTCCATTCCGGTGCTTTGGATCTTCGCGATAGCGGCCGCAACCTTCGCCCTATCGGATCTGGTCAGATCGTGATCACCATGTCAACCGCGCCAGAGGGGGACGCATCGCGCGTTCATCTCTTAGCCACGCGGCGACCCAGCAACACGGGGGCAAGGCTTTCCCGCACAGCCTTGCTCCCGATTGGCATGGTGATCACGGTCACCACACATACAACGATCCCGGACAACACATCGTCCATTCGATGATCGCATGCGAGCCGCCAACGAAACGGCGACACGAAACAGCCGAAGCCAATACACTCAGCCGCGATGCAGACGCTGAAGCGACAATCCGACCAGAACCGCACACTCGCTGAGCTGTTCGAGGAGTTCGCCGATGCCACGTACACACTCGGGTACCGGATCCTCGGAGACAGGCATCTCGCAGAGGACGTGGTCCAAGAGACATTCATCAAGGTGATCAAGGCGCTGCCGTCCTACCGCGGCGACGGCCCCATCGCCGGTTGGATCTACCGCATCGGATACCGGGAGGCGATCGCGATCTCGAGGAAGCGACGCGACGACGTGACAGACCCTCACAGCGCGACGTTCGTGGACCTTCCAGCACCAGAGTCAGTAGAGGCATCGGTCATCACGATGGATCTCGTTGCCCAGCTCGACAGGGCGATGCTCGAACTGTCGGAGCCTGTCAGGGCCGCGTTCACGCTTCGTGACATCCAGGGCCTGTCGACCAAGGAAGTCGCGAAGGTTCTCGAGGTGTCGGAATCGGCAGTCAAGATGCGACTCGCGCGAGCTCGCGAAGCCCTCCGTGTGCAACTCAAGGAGTACCTGACATGACACTGTCGTGTGACGAGCTCGACCTTCTCCTTCCGGAGTTCCTCGACGGTGCGCTCACTCCGGACCAGGAAGAGCAAGCAGCCGAGCATCTCGCAACGTGTGAACAGTGTTCCCTCGAGATCAACGAGCTCGAGAGTGTCACCCGTTTGTACCGCGAGCACGGAACACTCAAGCTTCCGGACGAAGCCCGCAAGCGCATTGCCGTCGCGTTGAACCTGAACATCTGAGCGAAGGTACGATCAGACTCAGCACGGCAGACAATGAGACGGACGCGATCCGCATCGCCAACGACTCAGCGTTCGGTCTCGGTGCGGCGGTCTTCACGACGGATATCGAGCGCGGCGAACGCATCACACGCGACGATCTGGAAACGGGGGCGTGTTTCGTGAATGCCTTCGTCGCGTCAGACCCACGGCTTCCGTTCGGAGGGATCAAGTCATCCGGCTACGGCCGAGAGCTCTCCCATATCGGTATGCGTGGATTCCTCAACATCAAGACGGTTGTCGTCACCTGACATTCGCTCCACACCGTGCGCTCCACACTATCGACGCGCCGCTTCCCTCAGGTTCGCGTCAAGGAACGCAACGATGCCTTCTATATAGGGTTCGAACGGCTCCAGGTCGCTGTGACCACCACCGGGGACGACCATCACTTCAGCGTTGCCGTGCGCCTCTGCGATCTCGTAGAGGCTCGACACGGG
>BTQS01000069.1:0-9107 GCA_036985995.1 Acidimicrobiia bacterium
CCAAGGTCCTCGGTATGGGTGCATGGCGCGTCGCCATAGGGACGCTGCCGATGATCGACCAGGTGCTGTTCTGGGAACTCAACAGGAAGTATCCGTACCGGATCGTCGTGTCGCTCGACGTTTGCTCTGACCTCGAGATCGTCATCAAGGGATGGACCGAGCAATCCGGTGAGTATCTCGAAGAGACGTTGATCAACCTTTCCTCGGCCGGTGCTGCTGGTTTCATGATTTCAGAGGTGGGCCGCGATGCGCTTGTCGAGCCGCCGAACTTCGAGGCATTGGAGATGGCGGTGGCGATCGTCGATGAGCCCGTTGTTGCGGCCGGCGGTGTGCGCGATCTCGATGACATCGTACGGTTGACGAGGATCGAGGTGAATGGCAGGAAGCTTGCAGGCCTTGTTGTCGGCCGTGAGGTGACCGCAGGCCGATTCACTGTCGAGGAAGCAGCGGCAGCCCTTGCAGCGTCGGGCACATCGTTTGGACCATGGACGCGCTCGGATCTCGACGCCGCCATTGCGAAGTACCGCACCCAAAGCAAGGAAGCCGCTGACGCCGATGCGGCCGATGCCTTCATCCAGTGGCTCGCCAACGGCGGCGCTGAGTAGTCGCGGATTCTGCGTCCCCCACCCGCATTAGCGTTTGGGGAGAATGAGGAGGGCAATGAAGAAGCTCATCAAGATCATCCTTTGGGCATCCGTCGTGTGCGTCGTGGTGTCTGTCGCTGTCTCTTTTGTTTCGAAGAGGAAACTCTCCCAGATGTCCGATGACGAGATCCGGGCGTTTCTCTCTTCGAAACTCGGCGGCAAGGTGGGTGAGGATCAACTTGCGAGCATTCAGGATGCCGTGATCGCCGGCGTGCGCAAGGGCTCGAATGCTCCGGCCGTGGTGGACGACTTGATTGAGGATGTCGACGATGTCGTGTCTGATGTTGCCGTCGATGCTACGGATGCCCCGGGCGATGCTGAGAATGCCGATGCCGACGTCAGCTAACAGCTGACGGCCGACGGCCGACATGGGATGCTGAGCTGTGAGCTGTGAGCTGTGAGCTGGCTTCTAGGCAGAACCGACGGTCGCCGGTCTGAGCCGCAGAGCTCGGAAGCTGTCGTACGAGTACAGGATCAACGCCAGCCACACGATCGCGAAGCCAATCAGCTTGCCCTGTGTCAGGACCTCCCCGTACAGGAACACGCCGAGGAGGAACTGAAGAGTCGGGGCGATGTACTGGAGCAGCCCAACGGTTGACAACGGTATGCGTTTCGCCGCAGCGCCGAAGAGCAGCAAGGGCACGATCGTTATCAGCCCCGTAGACACGAGAAATGCCGTTACTCCCAGGGAATCTCCAAGGGCAGGTCCGGAGGGCTCTCGAAAGAACAGGACGGCGATCAGCGCCGGCACTGCGATCAACGTCGACTCACCGAATAGGGACACCAACGGTGTCGGGGTCTCGGGTCGCTTCTTCAATAGCCCGTAGGTACCGAACGAGAAGGCGAGGATCAGCGATATCCACGGTACCGACCCGACCCGTAGGGTCATTCCTGCGACGCCGGCAGCAGCGATCCCAACCGCGGCCCATTGAAGGGGGCGTAGCCGTTCGCCGAGGATCACAACGCCCAGGGCAATAGAGACGAGCGGATTGATGAAGTAGCCAAGGGAAGCTTCCACGACGTAGCCGTTGGTGACCGACCACAAGAACAACGCCCAGTTCACTGTCAGGAGCACTGCCGCTGCACCGGTGAGCAACCTCGACCTCCAAGATGCATAGCTTGGCCCGATGGACCGCCACCTGCGTGTGACGACGAGCACGATGGCGAGCATGGGCACCGACCAGATAACCCGGTTGATGAGGAGATCGATGGCCCCGATCTCGGGTACGAGGTTCCAGAACAGCGGCGAGAGTCCCCACACCGCATAGGCACCAACCGCGTACCAGATCCCACGTCTCAATTCCACGTTTCCTCCCATGCGAGCCGCCCAGTCTTGCATGTCCAGTGCCCTGTCCGGTAACGATCGAGTATGAAACGAGTGGGATGTCACAGCCAGCGGATAAGTTGTGGTCATGCGAACAGCTATAGAACCCATTCAGGTAGGTCGTGGCCCAGTCCGACGCCACGATGCTCGCGTCCGTCAGTTCTCGCGAGACCATCTGCTGCTCGAACGGCTCGACACGTTGGTAGTCGATGATGACCAGGCACGGGCCATCGTTGTATCGAGCTGTGTCTTACTCGGCGTCAACGCGCCGAGGCTCAAGTTCCATGGTCGAAGGTCGATGTACACGGGCGCGACGGAGCGACCACGATCTGCCTGGGTAGATCTCCTGGGTGAGGATGAAGTGGAACGGCGAGAGTTGCTCGGGTGGGGTGCAATGCCTCGAAGCGGTGCCATTCGTCTAGGGCGACGTACCACCCTCATGACCATCGCACACGAACTCGGGCACTACATCGTGTTCTGCGTCGATCCGTCAGGGACTCCCGCCCACGGCAAGCAATGGGTCGCCCGCTTCGATGACGCGGCAGCGGCGGTAGTCGCTGTTGTAGACGCCTCGGCGCTGTCCGCCTGAAGGGGCAGTCGTCTGTCGCCACTTGAATCCGGACTGTCAGAGTTCCTACTATTGGCCGTGCCGGAAAAGTCGTGCGAGGAAAAGGAGATTTATGCATTACGGACGCATACTCGCGTTGGTGGGAGTCGTCGTGGGTGCCGTCGGGTTCGTTCTGACGTCGGCGACCTCGGCTGGAGACGCAGTGCTGCCGGCGTTGAGCCAGGCGAATCCTGCGTTCCCTTCGGGCTTCGACAACACATGGACGGCGCTGTACAACGACACAGCTTGGGCAGCCATCGTGTTCGCCCTGGCGGCGCTGGCTTCGCTCGCGATCGCGTTCATCCCCCCGATAGGCGAGTCGATGAAGCGACTCTACGGCTTGACTGCCGCTGTTCTGGGAGTTCTGATGCTGGTCATCGGGATCTTCGCCACGCTCGGAGCGGGAGACCGAGCGGACACGCTTCAGGCAGGCTTCGCACAGGCTGCGCAGGCCGGGTCGATCCCGGAGGCCTACACCGTGTCGATCGGGTTCGGTTGGTATCTCTGGATACTCGCCGGAGTGCTGGTTGCGATCGGTGGCGTTGTGAGTCTCATAGCACGCCCGGATGAGAACGCGATCGAGACAGGCGAGGCGTAGGTAGGAGAAAGTCTGCCTTAGGACTCCTTGATCGTTCTTCAGTGCTCGTCGCTGTAGAGGGTTGAGCGGACCGGACTCAGTCGAGCCGCACGACGGGGATCTCGCGGTCGGTTCGTGATTGATATACGGCGTAGTCGCCATGTGCCTGAACGATCTTGGGCCACCAGACGGCACGTTCTTCGGCGGTCATGGTTTGAGCGCGAACGTGCTTCGTGTCGCCGAGGACCTGAACCGTCGCCTCAGGGTTGGTGACGAGGTTCCTGTACCACTCGGGATGCTCAGGTCTGCCTCCGTACGAGGCGATCACGATGAGTCGATCGCCGTCGCGCAAGTAGAGCAAGGGAACCGTGTGAGCAGCTCCCGTCCTCCTGCCTACGGTCGTGAGGAGGAGCATGTCGTTGTGGACGAGGCGTCGCCCGACACGGCCGCGTGTCGCCCGGTAGAGGCCGGTGTGGAGTGCGGATAGTCGTTTGACAGTCGCGTCTTTCAATTGGGGGCTCCGGACGTGATCGCGATACGCGACCACCGTAGCCCACACCGTCGAAGCAGGCTTGCCGGCGATGCAGACAGATCCACCCCCTCCAAGCTCGCCCACTCCCGTTCTTGCGTAACTGAGTCCCGCACGGAGGGCTTGGTTTCGCAAGAACGGGGTGAGATGAAGGGAGGACGGAATTCCTGTCGCCTCTCATCGTGCTCTCATCGGTATCTGGCATCATGGTGTCGATGAAGCCTCAGATCCTGGTCGTAGACGATGATGAGATGATCGCAGCGAGCGTCCGAAGAGCACTGGTGTATGAGGGCTATGCGGTGGTGGTGGCAAATGACGGAGCGGAGGCTCTCAGAGTTGCACGCAATCATCAACCGGATCTCATGATCCTCGACGTGATGATGCCGGAGATCGACGGGATCGAGGTATGTCGTCGGATTCGTGAGGACGGAGATGTGCCGGTTCTCATGCTCACTGCCCGCGATACGGTGGCGGACCGCGTTCTCGGCCTCGATTCGGGTGCGGACGACTATCTCGTAAAGCCCTTCGCATACGAAGAACTCCTTGCGCGGGTTCGCAGTCTGTTACGGCGGAGAGAGCCCGGGACTCGTGAGGTTCTTCGGTGCGCTGATCTCTCTATCGACGTCGAGGCCTTCGAAGTCGCCAGGGGTGCTCGCCGCATCGAGCTCACGACGCTCGAGTTCAGATTGCTCGAGTACTTTCTCAGAAGTCAACGGATCGTGCTCAGCCGGTCTCGCATACTCGAAGCTGTCTGGGGCCTCGATGCCGATACCACGAGCAACGTCGTGGACGTCTACGTGAGATATCTGCGAAACAAGCTCGAGGCGAATGGTGAGCCGAGGCTGATCCACACGGTCCGGGGCGCCGGCTACGTGCTCAAGTCCGACGCATGAAGATCCGTTGGAGGTTGACGTGGTACGGGATCGGATTCACAGCGATCTCCCTCATCGGATTCATCGTGCTCATCAACGTCCTGGTAGTTGGCACAGCACAACAGGATCAAGACGATCTGCTATCCGGTATGGCGGATGAGGCAGTCGCCACCCTTTCGACGGTTGGCGGTGAGAAGCTTGCGCCATCCGTTCCGCCGGTACTTCCGGATGCATCGACGTCCGATCAACCATTCATCACCGTTTACGACGAGAGCGGTGTCACCTACTACGCGACCGGAGTGATCAACGGGTCGGCATTGGACCTGCCGGGGGCGGTCATCGTCGAGGCGATCGAGACCGGTGCCTCCTTCGCGAACGTCTCCGGTGTGCGCACCCAGGTCCGACGTTGGGAGAGCCAGGGCGTGGGTACAGGCGTTGTGGCAGCGTCACAGAGCGAACGAGTCATTGATGACCAGCTCCGGGGACTGCGATGGTTCCTCATCATCTTCGGACTGATCGCCCTCGCCGCGGCCGCGATCGGGGCTTGGTTCATGGCCGGGCGGGCATTGCGACCTGTGAAACTCCTCGCGGAGACCACAGACGACATCGGAGCAACCGGCGACCTTTCGAGACGCCTTCCTCCGGTTCGCCAGCACGACGAGGTCGGTGCGCTCACCGACTCGTTCAACGCGATGCTCGACGGCATCGAGACGGCCCGAAGAGACCGCGATCTCACCATCGATGCTCAGAAGCGGTTCGTCGCCGATGCCTCCCACGAATTACGTAGCCCGTTGACTTCGATCCGCGCCAATGCGGGCTTCCTGGTCGATCGACGGGATGTGTCGGATGTGGATCGATCAGATGCCATCAGGGACATCGCGCTCGAGGCTGATCGTATGAGTAACCTCATCGATGATCTGTTGACCCTCGCGAGAGCGGATATCCGCAAAGACGTTCCCATCGAACTTGCTCCGGTGGATCTCGCTGCCGTCGCCCGATCGGTCGAGCGACGGGCCCGGAACCTGCGCGTGAATGTGACCGTCGATGCCCCAGACTCGCTCGTTGTTGCAGGCAACGCTGAAGACCTTGCTGAGCTCATCTGGATCCTCGTCGACAATGCCGACCGACATGGTGGCGACGCTGTGGTCGTTCGCCTTGCTGCAAGCGCTTCGGGTGCAACGATCGAGGTGACGGACGACGGTCGGGGAATTCCCGAGGAGGACCTCGATCGGATCTTCGATCGCTTCCATCGCGCGGACTCGGCGCGCTCCGGTCCCGGACATGGGCTTGGACTCGCGATAGCGCGGTCTGTTGTAGAGCGGTGGGGAGGCACCATCTACGCCGGGAACGGCCCCAGCGGCGGCGCAGTGTTCACGATCGTCCTCCCTGCAACTCCGTAGCGCGTTTTCGCATACTCAGGTTTGTAGTGCGGCCATGTCACGAACTGCTATACCACGCCGACAGCCCACAGAGTGACGTAGGTAGGCTCAGTCGTCCTCTGAAATCGAGACCTCGAGTTCGCCGTCGTCGATTTCGGCTTTGAACTCGATCTTGCCCTCATCGTCATCGTTGCGTTCGAAGCGAACCTCTACCGCTTCCGGTCCAGCATCTTTGAGCTTGAACGTCCAGCCACCCTTCGGAACCGCGCTGGCGAACGTCACCGACTCACCCGACACCTTGATCGTCACAGTGCCTGCGTCTCCGACGTCATACGTCTTCGTGTAGCTGACGGCCGTCGTGGTCGTTGGCTGAGGTTCCGTGCTCGTGGTTGTCGAGTCGTCCGACTCATCTTCATCATCGTGTGGCTTCGTCGTCGTGGTAGTTCCCGGCGGGTCGTTGTCGGGTTCCGCGGCGGGTTCGTCGGCCTCAGTGATCGTCACGTCGGGTTCCGTGGCGGGTTCGTCGGCCTCAGTGAGCGTCACGTCGGGTTCCGTGGCGGGTTTGTCGGCTTCTGCGGTCGCTTCCTGAGGTTCCGCAACCGCCGCCGTCACAGGGTTCTCGATATCGACAGCTTGCGTTGCCTCGACCTGTGTGGCCTCAACCCCGAGGGCCGTCGGTGTATCGGCCACCTCGTTGCGCACGCTACCGACCGCCGCGGCTGCTATAGCAACAGCGACGAGGGTCGCTGCGAGCCATGCAGCGGCGATGCCGACGAATTGTCTCATACACATATTGTCGGACACATCTGCGGTTGCTGGGCTAACGCAGGGTTAAACAGGGGTCATCGGTTCACTAACCGTGCAGGCCCGCTGCTGTTGGTATCGTGGCAGTACATGCCGTCGATACTGATCATCGAGGACGAGCAACGGATCCGCGAGTCGCTTGCGATTCGGCTTTCAGAACGCGGTTATGACATAGAGACGGTGGCCCGCGCGATCGACGGGGTGGAACGCGCCGTGTCAGGCGATTTCGACGTCGTCGTTCTCGACCTTGGATTGCCCGATCTCGACGGCGCCGAGGCGCTCAGGATGATTCGAGCCGTGAGCCATGTACCCGTGGTCGTGGCGACAGCCCGCGACGATGAAGCCGACATCATCAGCGTGTTGGACGCGGGTGCCGACGACTACGTCATCAAGCCCTTCTCCGCAGATCATCTCGCGGCACGGATACGCGCCGTTCTTCGTCGGAGCGGTGAGGTCATCGAGGACGACACGATCACGGTCGGGGAGCTCTGCCTGGATCTCGATGCGCACGAGGCGACCCTCCAAGGACGCCAGCTCGATCTCACAGCACGAGCTTTCGATCTCCTCGCGTACCTTGCCAGTCGTCCCGGAAAGCTGGTCAGCAAGCGAGAGCTCCTTGCCGAGGTGTGGCGCCAACCATACGGCGGCGCAGACAAGACCGTGGACGTTCACATCTCCTGGCTGCGCAAGGAGCTCGGCGAGACGGCGGCCGAACCGAAGTACCTGCACACACGGCGAGGTGTTGGTGTCCGGCTGGTCGATCCCACCCGGTGAGACGAAGACTCATCCTCTTGTCCGGTGCCGTTACGGCGATGGTGGTCCTCGCGTTCCTCGTTCCACTGTTCATCATGGTCGGCGACCTCGCACGCGATCGTGCTATCTCGTCTGCAGAACGCGACGCTGAGAGTCTCGCGAGGGTCGTTTCTGTGCTTACCGTCGAGGAAGATCTCGAGACCGCGGTCGACATCGTCGGTGAGGACCGCATCGAGTCGGTGAACGGTTCGTTGATCTTCCCCGATGGGACCGTCGTCGGTCTTCAAGTGCCCGCCGACGAGGATCTGTCTCTTGCGCTTGGCGGTAGCTCGTTCATCGCTCCTGTGGCCGGCGGTCAGGCCGTGTACATACCCGTCATCCAATCCGACGGATCGACAGCGGTCGTGCGTGTGTTCGTATCCGACACCGCGATGACTGCCGGCGTCAAACGAAGCTGGTTCATCCTCGGCCTCCTCGGCTTTGCACTTGTACTGATCGCTGCGTGGGTCGCGGACCGACTAGGTCGCTCGATGGTCGAACCTGTCAAGCAGCTTTCGGCCGTCGCTCGCAGGCTGGGACATGGCGACCTCACGGCACGAGTCCAAGCCGCTGGTCCGCCTGAGATCGAGGAGGTTGGGTTCGAGCTCAATCGGCTCGCCGATCGGATCGGTCGCCTCCTTCAGGATGAGCGTGAATCTGCGGCCGACCTTGCGCACCGGTTGCGAACTCCCCTCACGGCGGCGAGGCTCAGCGTCGATGGATTGACAGATGGCCTGCAGAAGGATCGTCTGAACGCTGACCTCGATGAGCTGCAACGGACGACTGACTTCATCATCCGCGAGGCGCGACGGCCGGTCCGCAGGGAGTCCGAGGTCTGGTGCGATGTAGCGGCCATCGTAGGTGACCGGGTGGAGTTCTGGCACCCCCTCGCCCAGGAGCAGGGCCGGGAGGTTGAGGTCGATGTCGGAGATGCGTCGGCTCCCGTAGCGATTCCTGACGGAGATGCCGAGGCCATGGTCGATGCCCTGATCGAGAACGTACTTTCACATACGCCGGACGGAACACGGTTCTGTGTGCAGGTGGAGGTCGGATCCACCCACGTTGTCTTGTCCATCGAAGACGCTGGGCCGGGATTTGCCGACGGCTCGGTCGTTGTCCGTGGATCATCGAGTGGGGACTCGACCGGTCTTGGTCTCGACATCATACGCCGCACCGTGGAAGGTGCCAATGGAGAGCTCGCAATCGGTGAATCTCAGGCGCTTGGCGGAGCGGGCATCGTTGTTCGTTTGCCCCTGGCCAGTTCTTAGTTCGGCAACCGAGTATTTTCGCTTCGCTTTCGCTTCAGTTAGTGCAGGGTTATCGCACGATGGTGCATCGTGGTACTGCAGGCTCCGCGACAGTGAGGGTGATGAGGACGATGAGAATGTTGAGAGTTCGGTTACGGCCACTGCTGTCGCCGACCACACCGACGACGAGGATCGCTCGGTCTCGGCCGCGACGATCGACGCTTACCCCGACGATGATGATCCGGTCACGACCACGACGGTAGTGACGAGCACGACAACTCGCCCATAGCCTGAGCCTTGCCTCGACGTAGTGCCCGGCGTGCCTCCCCACG
>BTQS01000070.1:0-9070 GCA_036985995.1 Acidimicrobiia bacterium
TGGGTGAGGACAACGTTCGGCATCATCGCCACATGCCTTCCAATGCTCACACCCTGGGTCGCCACGCACCCCGCAAGGATGACCGTTCCCGCGCCAAGCCCAACCTGGGTGCCGATCGAAACGCTCGGATGGATGAGCGTCACGTACCGTTGATCATCGAGACCAAGTCGTTCAACGATCGAACGCCTCACGCCGTAGTTCTTTGGGTTGCCAACGGTCACGACCACACCGAGCTCGCCACGGTCACGTGCGATTTCGACCGGTCCGAGCACAGGCAGCCCGGCGACGGACTGGCCGATCAGCTGAGGCGAATCGTCCGCGAAACCCACGGCCTCAAACGTGTCGTGCGATGCAAGTGCGGCCAAGAGGGAGGCAGTCTCTCGCCCGAAACCGCCTGCACCGATGATGAGAACCTGACGCACGGAACCACTCTCGCTCATGCGGCGGCACCAGTACGCACGATCGAAGCGACTCTCTCGATGTCTTCGTGGGTCATCTGGTGATACAACGGGAGGATTATCGAACGGTCCGTGAGGTAGTCGGTGTTCGGCAGCGGCTGACTGGGGTGCCCCTCGTATGCGGGTTCTCGATGGATCGCCATGACGCCTCGCCGACTAGAGATCCCCTCGGCCTGGAGTGCTGACATCAGGTCGATGCGTTCTGTCGAGTAGTCGGCGGTGAGCACGACGCTGAAGGATTGGTAGTTCGTGGTTCCGTATGGTGGGTCGCCTGGCAGGACGAGACCTGGGACACCGTCGAGCGCGTCTTTGTACTCGTCGGCAAGAGCGCGTCTGCGTGCGATCATCTCGTCGAGCTTGCCCAGCTGAACGAGTCCGATCGCCGCCTGCACGTCGGTCATGCGGAAGTTGAACCCCGTCTCGAGGTACTGCTCGATCACGACATCTTTGGTGGTGTGCCGTGCAAAGGTGTCGACGCTCATCCCATGTTCCCTGAGCCGACGAAAACGGCTGGCTTGATCCGGGCTCTGTGTCGTGATCATGCCACCCTCGCCCGTGGTGAGCAGCTTCCTCGGATGGAACGAGAACACAGCGGTACTCGGACCACCACCGATCGGTGAACCTCTATACGTTGACCCCGCCGCACACGCGGCGTCCTCTACGAGCATGAGCCCTCGTGTATCGCAGAGGTCGTGGATCGGATCGAGATCTGCCGGCATGCCGACCTGATGCACGACCATGACGGCCTTGGTTCGTTCGGTCACGACCTGGGCGATCGATTCGGCTGTGACGTTCTGGGTGGTGAGGTCTACATCGGCGAACACCGGGATCGCACCGACGTACCGGACCGCGTTGGCGGTTGCAATGAACGACAGCGACGGCACGATAACCTCGTCGCCGGCCTCGAGGCCAAGGGCATACATTGCGAGATGGAGACCCGCCGTACACGACGTGACCGCTACGCCAGCCTCGGCACCGACGGACCTGGCAAAGCCTTCTTCGAACTCTGCGACTCTGGGTCCCTGCGCTACCCAGCCTGAGCGGATCGCGGCTGCGGCGGCTTCGACCTCGGCGTCGTCGAACCACGGCTTCATCACGGGGATCCCCGCGGACATCAGTCTGACTCCGTCTGCAGTCGTTCCGAGCGCCACCATTCGATCAGCCTGGACAGACCCTCTTGCAGCGGAACTTCGGTCTTGAATCCGATCAACTCTTTCGCCTTGGTGGTATCGGCAAGCCTTCGCGAGACCTCAGGTCGGTTCGGTTGCTCCACGTACGTCGGCTCCACCGTCGATCCCATCGCGCGTATGAGCGTCAGGGCGAGTTCGCTCAGACTCGTCTCGGTTCCGCTGGCGACGTTGAAGACGTCGTCGCTTGCGGTCGATTCTGCGGCCAGAATCGTTGCTCGAGCGATATCCGAGATGTAGACGAAGTCCATGGTCTGGGCGCCGTCACCGAAGATGACGGGCGGCTCGCCCTTTTCGATCAGGGCCATCCACCGGATGAGAACCTCGGTGTAGACGCCATGGATGTCCATACGCGGTCCATAGACATTGAAGTACCGCATGGCGGCGTATTTGAGGCCGTACATCTCGTTGAATGACCGCAACAAACCCTCGTTGAAGATCTTGGCGGCGCCGTAGATCGTCCGGTTGCCGTACGGATGATGATCCTCCCGTGTGGGGAACTGCTCGGCGAGTCCGTAGATCGAGGCGGATGACGCAGCCACGACCTTGCCTACGTTGGCGGTCACGGCAGCATCGAGGACGTTGAACGTTCCATCCGCCATGACCTCCAGAGCCAGCCTCGGGTCCTCCGCGCACTGAGTGATGCGAATAGCAGCCATGTGGTAGACGAGGTCGATGCCCTCCATCACGTCTGCAACGGCTTCGCGGTCTCTGATGTCTCCTTCGACGACCCTGACCTTTCCGGTTTCGAGGGCACCGGCGAGGTTCGGCATCCGACCTCGAACGAAGTTGTCGAATACGATGATCTCCGAATCACCCGTCGTCGTGAGTTGATCGATGATCGTCGAGCCGATGAGGCCGGCACCGCCGGTAACCAACACCCGCTGTTTGTACGTTTCACTCACCGGCGACCTGCCCCTCATCATCGGCGACACGTCGAATCACACGCGCCGGGACACCGACGGCGAGCATACCGTCGGGGACGTCCGCTGAGACCACTGCACCTGCTCCGATGACGGCCCCCTCCCCGATCTCAACACCGCCGAGAATGGTTGCGCCCGAACCGATAGACGACCGCTTGCCTATGCGTGTCGGCACGAGCTCCCAATCATCATCGGCCTTCAGACGGCCGTCAGCTGTCGTTGCACGGGGATGCAGATCGTTGATGAATGTCACACCGTGACCTACGAAACACTCATCTTCGATCGTGACCCCTCCACAGACGAATGTGTGGCTCGATATCTTGCAGCGAGCTCCGATGGTGGCGCCACGTTGCACTTCAACGAACGAACCGATCTTCGTACCGTCGCCGATCGAGCACCCGTACAGATTCACGAACGACGCGATCCGGACGCCTTCGCCGAGGTCGACGTCATCGCTGATGATCTGGTGACTCGCCACGAACTTTTCGGGTCCCGTCATGGGCTTGCAGGGAACCTCGGAATGGCAACAGATGCCCCATCCGCTTCAAGGCTCCTCGTCGCGGCATCGAGCATGGCCAGTACTCGCAGCCCGGACCGGCCATCTGTCTCAGGGACGGACCGGGTGTTGATCGCGTTGCGGAACTCCGCAGCCACCCGGCTGAGCGCTTCCACTTCGGGAAGGGCCGGAGCGACCATGTCTCCGATGCGGTAGGCAACCAGGGCCTCTCGGCGACGCGGCTCTGACGCATCGTGGAGGTCGGCGCCCGTGTCGTAGATGCTCAGGCGCTGCTCGGGCCTGATGTCGTCCCATACGAGCATGCGCTGTGAACCACCGATCATGACCTTCCTCATCTTCACGGGACTCAGCCAGTTGAGATGCATGTGTGCGGTTGCGCCGTTGCTCAGGTTGACGGTCACGTAGGCAACACAGACATGCCCGACACCGAGCGGGTCTGTGCCCACTGCGGCGATCGACACGGGTTGGATGTCATCGGGCAGGATGAAATCGATGATGGAGAAGTCGTGGGGTGCAAGGTCCCACATCACGTCGACGTCCGACTGCACCAGGCCGAGATTTATGCGGATCGAGTCGTAGTACTGGAACAGACCAAGATCGCCAGCTTGAACCATGTCTCTGATATGCAAGATCGTGCTCGTGTAGCAGAACGTGTGATCCACCATCAGCACAGACCCCGCGGCTTCGGCCCGCTCGACCATCGCCACACCCGCATCCAGCGAATGGGCGAGTGGCTTTTCGATGAGAACATCCTTGCCTGCGTCGAAACACGCTTCGGCGATCTCCGCGTGGGTGCTCACAGGCGTAGCGATAGCCACGCCTCGCACGGCATCGTCCGCCAGCACATCTGCCAGCTTGGACGTCACATTCTCGACGCCGAACCTGCCGGCGAGCTGTGCAGCCCGTTCTTCATCCAGGTCGCAGACCCACCGAAGTGTCGAACCCTCGTCTGCTGCGAAGTTTCGCACGAGGTTCGGTCCCCAGTACCCAGCGCCCACGACAGCAATGCCAGCTGTATCCACTATTTGCCCCCGATTGTTTGGAATGAGACTACCCCCGTGGCACCTATGACCCGGGGGACGGTGCGGTTCGCGTCACGGCGTGGGGTCGATACAGGTCGGCCTTCGGTTGCCAGCCCGGTCTGGCGACACGGAGGTCAGCGCGGAGTGGACGGTTGTGATGCCATACCGAGGCGTGCTGCCTTTTCGGTCGCGCGGGCCCGCTTGACACTTGGCAAGTGCGAATCGTATTCGACGCGAAGGGCACGAATCGCAGTGGTGCTCGCCTCTCCTACGCGCCACCCGAGTCCCGTGCTCTCCCGGATGGTTTGGGTATAGAGCTCTTCGATCCTGGTGGCGGCATGAGAGATGCTGAACCGCTCGACAACGACGTCGCGGCCATACACACCGAGGCTCGAGCGAAGTTCGCTGTCGATGACGAGTGGCAGCAGGTAGTCCGCAAGGCGCTGCGCTCCGTCGTCTCCGTTTCCGATCCCCCAGAACCCCTGCCAGAGGAATGTGTCGAGATCCTCCGGTCTGAACGGAAGGGAGAAACCCTCTTCACCCTGGACCACGACAGGCTTCCCGATTGAAAGTGCGCGCAACGCCGAACTGCCCATGCCGACGACCACGTCAGCGGCCGCATACGCAGGCCCAGGGTTCATCGTGGGCCCTGCAAGGGTGACAACCTCGCGGCCATGATGCTCGTTGACACGGGTAGCCCTCTCGTCGAGTTGGTCTCGGGCCTCTCCGTCACCGACGATGAGCAAACGAACCTTGTGAGATTCCGCAAGGAGATCGGCCGCATCGATCGCATTCATGAGCGCATCGAGTTTCAACTCGATCGAAAGCCTCGACACCGTGACGATGAGGACCTCATCCTCGGCGACCTGGTGGGCGCTGCGGAACTCGCTGCCGTCTATGCCCGGATGGTCGCCTTCGACATCGATCGGCGGCTCGACGACAGATACGTGGTCGCGCGACTGGCGCGCTCGATCACCGAGCTGCTCGGTACCGAGGACGAGCGGAACCGATTTCGGCACGAGCGCCGGAACGTCCATTGAAAGCACCGTGCACAGGAGCGGCACGCGCCCAACGAGGTGCGCACCGAAGTACGCATCGAGACAGGCGGGCCATTCGTACGCATGGATGATGTCGATCTTCTTCTGTCGTGTGACCTTGAGCAACTGAGTGATCCTCGAGACCGCAGGCCGGTATCGCAGCTCACGGGCGGGCAAGAATGGCAGGCCCTTTTCCTTGATGTACGGGGTGAGAATGCCATCGACCCCGTACACGAGCACGTCGTGACCCGCGTCGGCCATCGTTGCAGCAAGATCGATAGCGTTGATCTGGCTTCCACCGATGGTTCCGATGTTGTTTGGATATACGAGGACCCTCATGACATGACCGGACCACTGGTCAGGTTGTAGCAGCGACTAGTCAACGACGAAATCCCCCCGTGTCCTCTATACAGATCCCCGTTGCCAGGGTAGCGAAACTCTATTCGAGCGTTTCGAGCGGTCACGAACTCCCCGATCCGTCAGCACCCTGGAACACGGAGAAGGTCCGCTTGATGTCTGGCCTTCCACCCCGCCACGGGACGGCAGCCGCCCCGTACACGACGATTCCGACGAGGCCTCCAACGGCGAGGGCAAGGAAGTCCTGCTCGATGACCTGGTCGACGACGAGAACAACGACGGCAAGAGCAACGATCCCGCCGAGCGGACGAACCAAAGTGGCGGCCAATGGCCGTAGCGGCACCTGTGCCCGTCCAAGCGCGATCGCAAACGCCGGTGACACGATCACGAACGCGACAACCACATGTGCGATCGCCGCGCCACGGATTCCTGCCGCTGAGGTACCGATGATCATGGCGGGTATGAGGGCGGCGACCCAGAGACCCTGAAGCCACAGGACGGTGCGAGACTTACCTATCGCTACGAAGAGGTCGTAACAGAGATTGAGACCGATTCGTGCCACGCCAAGTGGCGCAAGGACGATCAGCGCCTGTGCTGTCGGCAGCCACCGTGAGCCATAGAGGACCACGACGACCCTGACCGCAAGGATCGAGAGCAGTGCGGCCACCGGCAGTGTCACTGTCATCACGACACCGAAGATCTGTGTGAACCGGCTGTACAACACCTTCCGGTCGCTTGCGAGCTGTGAGAATGCAGGGATCGAAACTCTACGAATGGCAACCGTCAAGAGGTTCGGAGGCCAACTTGCGAGGTTGAACGCAAGCAGATAGAAACCGAGAGCTGTCGCACCGAGCAAACCGGCGATGACGAAGTAGTCAACGTTGAGCATCGCAAACACCAGCAGACTTGCCCCGGCTAGCGGAAGACCGACAGAAACAAGGGCCCTCGCATCTGGCGTATTCCATCCGGGGCGAGGACGTTTGGGTGCCAGGATGATGATCCCAACGGCGGTGACGAAGTTTCCGGCGACGATCGCCCAGGCCAACGCATACGGTCCGAAGTCCGCGACCGCAAGGCTCAACACCACCGCGGCGTTGACGATGATCCCAGAGAGGTCGGCGGCGAGGCGCCGTTTCTGGAGGAACGCTCGCTCGAGAAGCGCGTTGGGTATCCCTGAGAACCCATCAATGACCACAGCGAACGTGATCAACCTCAAGACGGGTGTTGCCGCTGGGGAATCAAGGAGATCGGCGATCACCGGTGCGAGAGCGAAGGTCACCGCATACATCGCGATGCTGGCACCAATCGAGATCGATGTCGCCGTGCGGGCCGCCCGCTCCGGATTTCCCTGCCATCTGATGATCGCAACACCGACGCCAAGGTCGTTCATGCTCACGAGAATGGTGAGAGCGGCAAGGGCCAGGGCGTACACGCCGAAGTCGGCCGGCACCAACAGGCGCGCAAGGATGATCCCGAGAGTGAACGTCCAGAGTCTGCGGATAACGCTGTTGGTCAGACTCCACGAAAATCCACGACGCGCACGTTGACCCAGCGTGTGCCTGTCGAGGCCCGAGTCAGTTTCCACGACGACACTCTCCCTGCGCGGTCAACGGAATGCCAGCAATAGCAGTCGAATCGCGACACTAGCAGTGGTCCGTCATCGGCACTTCTGGCCCACCACCCAACTGTTTCCAGGACCTCCGACGAATCGAGTGTCACCCATGTCCCCGTACGGACACTCCACCGAGGGAGCCAAGCAATCCGCGAACCCACCCGAAAGCGACGAAGAACACGCCGAAACTCCGTCCCCCTTCAGTCGCAGCGATCTCAACAAGGAATCTGGGCATGGGCACGTGGTAGCTTGCCTGGTGTGGCTGTAACGACGCATGACGCGATTCCGGATGACCGCAACGACAGCGTGTGGGTGTATGTCGACCGGGAATGGTTCCGCAGACCCGACGCAAAGATCTCGGTGTTCGACTCGGCGTTCCTCGTTGGGGACGGGATCTGGGAGGGCCTGCGATATCACGATGGGACCTTCGTTCACCTCGATCGGCATCTCGACCGACTGTTCGCATCCGCCGAGGGCGTCCATCTCAATATCGGGAAGACCCGCGACGAACTCACTGAGCTACTCAACGAGATCGTAGAACGCAACGGCATGACAACCGACGCGCATGTGCGCCTGATGGTCACGAGGGGCACGAAACGCACACCGCTCCAGGACCCCAGACTCGTCGATGGTGGCTCGACCATCGTGATCATCGCGGAACACAAAAAGGCCGACCCGAGTGCTGCCGCCACCGGCATCCGGCTCACAACGTCCACGGTGAGGCGACCGCCACCGGACAGCCTCGACCAACGCTGGAACAGCCACTCCAAGATCCACGAGGTTGTCGCTCTGCTCGAAGCGATCGAAGCGGGAACGGACGAGGCCCTCATGCTCGACCCCAACGGCAACGTTGCGACGTGCAACTCGACGAACTTCTTCATCGTTACCGGTGGGAAACTCTGGACATCGAGCGGGCTGTACTGCCTCAACGGCGTCACCCGTGCGCTCGTGCTCGAGCTCGCAGAAGAACACGGCATCGTGGCGCACGAGAGAGATTTCACCCTCGAGGATGTCTACGCAGCAGACGAGGCATTCGTGACCGGAACATACGGAGGCCTCACACCTGTCATCGAGGTCGATGGGCACACGATCGGTGACGGGAAGCCCGGCCCGATCACCGCCGAACTGTCACAGGCAAGAATGCGCGCCTTCGACACACAAGGCGCGCATTCTGAGGAAGACCCCGCATGACACGCATCGTCAACATGTGGGCATCACCCCGCAATGTTTCGACGGCGATGATGTACGCATGGGCGCAGCGCCCGGACACAACCGTGTGGGACGAACCGATGTACGGGAACTTCCTTGAGGTCACAGGCATCGGGCATCCCATGAGAGACGCAGTCCTCGCTGCAATGCCAACCGACGCGGGAGAGATCGTCGACCAGATGCTCAACAGCGAGTGGCCGACACCCGTGGTTTTCTACAAGAACATGGCGCATCATCTCGTCGGGTTCGATATCGAGATCGTGGACGCTATGGACAACTTCCTGTTGACGAGGGACCCCACGGACATGCTGCCATCCCTCGCCCGCGGGATGGGACGAACACCGTCGCTCGAAGACACGGGGTATGCGGTGCAGATCGACATCGTGGACCGCCTGGCATCCACGGGCCGAACACCGATCGTCGTCGACTCTCGCTCGGTTCTCGACGAGCCGGAAGGGACATTGACGAACCTGTGCACCGCACTCGACCTCGACTTCGAGCCCGACATGTTGACCTGGACCGCGGGGCCAAAGGACTACGACGGGGTGTGGGGCTCACACTGGTACACCCGCCTCCACGAAACGACAGGTTTCGAGCCGTACAAGCCGAGTGACGAACCGCTGCCAGAGAGCCTCAAAGACCTCTATGCACGGTGTGCCCCGCTCTACGACCGCCTTACGGAATACGCCATCTGACAACGTGCTCTTCAGGGGCCGCGCCAATAGCGCCAGTTCTTCGGTCCTCCCTT
>BTQS01000071.1:0-9041 GCA_036985995.1 Acidimicrobiia bacterium
ACACAGGAACGCACATCCTCCATTGGGCGCTGCGCAACGTGCTCGGGGACCACGTTCACCAGGCAGGATCGCTGGTTGCTCCAGACCGCCTCCGTTTCGACTTCTCCCACTTCGAGGCGGTTGACACGGAAGCCCTCCACCACATAGAGAAGATCACCAACGAACGTGTCATCGAGAACGCCGCCGTCACGACCGTCGAAACCACGAAGGAGGAAGCCGAGGAGATGGGTGCGCTCGCCTTCTTCGGCGACAAATACGGTGAGCGTGTTCGCGTCGTGAAGACCGGCGAATTCTCGACTGAGTTCTGCGGCGGCACGCACGTGCCGTCCACCGGCCAAATCGGGCCACTCGTGCTCGTGAGCGAAGGTTCGGTCGGCAGCAACATTCGCAGAGTCGAAGCGTTGACCGGATCGGCAGGCTATGAGCACCTCGTGGAGCTACGTTCTCGGTTGTCGGACGTGTCGGAGATCCTCAGAACCCAGCCCGGGCGGGTCGTGGATGCTGCGATGTCGCTGAGCGATCGCCTGAAGGCGGCGGAGACCCGCCTGGGTGAGTTCGAGGAAAGAGATCGCAGCGACGCTGCTACGTCGATCCTTGCATCGGCAGAATCGGTCAACGGGCGCACCCTTGCCGTGGGGCGTTTCGACGGTTTGGGAGCCGATGGGCTGCGCTCACTTGCATTCGCCGTTCGGGACCGTGTTACTTCTGGATTCGGCGTTCTGGGCTCAGTAGCGGACGGAAAGGCTGCGCTGATCGTGTTCGCCACTCAAGACGTCGTCGACGCAGGCGGTTCGGCGGGCGAGATCGCCGGTGCGGCCGCCCGCGCTCTCGGTGGAGGGGGTAGCAAGGATCAAAAACTTGCTCAAGCAGGCGGTCCCGACACAGAGGGCATGGACGAAGCCATCGAACTCGGGCGCTCAGAGGCCCGCAGCGCCCTCGCCGGCCTTTGATGGGCAGGATCCTGGGTCTCGACCCCGGCGAACGCCGTGTCGGCGTGGCGGTAGCGGATCCCACCGGTACCATCGCATCGCCGGACCGGTTCATCGACCGGACCAGGGAGGACGTAGCCGATGCTGTTGCGGGCCTGTGTGAGGAATATGGAGCCTCGCTCATCGTCGTTGGGCTGCCGGTAACCCTCGATGGCAGAGAAGGGTCTGCCGCCGCATCTGCTCGAGCTCTCGGTGCCGAGATCGCGACCGCTACCGGAGTGGACGTCGTCTTTCACGATGAACGCTTCACGACCGTCACGGCGGATCAAGCCTTGATCTCAGGCGGTGTCAGGCGACGGAAGCGCAAGGAAAAACGCGACCAGGTCGCAGCAGCAGTGATGTTGCAGGCCTATTTGGACAGCCGGAGGCAGGATGCCGAAGCAGGAGATAACGGAGACGCCCGGTCCTGAGGCCTCACCAGTGAGGCGATGGCTCCTCGTCGGGCTCCTCGGCATCGCCGCGGTGCTGGTCCTGTTCCTTGGAGCGAGATTCGCCGCGGGGCTCGTAGCCGGTGATTCCTGGTCGGTTGAGGGTGGACAACCTGTCGAGGTGACGATCGAGTCCGGCTCATCGGCGTCGAGTATCTATGTGACCTTGAACGACGCCGGGGTTGCCAGGGCGAATCAGCTTCGTGACGCAGCTCGTCGCGCAGGCGTTGAGGATCAGCTTCGTGCGGGGACCTACGCGTTCACGACAGACATGGACCCTGATGAAGCCATCCGCATGCTCGTCCTAGGCAGCCCACTTGCGTCCGGGACCACCTTCACGGTCATCGAGGGCTGGACGATCAACCGCATCCTGGATGAACTCGAGATTCAGACGGAATTCACGAGGAGCGATTTCGAACGCGCCCTCACTTCTGGAGCCGTGACATCGCCACTCCTACCTCCCATCAGCGACGATGTCGACGAGATTCGACGCTGGGAGGGGCTCTTGTACCCCGCGAAGTATCCGATCACAGCGGATGCAACCCCTGAGTCGATCCTCAGCCCGATGGCAAGCGAGATGACCACACGACTCAGATCCATCGACTGGTCTCGATCCGAGTCCCTCTCGATCGGCCGATACGATGCCCTGATCATCGCGTCGCTCATCGAGCGTGAGGCAAGGATCGACGCAGACCGTCGCTTGATCTCGTCGGTCATACACAACCGACTCGCTGCGGATATGCGACTCCAGATCGATGCGACGATCGTGTATGCGCTCGAAGGCGTCGACGGACAGGTGACGGCCGAAGATCTGAAGGTCGAGTCCCCGTACAACACGTATCGCATTGATGGCTTACCTCCGACTCCGATCGGAACCATGTCGGTCACGAGCATCGAAGCCGCCGTCAACCCGGCATCCACCGACTATCTCTTCTACGTTCTCGCAGACAAAGACGGCACGCACGCCTTCGCCACGACCTATGAGGAGCACCAGGAGAACGTGCGTGCAGCAAAGGAAGCCGGGGTGCTGCCATGAGGTTCGGTGTTGTGGGCGACCCTGTGGATCACTCGCGTTCTCCGGCGATCCACAACGCAGGATTCGAAGCGTTCGGCATCGATGCGAGGTTCGTTGCTCTTCGGACACCGGCCGACGGTTTCGACGCGATCGTCCGGGATCTCCGTTCTGGCGCCCTCGATGGCGTCAGCGTGACCATGCCTCACAAAGACAACGCCTACGATTCTGTAGACGATCTCGACGACCTCGCAGCACGATCGCTTGCCGTCAACACGATCGTTGCAACGCGCGGTCGGCTCCATGGCTACAACACGGATGTCGAGGGAGTGCGTTATGCCGTGAGCAAGCTCGGTCTCACAGAGGGGAGCCCGGTTCTCGTGCTCGGATACGGCGGTGCCGCCCGTGCCGCACTCGTAGCCCTCGATGGGCCCCGCCCCATCTCGATCTCAGGACGTGATCTGGATAAGGCGAGAGCGTTCGTCGCCTCCGTAGACGTGGACACCGACCTCGTTGCGTGGGAGACGGCGATGCCCGACGCCATCGTGGTGAATGCGACCCCTCTCGGCATGCACGGCGAGGATCTACCCGCGGGTCTGGTGGAGGCCGCCGCCGGATTCGTAGACATGACATATGGTTCCGGCACGACGCCTGCGATCAGAGCAGCCGAACAGAGACATATCCCCTCCGCCGACGGTCTCGACATGCTCGTCGGTCAGGCTGTGAGGGCGTTCGAACTGTTCACGGGCAGGCCGGCGCCGCTCCACGTTTTCGAACAAGCGGCACGGGCAGGCTGAGCCAAGGCACCGTCGCGGAGCCGCAGGCGCCTATGCTCGCCGTCGATGTGGATTGTCGCCTTTCTGTCTGGAATAGTGGGTCTCGTGGTCGGTCGTTCGATAGTCGCCGAAACCTCTGCGCATCGTCGGGGGCTACCCGACCGGTGGTGGAATCCCGAGTGTGACGAGTGCGGTGGTGCGTTGACGATCACCATGGCACGTTGTGTCGCTCATGGTCACCGACGGCGTCTTGCGTCCCCACTCACACCGCTCATCACCGCCGGTGTCTTCGCGGCCGTAGCGCTCGTGGTCCCATCCCTGTGGGTGGTCCCGGCATATCTCGTGTTCGCGGCAGCCATGGTGGTCCTCACGATCACCGATCTCGATACGAAGCTGATACCCAATCGGATCCTCGGACCCGCCACGGTCATCGCCTCGGGAATCCTGATCGTCGGTGGTCTCGTGAGCGGCGAGCGCTGGGCTCTCGTGTGGGCTGCGGTAGGAGCGGCGTCCTACTTCGCCGTCATGTTCCTCCTTGCCCTGCTCGCACGAGGCGGCATCGGGTTCGGCGATGTGAAGTTGGCGTTCCTGATCGGTGTGTTCACCGGCTACCTGAGCTGGGGCCACGTGATCGTCGCCGGTTTCGGTGCGTTCCTGATCGGTGGCCTTGTCGCCGTGTTCCTACTGATCACACGACGCAGCGGCCGCAAGGACGCGATCCCTTTCGGGCCGTTCATGACGACGGCCGCCATCATCGCCGTGGTCTTTGGCGACGCGATCATCACGTGGTATCTGCGATAGCGGAACGTCCGGCCCTCGCAGGTCACCTATGTCAGGGCGGTACACGACTGGTGGCGCTGGTGGTCGTGTAGGTGTGGCCGAGTTTGGTGGTCCATCGGTGTCTGCCGTTTCGTAGTCGCTTGTAGGTCCATCCTGCCGAGTGCTTGATGCAGTGGTCGCGGCGGCAGAGAGGTCCCAGGTTGCGTTCGGTTGTCGGCCCGCCTTCCGCCACGCTCTTGCGGTGATCGAGGTCGGAGTCGATGGCCGGCATGCGGCATCCGGGGAACACACAGGTACGGTCGCGAGCTTCGACTCTCCGGCGGAGCCCTGCTGTTGGCCTTCGTCGTGTGGTACCGACATACACCAGTTCGCCGGTGTTGGGATCCGTTGCCGTAACCCTCCACTCGGCTCCTTGCTGATTCTCTGTCACCTGTCGTGCGATATCAGCGATGACCGGGCCGTATCCGGCGAGCTCACCTGGATGGTCGGCGAGTCGGGTGAGGGTTTCGAGATCGACGTGAATATCGACCATACCTCTCCGAGAGGTCCCGTGGTTGGCGCCGTCGAGGATGTCCAGGAAGACATCGGCGCGGAGTTGGTCCATGGTGCGTGGCTCAGAACTGTCACGCAGGCTCCTGGCGATCGTGTTGATACGTCGGGTGATCGCTGCGACCCGATCCGGGGGCAGATCGAGACCGAGCAGATGTGCGGTGCCGGTTTCGCTGGGTTCCGACACGATCCTGCGATCTGTGACAGCCGTCTTGTAGCGCTGCTGGGCTTCTGTTGGGTCTGCGTCGATACACAGCCGGCGGATGCGAGCAGCCAACTGCCCCGTTGTGAGTTGCGGTGCGTCCCCTGTGATCTGGTCCACAACGCTACGTGCCTCCGCCATCGAAAGATGCACGGTGCCACGTTCGATCGTCCTAGCCCGACGCACATCGATCTCACCGCAGGCCAACATCTCGGCGAGTCCCGGAAGACGTCGCTTCAGATCGAGGGCGAAGCTGAGCTCGACATCGGCTGCACGGCGGGTGAGATGCAACGCAACCCGAATCTCAGCCGCAGCGGCCTCGGCCGCGTCATGGGGCTGGTCGGCAAACTCGTACACCATCACATCAGCTACCGAAGCCATGTCTCGATATACCGCTGCGCTGTAGTGCGACGCGAGGCGTTGATGGGCACGTAACACCACGATCCGGTCATACCCCGACACCGTATCGACGTCGACCGATGCAAGGAATCCTGCCAACTGCGGGCCGGGCTCCATTTCGTCGAGGCCCGGAGGGATGAGCTCATGTCTGGTGTCGAACATGTGTTCGATAGTATCAGCGGGCAGTGACAGATTCTGGACGGGTAGTCGAGCGGACCACACGCACGTCCGTTTCGTCGTGCCCGCGTCGGATCGGTCAGCTGGAGCAGCGAGCTTGAAGGCTCAAGGCGATCGAACCCGTGCCCGCTCCGAGATCGAGGCAGCGCTGACCGGCGCCGATCCATCCGAGGTCGACCGGGTGATCGAAGAAGCTCTCAGGGAACCCTGGCCGGTATCGCTCGTAGTCGGCAACTGCACGCCCGAAGTCGATGAGACGACCCTCACGGTCCTTGAAACCACCGCCCTCGATCATCAGGCAAATGTAGTCGTCTGTCAGCGGTGGCCAGTCAGATGACCACTAGCCTGTCGGCACATGCTGCGATTCATCACATCAGGGGAATCACACGGTCCCGGCCTCGTCGCGACGCTCGAGGGGCTTCCCGCGGGCTTGTCCGTGACACGAGACGGCATCGCAGCGGAGCTCGCACGACGTCGCCTCGGTTTCGGTCGAGGTCCGCGGATGCGACTGGAAAAGGACGAACTCGAGATCCTCGGCGGCGTCCGATTCGGAAAGACACTCGGAGGTCCGGTGACCGTGCTCATCAGGAACACCGAATGGCCTGCCTGGAGCGAGGAGATGTCACCCGAGCCCGGGACCACGCAGAAGGCCGAGACCAGTCCCCGCCCAGGACATGCCGATCTCGTTGGCATGATGAAGTACGACACGCACGACGCGAGAGACATCCTCGAACGGGCCTCCGCTCGTGAAACCGCCGCACGAACGATCATTGGATACCTCAGCAAACAACTTCTGGCAGCTCTCGACATCTCCGTGTTCTCACACGTGACCGCCATCGGACATATCGAGGTTCCAGCCGATCACCCGTTGCCCCTTCCAGAAGACCTCGATGCCATCGATGCCTCAGAGGTCCGCGTGTTCGGCCGGACGATGGAAACCGCGATGATCGAAGAGATAGAACGAGCCAAGGCAGACCGGGACACTCTGGGTGGGGCCGTGCAAGTTCTGGCGTATGGGCTGCCCCCTGGAATCGGTAGCCACGTCCACTGGGACCGAAAGCTCGACGGACTACTGACAGGCGCGGTCATGTCGATCCAGGCGATCAAGGCGGTGGAGATCGGCCGGGGTCTCGCACAGTCACGATCTCGCGGCTCAGAGGCGCACGACGCCATCATCCACACCCCGGATGGCTACGCACGCCGAACGAATCGCGCAGGTGGCCTCGAGGGCGGAATGACCACAGGCGACGTACTGACCGTTTCTGCGTACATGAAACCCATCTCGACGCTCATGCGGCCGCTCGATACCGTCGATGTCACGACGAAGGCAGAGGCAAAGGCTTTCCGCGAACGAAGCGACGTGTGTGCGGTGCCGGCAGCCGGCGTCGTTGCCGAAGCAATGGTGGCGTACGTGTTGGCGAGCGAGGCCACGCGAACGTTCGGCGGGGACACGGTTGGAGCCTTCGTCGAAGCCTATGAGGCGTACACAGCCCGCATCGCCGCGTTCTGACATGGCACACATCTGGTTGATCGGCATGATGGGGACAGGAAAGTCGACGGTGGGCAGGCTCGTCGCCGAAGCGCTACAGCTGCCGTTCGTGGATGTCGATCGAGTCATTGTGGAGGAGACAGGGCAGGCGATCGAAGATCTATTCGCCGAAGGAGAACACGAATTCCGCGAGGCAGAACGGATAGCCATCGCCCGAATAGCACGACGCCCCGGACACGTCGTCGCCACAGGCGGAGGTTCCGTTCTCGACGAGGAGAACGTAGCGACCATGCGCACGACCGGACGAACAGTATTGCTCACAGCGTCGACGGAGACCCTGACTGAGAGGCTCGACCCGACGACGGACCGTCCCCTAGCGACAGGCGCAGGAGACGTCGCTGCCCTCGCGGCTGCGAGATCAACGATCTATGCCGGCAGCGCCGACGTGACCGTCGATACGACCGGCCTGAGTGTCGCCGAGGTTGCCGACGAGGTGGTTCGATGCGTCGGCATGTGATCTGGAGGGGCGATGAGCCCGTATCCACCGTCCTCGTAGGTCGGGGTGTGAGTTCTGTGCTGGCGGAACTCGCGGGGAGCCGGCCGCGTCGTCGCGTCGCTGTTCTCTGTCAACCGTCAACCGTGGCCCTGGCACAGCGATATGCGAACGATCTCCACGCTGCCGGATTCGAGGTGACCGGATACACCCTACCGGACGGTGAAGAGGCCAAGCAGCTCGGCGTAGTAGAGGATGTGTACCGGTTCCTGAACGCGAGCCACTTCGCGAGAGACGACCTCGTCGTTGGTATCGGCGGCGGGGCGCTGACCGACGTGACAGGCTTCGTTGCAGGCACATACCTGCGCGGAGTACCGGCCATCTACATAGCCACGACGCTCCTCGCCGCGGTCGACGCGTCCATCGGAGGGAAAACGGCTGTCAACGTCGACGGCAAGAACCTCGTCGGTGTGTTTGCCCACCCTGAAGCTGTCATCGTCGACATCGACGTCATCGACGCGTTGCCACGCTCCCAGAAGATCATCGGAGCCGCTGAGGCGATCAAGACGGGCTTCATCGCCGATACGGAGATCATCACAGCGTTCGAGGAATCGGGCATCGACACCGACCTCGAGAACATCGTCAATCGCTCGGTTGCCGTCAAAGCGTCGGTGGTCAATGAAGATTTCACCGAGCGCGGCGCGCGGACGATTCTCAACTACGGTCATACGATCGGCCATGCCATCGAGTCAACGACGGGAAGACCCCACGGTGAGGCGGTCGCCGTCGGCATGGTGGCTGCCGGGCACGCTGCTGCGCACCTCCTGGGCTTCGATGGCGTCGCCAGGCAGGAGGCCGTGCTGGAACGTATAGGGCTCCCGTTGCGGGCACCCGAGGCCAAGCGAGAGGCCGTCCGAGCGATGATGGCGCTCGACAAGAAGCGCGACGATGCCGGTCTTCGCATGGTCCTTCTGGAAGACTTCGGGGCGCCTACGGTGGTACATCCCGACGACGCTACCGTACAGGCGGCGTTCGACGGCATCGATCTCACGTGACCGCCGGCACCCGCTCAGGAGGACATCGCGATGATCTCAACCAACGACGTAAGGCCGGGAATGGCGTTGAACCTGCCGGAAGGCCTGTTCTCGGTGACCGAGCATCAGCACGTGAAGCCGGGCAAGGGCAAAGCCTTCGTTCGTATGAAGCTCAAGAACGTTCGTACAGGTGCGGTCATCGATCGAACCTTCCGGGCAGGCGAGAGTGTGAACCAGGCTCGCATCGACCGACGTGATTTCACCTTCCTCTACCGCGACGACATAGGTTTCAACTTCATGGATGGTGAGACCTATGAGCAGCTGAGCGTGTCGATGGAGCTCGTCGGCTCTCACGCGGACTTCATGACCGACGGGATGACCCTTCGCCTCGCGATGTTCGAGGGCACGCCCGTCGACATGGACCTTCCGACGTCGGTCGAACTCGAGGTGACATTCGCCGAACCGGGGGTGAAGGGTGACCGCGTATCAGGAGCTACAAAGCCTGTCACGTTGTCAACGGGACGGGTGATCCAGGCGCCGTTGTTCGTCGAACAGGGCGATGTCGTCAAGGTCGACACGCGAACCGGCGACTACATGACGCGCGTGTCGTGACAGCCGACGCCGCTCGCGTCGGTGCTCTGGAAGCGCTCTACGCCGCCGACGCCCGATCGATGGATCGGATCGACACCACAGAGCTGTCGACCCGTAGCGGT
>BTQS01000072.1:0-9036 GCA_036985995.1 Acidimicrobiia bacterium
CATGACCACGGGATTCGTGTTCAGCGCCGTGGTGCTGCTCGGTGCGGTCCTCGTCGCCTTCACCCTGATTCCCCGTCGCATGCGCGAAACCCAGGCGCAACTCGAACCGGATGACGAAACAACGGATCGGCAGCCGCCGGAACCGGTGTCCCTCGCGGCATAACTCGCGGGTTTGCCTATCTGAGGTCCGATAGCGGGCCTCAGATAGGCAACGAACGCGGGCCCGTCCCGTCGGCCTCGAACCAGGCACCAAGCCTGCGAGGACATTGGCCACGCGATCAGGTGCGGCTGTGGCGGGTGGTGTATTGGGAACCGGAGCACGCTGGCTGGTGGTCGAGTACGTTCCCCCAACCCTTCCGGACTTTCGTAGGAGGGTGGTCGCAAAAATGACGAGTCCCGCGGCGCCCCGCTGGAGTATTTCCGACCACCCTCTTGACGAGCGAGGGTGGCGTTCGTGGGTAGGCTATCCTGAACGGTGTATGGTGTTTGACACATTGTTTACTGTTAGCCGTTGACACGGTTAACGGCTCATCGGGAGGCTCCCCGTCGTGACCAGTATTGATGCTCGAACCCTTGGAGAGCAGATATACCGGGCTCTTGAGGCCGCGATTGTCGATGACGAGTTGCCGCCGGGCACAGAGTTGCCCGAAGTCGAGCTTGCCGAACAGTACGGGACGAGCAGAGGCCCGGTGCGTGAGGCCCTCCTTCAACTCAGCTCCGATGGTCTGGTTGTTCTCCGGCCGCGGCGCGGCGCTGTGGTGCGTGCCCTGTCGCGTAAGGAGTTTCATGATGCTTACCAGGTACGTGAGGTGCTCGAGGTTCTTGCTGTCTCTCTTGCGATTCCAAGACTGAAACCCAAGCAGGTGAGCCTTCTCGACGGCCTCATGGAGAGGATGAACACCGCCTTGTTCAGGGACGACATCAAGATGTTCTTCGCCGCGAATGCAGAGTTCCACAAGTTCTTTGTCGATCATTCTGGGAATCTGCAGCTACAACAGCTACACCTGCAGTTGAGTCGTCCGATGGCGAGGTATCGTCGTCGTTCTCTGGCGCTCCGTGGCGATTTGCAGTCCTCGTATGAGGAGCATGAGCGGATCATGGCTGCTGTTCATGACCGCGACGCTGAACTGGCTGCGAGTTTGACCCGGCTCCACATTGCTGTGCCTCAGCAGCGTCTTGCAGACCTCAGTGACGACGAATGGGACCATATGGAGACCACAACGCTGCCCGTTGGAAACTGAGCCATCGACTCGACGGGGCCGCCGCCTCGATGATGCCCTCCGCGCCGAACGAGGGCAGTTTGGCAACGCTCGACGTGGGATCCAGTGGCGTTTGAACCAAGAACGTCTTGTTGACATTCAACTGTTGACAAGGGATACTGGGTTCCGGATTCGTTTACCAGACTGTGGTTTCGCTTCCGGCACGAGGCCGTTCGTAGGAGGTCAATGATGCACTTCGGTGTCAACCTGAACAACCGCGAGCCGCTGATTGCCCCACGGTATTCGCTCCACGATCTGCTCGACCTCTCCACACTGGTCGAGGCAAAGGGCTTCGATTCCGTTTGGGTAGGAGACAGCTTGTTCTCCAAACCGCGATGGGAGGCGATCAGCCTGCTTTCAGCGATCTCACAGCGCACGGATCGAGTCAAGTTGGGCACAGCTTGCCTCGTGACGTCGACACGGAACCCCCTGTTTCTCGCCCTCGAGTGGGCAACACTCGACGCTCTCTCCAATGGTCGGAGCATCCTCGGAGCCTGCATGGGGAATCCCGAAGCAGGAGTACGTCGCGAATTCGCAGCTCTCGGTCTCGACTTCAAACGCAGGGCAGGGATCTTCGAGGAAGGCCTGAGCGTTCTGCGAAGCCTTTGGAGTAGCGGTTCGGTGTCGTTCCAGGGCGAACACTTCACCTACGACGATGTCTCGTTCTATTCCGGTACGGAGATGGGTCCACTTATGCCTGTGCAATCTCCCCCGCCGATCTGGGTGGTATCCAACATCCGGCTGCTCGGCACCCTGGACAGCGATGTAGCCACGAGTCGCCTCAAGCGCGCTTGCCGACGTATCGTCGAACTCGGGGAGGGATGGATGACGTGTTGCCGCGCCCAACATCCCGAAGAAGTCGTCGAACAGTTGGGCCACCTGGGTGATGCTGCGGCCGCTCTGGACGTCGACATCTCTGACTACGCAATCTCCTACCAGGTCACGATGAATATCAAAGATTCCCCGGCGGAAGCGGAGGGCGCTTTTGGCCAATACATATCCCAGTACTACCCAGAACTGAGCCAGTCGATGGATCTGTCCAACTGGGGCCCGGTGGGGACCCCCGATCAGATCATCGACTGGCTCGAGACGTTCCGCGACGTTGGTGTCACTCATTTCATATGCCGCTTCGGCGATCTCGACCAATTCGGCCAGGTCGAGCGTTTCGCAAAAGAGGTACTCCCGCATTTCAACAAGACCTAGCGCCGAGGAGGAACCGTGGCAGAAAACCAAGAACAGCCCCGCACCGAAGAGGACATGAGAAAATCAGCTGAGCTGATTGTCGACACCTGTTTCGAGGTCGAAGAGGGTGATGTCGTCACCATCATCACCGACAACCGGCGAAGTGAAGAAGCGGAGATGGTCGCAACCGTCGTGTCTGAGCGCGGAGCCTGGCCGGTTGTCATGAACAACGACACACAAGTGCGCAGGGCGCTCGAGGACACGCATTTTCCAATGGTGCCACCGCGGAACCTTCACAAGGCAATGGTCACCGCAGATGAAATCATCATCATCACCGACCTGGAATGGGCGAACCGCTTTGCCCATGTGAGCGCCGTCAAGGAATCGTGCGCAGCGAATGCACGGATTGGCTCTGTCGAAGAGGGGTTCGGCCGTTGGCCTATTTCGGTCGACGACATCGAGAGAACGATCGGAAACGCCAAGGCAGCGATCGCGAAGCTGGAAGGGGCAACTCGGGTTCGCGTTACATCCCCTCGCGGAACCGATGTCATCGTCAACATCGAACGCCGGCCTGCGCTCGAGGTCGTGCCCGTCAAGCAACGCGGCGCCATGATGGGGCCGGTACCACTCTGGGGAGAAGTTGCCTACGCAGCGGTAGAAGATCAGACAGAGGGAACGATCGTCGTCGACGGCAACATGCTCGGGATCGGTGTTCCGCACAATGTCGAGACACCTATCACCTGGCACATCGAGGCCGGCCAATATCGTTCGATCGAGGGTGGCGTAGAAGCAACGAGGCTGCGCGATACGGTACGGGATGTCGATGGAGCAAACGTCGTCGGCGAGTTCGCTTTCGGAACGAGCGACTTTGCGCCGTTGGGATCGCCGTCGGAGAAGGGTCGAAAAGGCACCGTCCACTTCGCACTCGGAGACAATCAGAATTGCTACCCGGGTGGGCAGAACACCAGCCGGCTGCACCTCGACGGTGTCGTGCACAATGCGACGTTAGAGATCCTGGACAACGGCTCGTTCATACTCAAGGACGGGGTCTGGCAGCTGTGAGCGAAGTACGGGTCATCGCGCTCGACGATGTCGATCCGATACCGCTTCCCAACGGAAGCTGGAGTCGCATTCTCATTGGATCCTCAACGGTGGAGGACAACGTATCGAGTCTCGGGTACTCCGTCTTCACTCCAGGCACCGAAACCGATCATCTCTCCCATGCTGTCGAAGAGCTCGCCTTTGTGGTGGCAGGGCACGGGGAGCTTCGTTTGGATGACGCGGTCGTCGCACTGTCGCCACAAAGCGCAGTCTTTATCCCGGCCCGTGTCTGGCATACCGTCGTAAACAGTGGAGATGAGGATTTCGCCATGGTTTTCGCCTTCCCCGACCGGGGATACCCGGCCACCGAGCGCGGGGTGACCCCCCCGCCGGGCGACGGCGGCGCCTGATGGATCCGAGTCGCGATGAAGGCCTTGACGCAGCCAGAGCAGTCGAGCAGGTGGCTCTGGGGTGTCGGATCATTGCCGGGTTCGGCCATGAAGACCTGACGCTTGGCCATGTGTCTGTTCGGCCAACCACCGATGACCGCGTGTTCATAAAGAGGAAGGGCGTAGCCCTCGCCGACGTGACCCCTGACGACGTCATCGTGATTCACCTCGATGATCCAGACTGCCTCAGCACACCTGGCATGCATCTTGAAGCCGCCATCCACGCAGAGGTCTATCGGAATCGCCCGGACGTCGGAGCGGTGATTCACAGTCATCCGTCGTACGCAACTGCGCTCGGTGCAACATCGACGGAGCGAGCTCCCCTTGAGTTCCTCACCCACGACTCTGTTCTCTTCAAGGACGGCATAGGGATCTATTCCGACTCTGCGGAGCTCGTCACCACCCCAGAACAAGGAAAGAAGGTCGCGGACGCCCTCGGGAGCCGCCGTGTCGCGCTACTGAAGAACCATGGCGTCGTCACGGTCGGGGAGGATATTCGCTGGGCAGTCATGGCTGCGGTGACTCTTGAGCGAGCCATCCAGATACAGGTCCTCGCCAGGAGCCTCGGGCCGCTGGACCCCCTCTCCCAGGGAGCGGCCGACACGATTTTTCCAGTCAAGTACCAGGACAGTCTGTTGGATGAATACTGGGCCTTGTGGGAGCGCAGGTTCGGCTCAGAGTCGAGCGACCACACCCATGGCGGAGCGGTAGGAGCCTGAGGGTGCAGATCGATACGATCGTCAACGGGGTTCGCTTCGTGGGTGAAGTCGAAGCAAATGTGTTGCTCATCGACTTCTTGCGCGACGAACTAGGCCTCAACGGCACGAAGCAGTCATGCGAGGTGCAGGTGTGTGGTAGTTGCACGGTGCTCGTCGATGGTCGAACGGTGAGTTCCTGCACGTTCCTCGCCTGCGAACTGGACGGATCGACCGTTGAGACAATCGAGGGCGCCCGACAGTCTGACTTTTACCAAAGTGCCGAATCGGCCCTGGTACGCCACGCGGCCGTGCAGTGTGGATTCTGCACGCCGGGCCTTGTCATGACTTTGAAGTCGATCGTAGAGGATGGGGGCAGCGCCGACGAGGCCGAGCTCCGTCGAAGTCTCAGCGGCAACTTGTGCCGATGCACTGGTTACCGGTCGATACTCGATGCCGCGGCAGCGATCGTGGGCGGATCGTGACTCAGCACAGCGTGATCGAGCGAGAGGTCGCCACCCCAGGCCATGCCATCGGCTCGAGGGTCCCGCGACTCGATGCTGCCGCCAAGATCAGCGGTGCGGCCGAGTTCGTTGGCGACATGTCGGTTGCTGGAATGGTTCATGGCAAGGTATTGCGCAGCAATGTCGGGCACGCCAAGATTCGCAACATCGATGTCTCGACAGCCGAGACGATGCCAGGTGTAGTCGCCGTTCTCTCCGCTGCGGACCTCGTCGACATCGATCCGTATTTTGGCCACGTTCTGCGTGATCGGCCGATCGTCGCCATCGATGAAGTGCGATTCGCCGGCGAGCCAATCGCTGCGGTAGCTGCTGAAACTGAAGCGCAGGCCGAGGCTGCCCTGCTCGCAATCGTGGTGGAATACACCGATCTTCCGGTTGTCGCCAATCTCGGGGCGGCCCTGGCCCCAGATGCTGCCCTGGTCCACGAGGGACCGACGAGGGAAGGGTTCGCACATGGGCTCGGCAAGCTCCCCGAGCGAGATGGCAACGTCTGCTATCGGTACGGCTTCGAGCGCGGTGACATCGATGGGGCAGCCGGCCTCGCCGACATCGTCATCGACCGGGAGTACGAGTTTCCGGCCGTCTATCAGTACTCCATGGAAACTCACACGGTGATTGCTCGCTACACCGGGGACGAAATCGACTTGTGGTCAACGTGTCAACACCCCTTCCTCGTCCGGGCTGAGATCGCTGCGCTTTTCGGGCTCGCCGTCGATCGAGTGCGCGTCGTGGTGCCATACCTCGGCGGAGGCTTTGGCAGTAAGTCGTATACGAAGATGGAACCCATCGCTGTCGCTCTTGCCCGCAAGGCACGGCGGGCGGTGAGGATCGTCAACCGTGTGGACGAATCAATGGTCACCACGCGCCGACACAACATGAAGTGTCGGATGCAAACATTTGCGACTCAGGAAGGTGAACTTCTGGGACGCCGGGTCGAGTTCTGGCTCGACACCGGAGCGTACGCTGACAACGGTCCGCGCGTGACCGCCACTGCAGCCGACGCCGCGCCGGGGCCCTACCGATGGCCGTCCTTGCACGTACTGGGCCATTGCGTCTACACCAATACTGGACCGGCTGGCTCGTATCGTGCGTTCGGGGCGACCCATCTCCAATGGATCGGCGAGTCCCAGATTGACGAGATCGCCAGGGCTGCGGAAATCGATCCGTTGGAATTTCGCCGAAGGAACCTCCTTCGGCCGGGCGAGGAGGTTCGGCCGGGAGGCCGGCCACTCGACGCCGATCTCGTCGGCGACGTCGAAAAGGCGGCGGCCGCCATCGGTTGGGGGCGGGAACGCATTTCGAATCGGGGACTCGGGGTTTCTGTTGGCCTTCTCGCCGCCGGCGCGCACCCGGTATCGAGTGCCTCGGTGCGTATGGATGCCGACGGTGGGGTCACCGTCCTGGTGGGATCGACCGAGATGGGCCAGGGAGCGAGAACCGTCATGGCCCAGATAGCCGCCGAGGTTCTGTCGATCGATCCGACGGATGTCACGGTGCCGGGTACCGACACGCAGTTCACCCCCTACGACCGCTCGACCGGAGCAAGCCGCTCGACCACCGTGGCGGGAAAGGCAGTGGAGTTGGCTGCGCGTGAGGTGCTCGATGCGCTGTTCGAGACAGCCCTGCTCCTTTTCGCGGTGGGCGATCGCCGGGAGCTTCGCGCCGACGACGGTCGGATTTGGCTCCAAGACAGGTCGGTTGTCTACCCGGAACTCATCGCCAAGCGGTTTGGATTTTCCGGTGGTGAGCTCCGCGGATACGGCGAGGTAAAACCCGAGGTAGGAAGCGGGTCTTACGCCGAAGGGCCCGTGTTCTGGGAGGTATGCGTTGCCGGTGCAGAGGTCGAACTGGATCGCGACACAGGAGTTGTGCGAATTCTGCAAACCTCGACCATCGCCGACGTCGGAAGGGCAATCAACCCACAACTGATAGAACGACAGGACGAGGGCGGCGCGATGCAAGGATTGGGGAACGCGTTGTTCGAGGAGATGCTGTACACAGATGACGGCATGCTCCTGAACGACACCCTTCTCGATTACCGCATCCCAACGATCGAAGATCTGCCGGAGAAGACGACATGCATCATCGTCGAGAACGGCGACGGCCCAGGGCCTTTTGGGGCGAAGGGATGTGGAGAGGGCGCGGTTGCGGCACTGCCCGCGGCGATAGTGAACGCGCTCGCCGATGCTGGTGTACCCATGACCGAATTACCCCTCACCCCCGAGCGCGTGTGGCGACAAATCCAAGAAACCGAAAACCAAGAATGAGAATGGGAGACCATCAATGGTCGCGTACAGCACCGTAGCAATAGTTGGAACCGGCACCATGGGGCCAGGGATGGGAGCGGTGGTCGAACGCGCCGGTATGAAGACCTTTCTCTTCGACATCGACTCAGCTGCGCTAGAGCGAGCGGAGGCTGGTGTGGGAATTGCCCGTACCGTGCTCGACAGGCTCGACGCACCTCAGGTTCCCGGTGGCTCGATCCATTTCTCAACGAGTCTGGAAGAAGCGGTCAGCGAGGCTGATCTCGTCATCGAATGTGTATCAGAGAATCTCGATCTCAAGAAAGAGGTGTTCGCAGACCTGGTCACACTCGCCCCCGGAACTGCGGTGCTCGCCTCGAACACTTCTGGAATCCCGATCACGAAGATCGCAGAGGGCAGCGATGGGGCCACCCGGATGATCGGCATGCACTGGTCGAACCCACCTCATCTCATACCGTTGATCGAAGTGATAGAGGGAGAGCAGACGTCGGCAGCAATCAGGGACGGACTCGTCGAGTTCGTCCGGTCGTTCGGATACGAGGCTGTCATCGAACGTGAGGTTCCCGGCTTCGTGGAGAATCGGATCCTCTACGCGATCCTGCGTGAAGTTGTTGAGCTCGTAGAACGTGGGATCATCAGCCATGCCGACATGGATACCTGTGTGAAGTGGGGGATCGGGTACAAGCTGGCGGTAATTGGGCCGCTGGAGCTCATCGACATGGCCGGGTTAGACATATACAGCAGCGTCGGCTCCTACCTCAACCAGGACCTTTCGACGGCTTCGACGATATCGAGCATGATCACGTCCCGGGTCGCCGAAGGCCGGCTCGGAATCAAGACCCTCGGAGGGATCTACGACTACGACGCCGATGACGTCAAGTCGCTCGGGGCCGCAAGGGCGGCGAAGCTGATTGCAGTCCGCAAGGCCCTCGAAGCTGATACAGGAAGCGAATGACCGATGGCCGACACGAAGGCGTACATCCTCGACTCACGCCCTCGGGTCGTCGATCGCTCTGTGAGCTTCCCCGTCAACAGCGTCCTGTTAGT
This sequence comes from Acidimicrobiia bacterium, assembly GCA_036985995.1. Taxonomy (GTDB): domain Bacteria; phylum Actinomycetota; class Acidimicrobiia; order Spongiisociales; family UBA5794; genus JAMBLL01. The sequence goes on from BTQS01000072.1 coordinate 8,462, forward strand.
GCTCGCCCAGCGTAAGGGTGGCCTGTCTCTTCGGCCGCGTCCACAGTCAACGTAATGAAGCTGCCTCCCTTCACACTGCACCGTCCCTCGACGACCAGTGCCGCGATTGAACTGCTCGAGCAATTCGGGGACGATGGCGTCATTTACAGCGGCGGAACCGAGTTGCTACTCGTGATGAAGCTGGGTCTCGCGGATTTCGGCCATCTTGTGGACATCAAGCGGATACCCGGCCTTGATGCCATCGCTGTCGACGGTAGCGAACTCAGGATCGGCGCTGCGGCTACCCACCGATCGATAGAAACCAGCTCGCACATCCAGCGGGGATGGCCAAGCCTGGTGATGATGACGAGACAGGTGGCAAATCCGCGGGTGCGCAACGTGGGAACACTCGGAGGAAACCTTGCGTTCGGCGATCCGGCGTCGGACCCGGCGACCTTCCTCCTGGCGCTCCAAGCGTCGATCGAGATCCGTGGCGCGGGTGATGTGCTTCGCAGGGTGCCGGTAGGTGGATTTCACACCGGTGCCTATCAAACTGCGCTCGGAGATGGCGAGCTGATCGAGTCGATCGTTGTCCC
>BTQS01000073.1:0-9028 GCA_036985995.1 Acidimicrobiia bacterium
GAGGGGGGCTTGCGAGCCTGCGAGCCGGGAGTGGCTGGACAGGGCCGCTGATCTTCTACGTGCTACCGGCTGTCTTCGGCAGGATCAGGCGTTACTTTGATGGCCGAGCGTTGGAGGCGCCGGCCGGCGAATTCGATGATGTCGGCCCCGAGGCTCGCACCGACTCTTGCGACACCCTCAGCATCGAGTCGCTCCTTGAGTGATCTCGCTCTGGCAACGACCATGACGGTCGCACCGAGTGTGACGGCCGAGCCGTAGACGAACCATCGAGCGCGTGTGAACATGCCGCCAGACTACTTCACGTTCTCTCGGAGGTGTCCGCACGGATGCGGTCCTCCTTGGCGAGGATGGCATCGATCTTCGCGAGACGATCGGCCAGCTCCGACTCGCCTCCGACTCGTTTTGGTCGGTACAACAGCAGGTCCTCGCTCCCCTCTGGAAGGTACGTCTGGGCCACGACCGCCCTCGGATCGTCGTGTGGATACTCGTAACCGACACCAAATCCAAAGCCGCGATCACCCGCCGTCGAGCCCGAACGGAGGTGTGCAGGTACCTCTCCGTGTGGGCCCTCCGAGATGGCATGACGGGTCGCCACCAGAGACTCTTTCACAGAATTCGACTTCGGCGCAAGGCTGAGAGCGAGCACTGCATGTGTCAGGTTGTAGGCGGCCTCAGGCAACCCGACGAACTCGAGCGCCCTGAACGCGTCGACGGCGACACCGAGCGCCAACGAGTCGGCGAGGCCGATGTCCTCGGAGGCGAACACGACCATCCGCCGAGCGATCAATTTCGGATCCTCCCCGGCCTCCAACATCGTATGGAGCCAATACAGGGCGGCATCCGGGTCGCTTCCTCGCATCGACTTGATGAACGCTGAGATCACGTCGTAGTGCCGGTCGCCTGCTCGGTCGTAACGGATTATCCGTCGTTGAAGTGCTTCCTCGATGACGGCCACATCTACGACATCGGCCGACCGACCGACAGCGATCGTCGCTGCAACCTCGAGCGTGTTGAGGGCGAGCCTGGCGTCGCCTCCCACCCTTTCTGCCAGCGCGTCGATGGCGTCGTCGTCGACCGTGACGTCACGAACGCCCCGCATGGGATCTTCGATGGCGGTGCGAACAACGGCGGAGATGTCCGCGGTCGTCAGGGGCTCGGTCCGAAACACTGTCGCTCTCGAGATGAGCGGCGAATTCACCTCGAAGAACGGGTTCTCGGTCGTGGCACCGACCAGGATGACCGTGCCATCTTCGACTCCGGGAAGAAGGGCATCCTGCTGAGCTTTGTTGAAGCGGTGGATTTCGTCGAGGATGAGAACCGTCCGGCCTCTTCCCTCTCCGAGGCGTTGATCCGCTCGTGCAAGGACCTCTCGCACATCCTTGACGCCTGCCGACGTTGCGGACAACTGTTCGAAGGTACCTCTGATCCCGGCCGCGACGAGGCGTGCAAGGGTTGTCTTACCGGTTCCGGGAGGACCCCACAGGATCATCGAAGAGACGCTTCCGGCTTCGATCATCGACCGAAAGGCTGCACCGTCGGCGAGGAGATGCCGCTGGCCGATCACCTCATCGATGGTTCGGGGCCGCATCCGGGCGGCTAGTGGCGCCTGTGCGCGCTTTGTCTCTTCTCGTGTCGCAGAGAAAAGATCTTCTTCGGCCATCAGTCGCTCTGTTCGCCTTCAGCCTCGGCCCACGCGTCGCGGACGTCCTCGCGGATCTCGATACCGAGTTCCTCGAGTTGGACGTCATCGACACGACCAGGCGAACCGGTCAGAGGGTCGGCGCCCGTCTGCGTCTTCGGGAACGGGATGATCTCACGGATGTTGGGCTCGTCACGGAGAATGCTGACGAATCGATCGATGCCGACCGCGAATCCAGCGTGCGGCGGTGTACCGTAGCGCAGAGCCTCCAGGAACCAACCGAATCGCTCCTCGGCCTCGTCCTCAGCGATTCCCATCACGTCGAACACTTTTGCCTGAGTTGCGGGATCATGGATCCTGACGCTCCCCGACCCGAGTTCTGTGCCGTTGAGAACGAGGTCATATGCCTTCGATACAGCTGTGTGCGGTGTCGAGATCATCGCTTCGATATCTGCGGGCGCGGTGAACGGATGGTGCGCAGGCGAGAGCGTTCCATCGTCGTCGACGTCGAAAACGGGGAAGTCGACGACGAACGCGAACGCGAGATCGTCGTTTCCCTCAGGCTGCCCGTGATCGAGACGGAGTTGGGCGAGCACCTGGCGAACCAACTTCGTCTTGTCTGCAACGATGAACAACACATCGCCCGATATAGCCGAACAGGCCTCGACGATGGCTGCCTGCTCATCGTCCGTGAGGAACTTCGCGACGGGAGACCTGAGGGATCCGCCATCCTCGACGACCATCCACACGAGACCCTTCGCCCCGAGTTCCTGGGCTCGTGCCACCTGAGCGTCCAGTCCGGACCGTGAGAGGCCAAGAGGCCCTGCATTGATCCCTTGAACGGTTCCACCATTCGCGAGAACGCCGGCGAAGGCTTTGAATCCTGTTTCGCTGAACACATGCGACAGATCGACGATCTCGATGCCGAATCGGAGATCCGGCTTGTCTGTGCCAAAGCGAGCCATCGCTTCGGCGTATGTCAACCGGGGGATGGGCGTTTCGATGACGGTGCCGCGCAGATCGTTGACCACACGAGCAGCTACCTTCTCGAGAACGTCGAGGACGTCATCCTGGCCCCAGAAAGACCCTTCGAAATCGAGCTGTGTGAACTCGATCTGCCGGTCTGCTCGGAAGTCCTCGTCCCGGTAGCACTTCGCCACCTGGTAGTAACGCTCGACACCTCCGACCATGAGCAGTTGCTTGAAGAGCTGCGGCGACTGCGGCAGCGCGTAGAAGTTCCCCCGGCGTAGCCGCGAGGGAACGAGCATGTCACGAGCCCCCTCGGGTGTGGAAACGATCAAGGTAGGAGTCTCGACCTCGAGGAAACCCTCTTCGTCCATCACCGAGCGCATCGCGCGGATCGCAGCCGACCGGGCACGCAGGTTCTCCGCCATCCGCGGTCGGCGCATATCCAGGTAGCGGTACTTCAGCCTGAGCGCTTCGTCGACGTCGATACGGTCATCGAGTTGGAAGGGGAGGGCGTCCGCGGGGCTCAGCACGTTCAACTCCGACGCTACAACCTCCACAGCGCCTGTCGGAAGTTCGTCGTTCACCGTGCCCTCCGGGCGTGGCCGCACGGTCCCTACGATCTGAACGCAGTATTCCATCCGGAGACCGTGCAGGACATCACTCGATGCGGGTTCATCCTCAGGATTGAGAACGACCTGGACGATGCCCGAGCCATCGCGCAGGTCGACGAAGATGACACCGCCGTGGTCACGTCTTCGACCGACCCACCCTGCGAGCGTGACCTCCGCACCGACGTGTTCTGCCCGGAGCTCCCCAGCCCCGATCGACTTCATAACGCCCGTAGCCATCCGTCGATCTCCTTCACTGTGATCACTGTTTGGTCGCCGGTTCCAAGGTTCTTGACGGACACGAGCCCATCGGACCATTCGTCTCCAACGACGATGGCGTTGCCCGCTGCGCGCCTATCCGCCTCTTTGAACTGTGCCTTGACCGATCGTCGGGTGTCGGTCATGTCGATGCGGAGCCCTCGTTGCCGCAGTTCAGACACGAGGCGCCGCGCGTCGGCCCTCCGCTCGTCATCTGCCACGACGATGAACGCGTCGAGTGCCCGGCCGGTGCCCGATTCCGTGGAGGCTAGGAGAATCCGGTCCACACCCATCGCAAGACCAACCGCAGGCGTTGGCTTCCCTCCGAGGACCTCGAACAACCCGTCGTATCGCCCACCACCTCCGACGCTCGATTGCGCGGCGTCGTAGGTCGTCGGTACGTACTCCCAGACCGTCCGGTTGTAGTAGTCGAGTCCACGCACGAGTGTGTCGTCGATCGTGTACGGGAGGCCGAGGCTCTCGAGGCCGGTGCGAACCGCTGCGAAGTGCTCTGAGGCCTCAGCACCAAGGAAGTTCCCGGGTTTTGGAGCGTCGGCGACGACGGCTGCATCGGCTTTCGAGTCGAGTACCCGCATCGGGTTCGTGTCGACCCGGCGTTGGGCGTCCTCGGACAATTCCTCGAACCGATCCAACAGATAGGCCCGGATCTCCTCACGATGCCGTGCCCGGTCCCCGGCATCTCCGATCGAGCCGAGCCGGATCTCGACGCTCGGGACGCCCATACGCTCGAGATAGCGGTAGCCGAATTCGATCACTTCGACGTCTGCTTCAGGCGCATCCGATCCGAGATACTCGATACCGCCCTGGTAGAACTGCCTGTACCGGCCTTTCTGAGGCCGTTCGTATCGGAACATCGGGCCCCAGTAAGACGCTTTGAGACGGCCCTGGACGCCACCGGCCTGGATCGCTGCTCTCACCACCGATGCCGTTGCTTCCGGGCGAAGAGTGACCGAGCGACCGCCCTTGTCGGTGAAGGTGTACATTTGCTTTTCGACGACCTCGGTGTCACCGCCCACCCCGCGGGCGAAGATTTCGGTGTCTTCGAACATCGGCGTGAGAGCGAGTCCGTAGCCGAACTGTTCCGCGAGATCCTCGAAAATGCGATGTGCATTCCGCCACCGTTGCGAATCAGGTGGTAGGACGTCCATGGTGCCTTTCGGCGCTCGGAACGTGCTCACAGCAACTCCTGGAGGAAGGGATTGAGTTTGCGCTCGGCGGCCAGCGTAGTCGCGGGCCCATGCCCCGGCAGTACCCGCGTCTCGGAAGGCAGCGGTATCACCTTCGCCAACATCGACGCCATCAAGGTCTCGTAGGAGCCTCCGGGTAGGTCGGTTCGCCCGATGGATCCTGCGAACAGATGGTCACCTGAGAAGAGCACCCCTTCGTCCTCGAGGCGGAAACAGCAATGGCCCGGCGTGTGCCCGGGCGTGTGCAGGACATCGAGGGTCACACCGGCGAGATCGAGATGCTGACCGTCGGTGAGATCTGTGAACGACGTGTGCACGACCTCGCTACCGACGTCGCCGAAAGACGGGCCGAGGAGCGCCCGCATCTGCTCTTGGGGATGTCTCGCCATGTCGAGATCATCAGGATGAAGGTACGCCGTGACGGTCGGTGTCACGACACCGTCTATGCCCCCCACATGGTCGATGTGGCCGTGCGTGATGAGAGCAGCAACCGGCGTGAGATCGTGTTTCGCAAGCAAACTCCCTACACCATCGGGATCGGGAGGTGCGTCAACGACGACGGCGGGACCGCCGCGTCCCTCAGCGACCACATAGGTGTTGGTCTGGAAGTACCACAGTTGAGCAAGATCAATGAGCAGCGTCATGTCACAGGACGAGCCGGTAGGCGTCGTACACGCCGTCGGTCGCACGCAGTCCCGTGAGAAGGTGCTCGAGCGTTTCCCGATCCGACAACTCGATCTCGTACCTCAGGAGGGCTATCCGATCTCGGCCCGTGACCGAAGAGGAAGCATGGATGTTGGCTCCGAAGTCCGACAGTGCCGCTGTCACATCGCGCAGTAGCTTGGTCCGGTCGAGGGCCTCGACCTGAATCCACACGAAGAACGTGCCATCCTGTTCGGCCGCCCATGCAACATCGACCATCCGCTCCGTTTGCTCCGCAAGGGCGCCGATGTTCGCACAGTCCGCCCTGTGCACGGACACTCCCCTGCCAACAGTCACGAAACCTACGATGTCGTCTCCCGGCACAGGTCCACAGCACTTTGCCATCCTCACGAGCATGTCCTCGAGACCCTCTACGACAACGTCTCCCGATGTTCGCACGCGGCGCTTGTGCGGGGTTGGCAGCCGTTCGGCGACGACAGCCTCAGCGGAGTCCTCCGGCTTGAGACGGCGCGAGACGCGTTGTGAGACTGTTTGTGGGCTTGTCCGGTTCTCGCCGACGGACACATACAGCCCATCCATGTCCTTGAATCCGAAATCCGATGCCACAGCCTTGAGCTCGTTCTCGGTCCCTCTGATGGGCACACCGTCGCGACGCATCGCCTTGAGCACCGCCTCCCTGCCGTCGGCTAGAGCGCTCTCTCTCCGCTCCCTGGAGAACCAACCCTTGATCTTTGACGCCGCGCGAGATGACTTGACGAACTCGAGCCAATCTCTGGAGGGATGTGCGTCCTGCGCCTTCGAGGTGATGATCTCGACGATGTCACCACTCTCGAGTTCGGTGGAGAGCGGAACCAACCGCCCGTTGACCTTCGCCCCCGAACAGCGATGGCCGACGTCCGTATGGATCCGGTAGGCGAAGTCGACGGGTGTCGCACCTTTCGGAAGCGTCTTGACGTCACCGCGAGGTGTGAGCGCAAACACCTCATCCTGATAGAGGTCTAGTTTGAGGTTCTCGAGAAACTCCGTTGGATCCTCGGCATCTTCGTTGAGGTCTTGAATTTCCTGAAGAGCCGGAAGCTCGCCCTCATCCGCTTCGTCTTCCTTGTAACGCCAGTGTGCAGCGATACCGGCCTCTGCCCTTTCATGCATCTCGTTCGTGCGGATCTGCACCTCGAGACCCTTCCCGTCCGGGCCTACGACGGTTGTGTGAAGCGACTGATAGAAATTGAACTTCGGCATGGCGATGTAGTCCTTGAACCGTCCCTGGATGGGAGGCCACATGGTGTGCACGAGGCCAAGCGACGCGTAACAATCTCGAATGTCGTTGACGATGATGCGGATGCCTATGAGGTCGTGGATCTCATCGAACGCCAAACCGGACGCCACCATCTTGCGGTAGATCGAGTACAGGTGCTTCGGTCTACCTGTGATCTCTGCAGGGATGCCTGCATCTGCGAGCGTCTTGGAGACCTCGTCGATGACCTGCTCTAGATACGTTTCACGCTGGGGTGACCGCCTGGCAACGGCCTCGGAGATCTCAGTCATCGGTCCCGGATACAGAACGCCGAAGCACGTTTCCTCCATCTCGTGCTTGATCTCCTGCATCCCGAGCCGGTGCGCGAGCGGTGCGTAGACGTCGAGTGTCTCGGAGGCGACTCGCTGCTGTTTCTCGGGAGGTAGTGGCGCAAGCGTCCGGATGTTGTGGATTCGATCAGCGAGCTTGATGACCAGGACCCGGATGTCCTTCGCCATGGCGACCGCCATCTTTCTGATCGTAGCCGCCTGTGCGAGCTCCCTGCTCGAGAACTTGATGCGATCGAGTTTGGTGACGCCATCGATGAGCAGAGCGACCTCGTCGCCGAACTGTGCACGCACGCCTTTGAGCGTGAGGTCCGTGTCCTCGATCGTGTCGTGCATCAGTGCCGCGGCAAGCGACGCTTCGTCGAGCCCGTAGTCGGCGAGGATCTCGGTGACCGCGAGCGGATGGACGATGTATGGATCGCCGGTGGCACGCGTTTGGCCTGCGTGCTGTTCCCTTGCGACCTCGTAGCCTGCCTCGAGGAGATCTGTTCCGCCGCCGGGGTGTGAATCCTTGTACGACGAGACGATGTCGTTGAACATCTCATCAGGCGTCCGACCCCTCACAGCAGGATCAACGAACTCCGCCGGTTGCGGTGCCTGGGTATCTGATGCTTCAGCCATCAGTTGAGTTTACCGGCGTTTCCGCCTCTGCTTTGGAGGCCGCGGAATCGCCGATGAGGCATCGACAACGGGCAGAGCGTCGGGCTTGGCCGGGTCGTCGTCTTGCGTCGTGACCGATCCCGAACGCTTTGACGCCCTCCGCTCTCGACGCTCCCACTCCGGTTCGCTTGACTTCCATCGGCCGAGGAGCGGAGCAGCTATGAAGATCGAAGAGTAGGTGCCTACGGCGATCCCGACGAACAACGCCAGCGCGAATTCCTTCAACGTCTCGGCACCGAGTGCGAGAAATCCGACCAGGAGAAGCGTACCGACGGGCAGCAGCGACGTCAGTGACGTGTTGATGGATCGCATCAGAACCTGGTTCATCGAGAGATTCACGATGCTGCGGTATGTAGATCGCGTATCCTGCTCAACCACATTCTGATTCACCTTCTCGAACACGACAACAGTGTCGTAGAGCGAGTAGCCGAGAATCGTCAGCACCGCGATGATCGTTGCGGGTGTCACGACGAACCCGATCAACGCGTACAGGCCTCCGGCGATCATGAGGTCGTGGAACAGTGCAGTGAGCGCAGCACCAGCCATCTTCCATTCGAAGCGCCACGTGATGAACAACGCCACCACGATCAGGAACACGACGAGCGCCTCGATCGCCTTGCGTGTGACTTCAGCGCCGAAGGTAGGACCTACGGCCGATACGTTGAGGTCGTTCACGCTGGCTCCGGCGGCGTCCGCAACCGAGACCGCCAGCACATCCTGCTCCTGGGCGTTGAGGGCTTCGGTTTGTACCTGTACGAATCCATCACCGGTGATCTGGACTCGCGCATTGGCGTACCCGACAGACCGCATCTCGGCGCGGATCTCCTCTACAGAGGCACCGGCCTTGTTCTCGACTGTGATGATCACGCCACCGGTGAAGTCAATGCTCAGGTTGAACGGCTTCACCAGCATCATCACTACCGAGCCGAGAACCAGCACGAGCGATACGATGAGCGTCTTCTTCGAGATGGCGACGAAGTCGAACGACGTCTCACCTCGATACACCCGGGTGATCACGCTCACGACACCACCTCCACAGGCTCCCGAACTTCCTGGAAGTCACCTTTCCCCATCGCACCGCGTATCGAGAACACACCGCCGTCACCGAGCGGGCCCCTACCCATGAGGTATGCCAGCGGCCTCGTGTAGAAGTAGGCAACAACGACGTCCACGAGGGTTGCAAGGCCGAGTGTCAGGGCGAATCCCTTCACCTGTCCGACTGCGAGCATGAAGAGCAAGACGGCTCCGAGGAACGTCACGGTGTCCCCGGTGAGGATCGTGCGGAACGCGCCGTCGAACGCATGGGTGATGGCCGGGCGCAACGCCCGTCCGTGGCGGAACTCTTCCTTGATCCGCTCGAAATACACGATGTACGAATCCGATGTGATCCCGACAGACACGATCACACCGGTCACACCTGCAAGCGTCAGCGTCGTGCCCTG
>BTQS01000074.1:0-8985 GCA_036985995.1 Acidimicrobiia bacterium
CCCGCCAGACCACGAGATGCCTCTGGATTGCGAAATGATCGGTGTACTCGGGGCAATCACGGGTGTCCTCGGATCGATCCAGGCGACCGAAGCGATCAAGCTCATCGTCGGAAGCGCAGAGTCATCGACAGGCAAGCTGCTGATCTACAACGGGTCGAACCAATCCTTCACAACGCTGCCGGTTGCCAAAGATCCGTCCTGCCCGACCTGCGGTTTGGGGGCACGTTGAACAATGCCGCTGGTCAACACACTCCTAATCAGCGATCGCTATGCGCCTGTATGGATGCCCGTACGCGGCGATCAGCGGGCGATCAGACGCCTCCGTTGGCGCCACAGAACCGGGACTCGCCGATCGCTGTGTGTAGACGGCAGTCGACTGGCTGGTTTCAGAAGAACTTGAAGCGGTGGTCGCCACGGATGCAGGCACCGCGGGCGGCACCGTCGTCGTGGTGGGAGCGACGGATGCAGGCACCGCGGGCGGCACCGTCGTCGTGGTCGGCGGCACCGTCGTCGTAGTAGTGCTACCACCGCCGTTCAGACCCGGCGCAGCCCGCATATAGATCATCGTGACCCAAACCAGACCGGCTTCATCGGTTGCGACACCGACACCGATGTAGTTGTAGTCACCGAGGATGTTGCCCCGGTGAGTCGGTGAATTCATGAAGGCCTCATGCAGGCTCGCCACATCAGGACCAACTCCGACGTTCTCACCCAGAGCCTGCCACACGCCGGTGACTCCGGACAGGCCGGGGTTGTGATAGATCTCGCCCTTGTCGGCCATCCGCGCCGAGTGATCACGTGCATCATCAGTGAGATCCCAGTAGACCTCGAGAGGCGCTTTGCCTGCTGCTGCCCGGGAGGCGTTGATCTTGGCAACAAACTGGCTTTCTGCCGAGGCCAAGGCTGGAGTCGCAAACGCCGCCACCATGGTGGCGGCGGTGATCGCCAGAATGAGATATTGCCTGAATGTACGCATCGCAGGAGACCCCTCCACGGAGAGCAGTTGTACTGCTCCTCTCCGTATCGGGCTACACGCGCGGACGGTTTAGAGGAATTCGCGAGGTGTTCGTGATTCGGGTGTGAGTGAGGACCTACGACTGAAGCACCTGCGCAACCGAAACGAGAGTTCGCACGCCGAAGCCGGAACCGCCCTTGGCCACATAGTGCTCGGTCTTGTCTGCCCTTGCAGGGCCTGCAACGTCCAGATGCACCCATGGGACGTCGTCGACGAACTCAGAAAGGATCAGGGCTGCAGTGATCGCTCCGCCCCACCGGCCCGCCGTGTTTTTCATATCGGCCACGTCCGACTCGATGAGCGCCCGATACTCCTCCTCGAGGGGAAGGCGCCACACCTTCTCCCCCGCTGCTTCGGCCGCGGCGGCAACGAGATCGGCGGCCTCATCGTCGGCAGCGATCATGCCGGCGACCAGCGGTCCAAGAGCGACCTTGCAGGCGCCGGTGAGGGTCGCGATGTCGACAATGAGATCCGGACCTTGTTCTACCGCAAGAGCGAGACCGTCCGCCAAAACCAGCCGACCTTCGGCGTCGGTGTTGAGAACCTCGATCGTCTTACCGTTGTATGCACGCATCACGTCACCGGGACGCTGTGCGGAGCCACCTGTGAGGTTCTCGGTGAAAGGTGTGATCCCGATCACGTTGACGACCAGCCCAAGTTCGGCGATCGCCTTTGTGGCGCCCATGACGGCAGCCGCCCCTGCCATGTCCGTCTTCATGGTCTCCATCCCGGCTGCGGGCTTGATGGACAGGCCACCGGAGTCGAACACGATGCCCTTACCTACGAACGCGACAGTCTTCGTTGCGCCCTCAGGTTCATATCGCATGACAACCATCCGGGCTGGATTGTCCGCACCCAGGTTCACCGCCAGCAAGCCGCCAAAGCCGGCCTCGGCGATGTCGTTCTCGTCATACACCGTTACGTCGATGGACTCGGACAGATCCTGGCAGATCGCAGCGAGGGCAACGGGCGGCTTGTCTCTGGCCGGCCGATTGACGAGATCGCGCGCGAGCAGCACGCCTCTCGCAACAGCACTCGCCGACTCGATCTGTTCGAAGAGATCGGCGTCGCCGATCAGGATCAACGTGTCGAACGCTTCGCGCTTCGGCTCCGACTTGTACTCATCGAACGAATAGGCTCCGAGCCACGATCCGAGGGCGACCGCATTCGCCGCGTCATCCAGGTCGACCCGATGCAAAGCGGTCGCGACCGTTTTGTATCGTCCAGACGCCCGCGCAGCGGTGCCGGCTGCCCTGCGCAGGCCCTCCGCGTCGATCTCTTCCCCGAGACCAACCAGGAGGGCCTCCGGTGTAGGCCCGTCTGGAGTCTGTACGAAGACCGTTTGACCCTTCTTTCCTGTGAAGTCCTTGGCATCGAGCAGCGGGCCGATAGCTTCGAGATCGGGCGCTAACTCGGCGTTGCATGCGACAACACGATCGACGAGGACCGGGATGACCAGCAGATCGGCATCGGTCAGGTCTCCAGGGGTGATTGTGATCAAAGGCGTACTCCTCAGCTTCTCGTTCGACCGAGCTGCTGTTCGATCGTGGCCGCTACGGTTTCCGGTGTGAATCCATACTGCTCTGCAAGCACCTCTGCAGGGGCGGATGCGCCGAAGTGGTCGATACCGATCGCGATTCCACCGTTCGCCGCCATCGACTTCCACGTCATCGTCGATCCAGCCTCGAGCGTGAACACCGGCATGTCCGGGCCGAGCACATCGTCACGGTACGCGTCATCCTGATCTGTGAAGATCTCGGTACACGGCATCGAAACGACCCGCAGGGATATGTCCTCGCCTGTGAGGATCTGTGCGGCGGCCTCGGCCAATGGGACCTCTGAACCTGTCGCGACAACGATGGCGTCGGACCCATCGACGCGAACATATCCCCCTCGCTCGATGTCCGCTGTCGCTGGAGGTGTGGCCGGCACCTCGAGGCCTTGTCTCGTGAGGATTATCGCTGATGGCCCGTCGCTTCGGTTGATCGCCTGTTGCCATGCGACAGCAGTCTCGGAAGGGTCCGCGGGCCGGTGTACATGTAATCCGGGGATGAGTCGAAGAGAGGTGATGTGCTCGATGGGCTGGTGCGTCGGGCCGTCTTGTCCCAGGAAGAAGGAGTCGTGGGTCCATACGAAGATAGACGGCACGCCCATGAGCGCGGCGAGGCGAACCGACGGGCGCATGTAGTCGGAGAAGGTCAGGAACGTTGCACCGAAGCCGCGGACGCCACCGTGCTGCGTCATACCGTTGACGGCGGCCCCCATGGCGTGTTCACGGATCCCGTATCGCACGTTACGGCCGGTCCGATCCGCCCTCGAGAAGTCCGTCGAAGCCTTCATGTACGTGTTGTTGGAGGGAACGAGGTCGGCGGAACCGCCTACGACATCGGGACGCTCCGCAGAAAGCTGTTGGATCACCGCTTCGGAGAGTTTCCGAGTTGCGATCTTGGATCTGGCTTCGGCGTCGGGAGGATCGAGCACGACATTGCCCGGATCCCACACACGCTCCCATGCCGCGAATCGTTCCGGCTCCTGGCTAGCGATACGCTCGACACGATCTCGCCACGCGGCGTGCGCCTGTGTACCCCTGGTCATCGCCTGAGCGAACACTCCGTACACGTCGTCGGGAACCGTGAAGGGCTCGAGGTCCCAACCCATCGCTTCCTTGGCGCCCACAATCTCCTCGGGCCCGAGTGGAGAACCGTGAGCCGCTGACGTATCGACCTTCGTCGGGGCACCGAATCCGATGTGGGTCTTGCATGCGATCAACGTCGGACGCTCGGTATCAGAGAGCGCAGCACGCGTGGCAGCCTCGATCGCCTCACGGTCGTGACCGTCGACGCTGAGGGTCTGCCAACCGTACGCAGCGAACCGAGCAGAGACGTCTTCCGTGAACGCCAGGTCGGTCGAGCCATCGATCGTGATCGAGTTGTTGTCGTAATACACGACGATCCGACCCAATCCGAGATGGCCTGCGAGGGACGCTGCCTCACTCGAGACGCCTTCCATGAGATCTCCATCCCCACAAAGGACGAACGTCCGGTGGTCGGTCAGATCGTTGCCGTGAACCGCACGCAGATGCTCCTCGGCGATGGCCATGCCAACGGCGGTACCGAAGCCCTGACCGAGCGGACCCGTAGTTGTCTCGATACCGACGTCAGGGTTGTACTCGGGGTGGCCTGCCGTCTCATATCCCCACTGGCGAAAGTGCTCGATCTCATCCATGGAGAGCGGAAAGCCCGAAAGGTGCAGGAGGCTATAAAGCAGCATCGACCCGTGCCCGTTGGAGACGACGAAGCGGTCCCTGTCGCGCCACGTTGGTGCCGCAGGGTCTAGGTTGAGGAACTTCGACCAGATCACGAAGCCAATGTCTGCCATTCCCATGGGCATGCCTGGATGTCCAGAGTTCGCCTTCTGGACCGCATCCATGGAGAGAACCCGGATCGTGTCCACGGCTCGTTGTTCGATCGTCATCGCACCTCCTACGGCACGCAGGGTACCGTCGCGTGGTCGGTTGGATTCGGACCAGGAGGGCACGACGGACATCACGAAACGAGACTCGGTCAGTCCGAGGTAACCTCCGGGAAGGTGATCGAGAGGCGTCCATAGTCGGAGGGATCGACGACGCTCGCCTCATCGATGCCTTCGAACTCGAACGCACAGCCGAGGCCCGGCCGAACCGTCACTTCAGCTTCGACCGTTTCTCCAGGTTCCACCGTGAACCTTGCAGCACACACGTCGGTGGGTGACTCGAGGACCTCACCACAGTACCCGGGGCAGGGCCGCTGCCAGCTCCGGATGGTGTACGTACCCGGCTCCAGCTCGATGAAGAACAGCTCTTCCGCCTCGGTCGGTCCCAGCGTCGCACCTGCGGTGACGACTCCGCCTACCGATATCAGATCCCACCCGGTTGCTGAGCCTTCCGTGTAGAGGGCGTCACGCTGCGAGTAGAACAGGCTGAAACCTGCAGCCTCCTGTGGCGGGTCTTTCTGCTCGTTAACCCGCTTTGTGTATACGCAATCCCCCGAATCCGGTGACGACCGGCCTCTCCCTTCAGCGAATGCCGGGCCGAGAAGTTCGTTGAGGACGTTGAGGGTCGCTGCTTGCTTGCCCAGGTAGAGGACGAGGATCGTGTCGCGCTGCCAGAAGGTCGGATCGCCCCTCCACTCCACCATGCTGTTTCCGATACTCGACGGATCGTTCCTGTCGATGAGACGGGAGGCCGCCTTGCGGTCATCTTGGCTTGGGTACTCCCAGACATTGATCTGCTGTCCATCGATGCAGTACGTGAGCCCACGTCCGCCGAGAAATATCGTACTGAAGCTGCCGGTGTCCTCGACTACGACACCAAGGGCTTTGAGGTCGGCTACCAGCACTTCTGCGCCGCTCACCACACCGCGTGGTTCACGATCTTCGGTTCCCTCCGAACCTGGAGCGACGAGGTTGGCCGCCGAGGGGTCGGGTTCATCCGGACCACTCCCATCAAAGACGGGCGAGCACGCAGCAGCCACGAGAGTCAGAACCGCGACCATCAACGTCAACCGCATATCGCGAGTATGACGCATGGAGCGTCTGGCAGGTTCCCCTCGACCGATCTGGCAGCCAAAATCTCGAATCGATCGGGACGTTTGTCGATCAGTCGCCTTCCGTCATGCCCGCTTCAAGCAGTCGGAGAATGCAGGAGCTGGGGTGTTCAATGAGCCGGTCAATGGCGACGCGACATTGGTGGCGCCGATTGCCACAAGCCGCGGCATCGGGTCGACGGTCTCGCTGCCATCTGGATGGCTTAGCTCTGCGGTGGCCTACGCCTGCTCGGCATCGTCCTGCATGTTCAGCGGTTCCATTCCGAACAGCCACTCGAAGCCGTCGATGAGGCTGTTGCGGTCGTTCGAAGCGATGGAGGTCGGGGTGTGCCACTCGTCGAAGAGACCGAAGGCGACGATGTCTGCGAGCTGTTCGGTGCCACGGTCCTCCCACTTGTCTGCATCGCTCCACGAGTCGAGGCCTCGCAGCTCGACCCACTCCTGTCGCTCATCCTCGTCGAGGTAGAGGGCCGCCCACACGTGGCCGAGCTCGTGGAGGAGCGCCCACTCGGCCTCAGTGCAGATCTCGACGACGTTGAGGTCCTGCTCCATCAGGCGGACGCCGGCGTTGCCACCACAGCCGTCTTCGCCTTCCGCACGGATCTCGAGGTTCGACAATGGCCATCCTGCGTTCTCGAACTTGTCGAGTGCAGTGCGGATGCCCACGGCCCGCTCGTCGTCGGCCACGATGCGAACGTCGGCGATCGCGTTCGTCGGGGTGATCTCTGCCAACGGCTCGAGGGGTTCGATCGGTGACGCTGTGACTTCGAGGACCGGTGAGGCCGAGACCGCTGCAGGTGCCGGAGTCTGAGGCAGTGTGGCGAATGCGATGGTCATGGCGACGGTGGCTGCGATGGTGCGTGCGTATGTCATGTACGCACCGTCCGAAACCGCTGTCAGCGGCCGGTGGGCATCCGGTCAAGGGCATGTCAAAGGTGTCAACAAGATGTCAAGGCCAAGGGACGCAGGGGTGTTTGTACCGGGGAGATCGGTGACAATCGGCAACGAGGATCTGTTGCGTCTGGCGCGATCGAGCCTCACCCGAGCCTTCACCGACCAAGAATGTGTGACCTACCGCATCGACCTGTGCCCCACTCTCGATCAAATCACGAACGGGTAGGACGCGTCACACGGTCAGGGTCACGCTCTCGAAGTCGGGGACGTGCACGAGTTCTACGTCGTCGTCGGCGAGGCCTATCGTTGCGAGGCGGTACATGAAGGTCGCGCCTTGTTCGCTCAGGAACCAGTCGTGGATGGGGATGACGTACTTCGGCTGGACGAGACGGACACGATCAACGGCCGCGGTCAGTGAGCCCCAGGGGGCGATGAACGGCATCGCGAGGATCGGCATCGTCTCGACGAAACTATGACTGTCGCCTGGATGTGAAAGGACGCCTCCGACGTGGAACCCTGTGTTCTGTGGGCCGGGACCCATCGGGAGGCGCTCGTGAGGTGCGGCGAACTGCGCCGTGCCTTCGGTAACCGCATCGATGCCCTCGTCGGTGAGAATCGCTGCGAGCGAGGCGGTCGTCTCGACTTCGGCATCGTTGGACCGCTCCAGTGCTCCCTTGACGAACTCGAACGACACGTGGTCGCCGTGTTCGTGCGTGATCAGGATCCGGTCGACCCCCTCGACCATGGAGAGATCCAGTCGCTCGTCCTGCCATGAGAAGCTTCCGGGGTCGATGAGGATCCTCTTGCTGTTGGCCTCGATGAGGAGGCACGCGTGAACGAGTTTGGTGATCGTGACATCCATGGGACCGACGGTAGCAAGTCCCTCACTCGATGACGTCAAGCTCGCCGGGGCGGATCACGCCCGGCGACATCGTCCGAGTGCACCACTATGTGGTGCTTGCGGCAATAGGGAGCGCAGTTGTGGACACTCGTCTCGCCTCCATCGGCCCAATGGACCTTGTGATGGATGTCACACCATGACAGGGGCGCATCACACCCCGGCCAGGCACATCCGTCATGGATTTGCTCGATTGCTCGTCGGATGGCCGGCGGAATGGTGCGTGTCTTACGCCCGACGTCGAGGGGCTCCGAATCCGATCCGAGCACCATGGGGATGATGCTCGCATCACACGCCATCCGTCGAACCGACTCTGGAGTCACCGCCACGCCATTGAGTTCCGGCAATCGCTCGAGCCGGCCGGTCAGTTGCCGATAGTCGACGGTTACTGTGATGTGCGGCTTCTCGCCGCCAGATGTCTGGACGTCGGTGTTGTGATCCAACCAGAAGCGATGGATGTCAACGAGCGAATCGGCGCGTCTCTGCGCGGGTGTGCGATGATCGTCCTCGTCGAGGTTCGCCGGATCCCCGTGGGCGTCGAGGGCCGACCTCACCGTTTGAAACTGCTCGGCCGTCAACGTACCGCTGAGGTAGCCGACACCGTCGATGGTCTGCGATAGGTACACGGAGCGCAGGCCTTCAGCGTGTTGCGCATCCTCGAGCGATTGGGCGTAGTCGATTTGCTGTTCCCAGTGCGAGATGGCTCTCTGCATGTCCTTGACGGACAGATACGTTGCAATGTCCGCGAACACTTCCTCGTGTTCCACGAACTCGTCCCGATGTCGGTCACGAGCCTGAGCGATCAGCTGCATCGATCGAGCAGGTACCTCACCGGCCAATGCACGCTCGAGAACCCTCGGCATGTGTGGAATAGCCCTAGCGGTCTTCACCGTCCCGGATGCCTCCGCGGCCGTCACGCGCGTGTGTCGCTTCAACCATCCGGTGGTTGAGAGATGCTCGTAGAGCTCGGGGAGGTCACGCCGGTCGATTTCACGTACGAGCAACGCAAGCTCGGCATGAGATCGGTCGATCATCCGTCGGGCATCGACCGCCGCCTGCTTCAGATCAGCATCTGGGAGTTGCCGGATGTGATCTTCGATTGTCTCGAGGTCTGTGCCCGGTACGTCTAGCCCGCCGCCTTCGTCCGACACCAGAGCCCGGTCGAGGACCGAGGTCTGATAGCACATACCACATGATATCGAACATATGTTCGATCGTCAAGAGTGGAGCGGCAGGCACCAACAGGGAGAGGGGTGGCCTGCCGGCCACCCCTCTCCCCTCGATCGTGACGCCCCCCGGTCGTCCCCTGCCGGTGGTTATCACCCTGTCTATGTCCGGTCCCCTAGAGACCCGACAGGTTTCTTCGTGAAATGGCATGTCTGGTTGTCAATCCATCCGGACATTCCATCTGCAATAGTCAACGTGGATGCCGATGGCCAACGCGAACCCGCACAACCGATTCCAGGAGCTCTATCTGGAGCACTACGCGAGCATCCTCGGCTACTGCATCCGTCGCATCGACCGCAACCAGGCCCAGGATGTCGCCGCCGAGGTATTCGTCGTTGCGTGGAGACGCCTCGACGACGTACCCACGG
>BTQS01000075.1:0-8916 GCA_036985995.1 Acidimicrobiia bacterium
TGCCTATCATGCGCGAGGACCGGGCAGCGCACCGGTTCGACATGGCGGCAATCACGTGTGAGGAGGATGCCATGGGTAAGACGGCTGACCCCGACGTAACAGAGTTCAATCGACGGAAGTTCCTGAGGACTGCCGGCCTGGTCGGGGTCGGTGGAGCAACGCTGGTGATCGCCGGTTGTTCGGCTAACAGTGCGAGCGATGCAGCAGCATCGAACGATCTGCCGGAGATCACGTGGGAAATGGCCACGAGTTGGCCTCGCGGCCTCGATACCATCTTCGGCGGAGCCGAGGTGTTCGCCGAGGCCGTCGGAGCGATGACGGGTGGAAAGTTCACCATCAACGCCCGTGAGGCCGGCGAGCTCGTCGGCGGCCTCGAGGTGCTGCCATCAGTCCAAGAAGGCGGCGTCAAGATCGGCCATACCGCGTCGTACTACTACATCGGCAAGAGCCCCGTTACCGCCTTCGGCACTGCTCTGCCCTTCGGTCTCACGTACCGACAGCAAAACGCATGGCTATACGAGGACGGCGGCCTCGAGACGATGCAGGCGCTTAACGCCGAAAAATTCAACCTGATCCAGTTCCCCGCCGGCAATACCGGTACCCAGATGGGTGGATGGTTCAACAAGGAGATCAAGAGCATCGCCGACCTCAAGGGTCTCAAGATGCGCATCCCGGGACTCGGCGGGAAGGTGATGGAGAAGCTGGGAGTTCTCGTCCAGGTGCTCCCAGGTGGTGAGATCTTCCAGGCCCTCCAGACAGGAAACATCGACGCCACGGAGTGGGTCGGACCGTACGACGACACCAAGCTCGGCTTCAATGAGGTAGCCAAGTTCTACTACTACCCGGGCTGGTGGGAGCCGGGGCCATCGCTCGAGGTCGAGATCGGCCTCAGCGAGTGGAACAACCTCCCCGAGGAATACCAGGCGATCGTCGAAGCGGCAGCATACCTCGCGAACTCCACGATGATGGCTCGCTACGACGTTCGAAACCCCGAGGCGTTGAAGACCATACAGGCAAGCTCGAACGTGACGATCCTCCCGTTCCCGGACGATGTGATGGAGGCTTCGAAGCAGGCGTCTGAAGAGCTCTTCAACGACCTGAAAGGGCAGGACGCCGACTTCGCATCGGTGTTCGAGGGTTGGGACAAGTTCCGCAAGGAGAGCTACAGCTGGATGGGCTTGGCCGAGCTGGCGATGCTCCAGACGAGCGCATTGCAGGTCTGATCACAACTCAACCAGAAATGGAGGGGGCGTCCGCAGGGCCGCCCCCTCCATTTGCGCTCAGAGCGTGACTCCCGGAAATCGAAAAATCACACGAACGGGCGCGCACCGACGCGTCGCCATATCCGGTCAACCGCTGGCTCGTGAAAGCTGTACGAGCCAGTTGACCGTGCCAGGGAAAGCCGTCACGATGACAAGTGCAACGCCTTGGAGCGCCATGAACGGAAGGGCGCCCCTGTGAATTTCTCCGGTCTTGACCTCAGGCGGTGCGACGCTCTGGAGGTAGAACAACGAGAACCCGACGGGCGGGGAGATGAACGCCATGTTGAGGTTGATGGCCACGAGGACCAGGAACCATACGAGGTTGATATTGAGGGCGATCGCCGCAGGGATGAAGATCGGCATGGCGATGAACGTGATCTCGATGAACTCGAGGTTGATGCCGAGAATGAAGATGGCGATCATCGATACGATGATGAATCCCCATTTGCCTCCGGGGATGCCCGTCAACCAGCTGGTGACGAGTTTTTGACCACCGAGCCGGTCAAAGACGAGGGCGAAGAACGTCGAGGAGAAGAGGATCATCAGCACGAGGGCGGTGATGTCTGACGTCGACTGTCCCGATCCCTTGATCACATTCCACGTGAGGTTGCGGTTCACGAACGCCAGGAACGCGGCGCCGAAGGCGCCGACCGCACCTGCCTCTGTCGGTGAAGCCACACCGAGAAAGATGCTCCCAAGCACCGCGAAAATCAAGAAAAGTGGAGGCACGACGGCGACCATGGCCTTGCGTGTGAGCGCCCATCCTTCGTGCGTCTTTTCCTCGGGAGGCATCAACGGAGCCTTCTCCGGGTGCACGACGGCGACGATGAACGCGTAGAGGGCGTAGAGCCCGGAAAGGATGAGGCCGGGGATGAGGGCGCCCAGGAACAGGTCACCGACCGAAACGCCCGCCACACTGGCAAGCAGCACGAGTACGAGGCTCGGTGGCACGAGCTGTGCCAAAGTCCCAGAACTGATTATGACCCCCGTCGCGAGCTTGTGGTCGTATCCATGTTTCAACATGACGGGCAACGCTATGAGCCCCATCACGATGACGGTGGCCGCGACGACACCCGTCGCCGCTGCGAGCAAGGTACCGACGAAGATGACCGTGAGCCCAAGGCCGCCGGGCACCCTACCCAGAATCATGGCGATCGTGGTCAAGAGCTCTTCGGCGAGGCCCGACCGTTCGAATATCGCCCCCATGAACACGAAGAAGATGATCGCCAAGAGCGTGAAGTCCGACATGGAACCAAACCACCGGTTCGGTAACAACCTGAGGAAACTCGAATCGATGATGCCAAGCACCAGACCAAGGACGGTGAACACGACGGCGGTACCTGCGAAGGAGAACGCGACCGGGTACCCGGACAGGAGTAGAAGAAGGAACAGGACGAACATGATGACGGCCAGCCACCCACCCATTGAATGCTCCCCCCTCTACTCGATCCTCTGAGCCGCGTCGTGCTTGACGGGCAGCTCTACCCAGTCGTCGTGACCCCTGAAGACGGCCCAGAGTTTCACCATCTCAGCCAACGCTTGGAGGAGCAGCAAGAAAAACCCGACAAGGATCATCGCCTTGATAGGCGCCCGCGCAAGGCCACTCGGGTCCGGACTGTTCTCCCAGATCGTCCAGATCTTCCACGTCGTGAAGCTGCCCTTCTGGGACACCATCGAGCTCATCACCCAGCTCCAGGTGACCCAGAGTGCGAGGAGCGAGAACGGGATCAGAGCGATGAGATGGCCGACGATGTCGATCAACACCTTTGTCCTCAACGGCTGCTCGGCCCACCAAAAGTCGACCCTGACGTTGATCTGATGCCTCAGGATGTATCCGAAGCTGAGCAGGAACACCAGCGAGTAGAGGTACCACTGTGACTCGAGCCAGTAGTTGTTGACGAGCCTGGTGCCGAGGAACCGGCCGAGATACCGCAAGACAACGTTCATGAACCCGATCGTCACGACGATGATCACGAGGTACGGGGTGATCGACGCGACCCTCTCGTTCAGGTCGTCGATCCTGCGCTGGAAACCCAGCGCAAACCGCCAGGCACCTGCCGGCTGGTCACCACCCACCGTCATGGTTGCGTCTGTCAAGGCGGCCCGTGTCTCATGAACGGTCAGGATAGACGCCGGCTCCAGACCACGCGTGTCTTGGGGGTAGGGTGTCTCGATGAACCAAGGAGCAACGATGCGTATCGTCATCGCAACCGACCTGACCGATTCGTCTACAGACGCCGCACGGTACGCGGTCGCCGTCGCGAGGCGGGACGGAGCGAGTATCACATTGGCCCATGTGATTGGTTCGACCGACATCGACACGACGCCTGTCATTGCCTACCGATATCAGATACATCGACCGGAACCGGACGCGAAGTCCGTCGTGGACAAATTCGAGCGTGAGAAGGCCGCCGACGTGCAGCGCTGGTTCGAAGACGTCGCTGGTGAACTCGACGGCGTCGATGTCTCTTATGCGGTCGAATTCGGAGATCTTCCGGACGTGATCTGGCGTATCGTCGGTGATGTTGAAGCAGATTCACTGATCGTCGGCGTCCATGGTCGCCAGAGCGTCGGGCGTCACCTCAGCCGCATCCTTCTCGACGCCACCATCCCGGTCGTTGTCGTCCGCGAAGGCATCATCCCGGCTATTGCGGACAGCTAACAGCACAAAGCTCACAGCCGAACCCATCACAGGATCTGGTGGAGTGTTCGGGCGCCGCTGCGCACAGCGTCATCGACGGCGAACCGTTCTAGGTCATCGAAGCGAACCCACCTGGCATCGAGTACTTCGTCGAGTGGACCGAGCTCGTCTGTCAGTGTGCTGTAGCCGACAGCAAGGTCGATGTGGATATGTGCAGGTTCTGCTCCTCTCGCAGGGATGGGATGTGCGTCGATCCGCACCAGCGAGGTACCAAGGCGCGTGAGATCTCCGAGACCGGTCTCTTCGAGCACTTCCCTGCGGGCGGCCTCGTCGACGGTGTCGTCTTCAGCCTCGAAATGGCCACCTGGTTGCAACCAACGATCGAGCTTTCCGTGCAGAATGAGGAGGAGGGAGCTCCCATCGCTCGAGGCAACGAAGCCCGACGCCGTGAAGTGACCAGGGTCGAATTCGGATCGCTGCCACATCCCACGGTCTATGCCCAGTACATCGAGTGCAAGCGCATGCGACTGTTCATCGCCGTCGGATTGATAGGACCGCACCACACCCGCGAGATCGCCCGGACCGAACATTGCGGTGAGGCTACAGCTCGAGCGTCGAAGTACAGACACACTCGCACTATTACGCATTCCGTAGTAGTGTGGCAACGGTAGTAGCAGACAACAGTTCGGATTTGAGAGGGACATGGACACGACACAACTGCTCAAGGGCGTGCTCGAACCGTCCGTACTCGCCGTCCTCGACGAGAAGGACGGCTACGGATACGAGGTTGTTCGCCGGCTTCGCTCAAAGGGGCTCAATGAGGTCGGTGACGCATCGGTATACGGAACACTCAGGCGACTCTTCCAAGGTGGCCATCTCTCCTCCTATGTCGTTCCTTCCGACGAAGGACCAAACCGCAAGTACTACGCCATCAACAAATCGGGCCGAAAGCAACTGAAGGCATCGCGCAAGCAGTGGAAGCAATTTTCAGAAACGCTCGACGGAGTGCTCAACGGTATCGGAGGCGACGAATCGTGACCACAAGAGAACGCACCTCCCCACAGATACAGCCGTACCTCGATGTCCTCGAGAGCCGCCTCGGCGACCTCCCTGCGGAGGAACGGTCGGACCTCCTTGGTGATCTGGAATCCCATCTCGAGGAGATCCTCACCGATGAGTCGGCTGACACGCTCTCCGACCGCATCGGTACGCCGGACGCTTATGCAGACGAGTTTGTCGCATCGACCGGCATCGCAGGCACATCTCCCACGAAGCGAACACTGACCGAAACGATGTCCGACTCGCTTCGGTGGATCAGATCCCACCCCTCTGCGGATCGGGCACGCCGCTGTGGCGAGGAGATGCGCCCCGCATGGTGGACGACACGAGGTCTCGCCATCGGTTTGCTCCTGATGTGGAACTACCTGTGGCCCGGCAATCCGAACTTTCCCTGGATTCTCGTGTCGTGGGCGGTTGTGATGCTTCCCTTGATCATCTGGGCATCGATGCGGGTAGGGCGTAACCACCAGCGTACCCCTGCATGGAAGTGGCTTTCGATCGCGGTCACCATCGCTGGCGTGTTCGCCATCTTCGCCCTTGCCGCGAACGTTTCGGCTCGTCTCGATACGAATTCCCACGAATATGACTCCTACCCGTATGGGTCGCAGACGGAACAGGACATCCAGTTCATGTCCGAACACGGCATGAGCCCTGAGGAGTACTTCGAGGGTCTCTGGCAGGGAGAGCATGGTCCACCCATCACATATGTGCCATCGGCTCCCCCACTCGCCACACCCTGACCCGATAACGAGAAAGACCGACCTTACGGTCGGGCTCTCTGCTGGCTGTCGGCTGTGGGCTGTCAGCTGTCGGTCGTCATACCAATTCGACCTTCGCCATCTCGGCGCCGTCGCCACGACGGGGACCGAGCTTGGTGATCCGGGTGTAGCCACCCGGCCGATCGGCGTACCGCGGGGCGATATCGTCGAACAGTTTCGTGACAACCTCGGTGTTCTCGATCTTCTTCAGCACCGTCCGACGGGAATGGAGATCGCCGCGGCGTGCCTTCGTGATCATCTTTTCCGCGTAGGGACGCAACATCTTCGCCTTCGCATGGGTCGTGGTGATCTCTTCATGCTCGATCAGTGACGCCGTCAGGTTCGCAAGGATCTTGCGCTGATGCGACGGGCTCCCGCCAAGACGGGGTCCCTTCTTGGGGCGCGGCATTATGCAACGCTCCCCTCGGCGTCAGCGTAGTTCTTGAGGCTGAAGCCGAGCTCATCGAGCTTGGCAACGACTTCCTCGAGCGACTTCTGGCCGAAGTTTGTGATATTGAGCAGATCGTCCTCTGTCTTCTCGATGAGCTCTCCCACGGTCTGGACCTGCGCACGGCGGAGACAGTTTCGGGGGCGCTCCGAGAGATCAAGCGCTTCGATCGGCAGGTCGAGATGTTCTTGGCCGGAGGTCTCCGCCGGTGCGAGATCGTCGGGGATCAGCGCGTCGTAGTCCTCCATCTCTGCGAGCAACTCGAACAGGTTCCGCAGCGTTCCGCCAGCAGACGAGATGCCCTCGGCGGGCGTGATGGAACCGTCGGTCTCGACATCGAGAACGAGCTTGTCGAAGTCGGTGCGCTGACCGACCTGCGTACTCTCAACACGGTACGCAACCTTGCGCACCGGTGAGAAGATCGAGTCGATCGGAACGACACCGATAGTGTCGCTCTTCTTGTTCCTGTCTGCGCTACGGTATCCAACGCCGCGCTCTGCGGTCAGTTCGACCTCGAGTTTGCCAGACGTAGAAAGCGTTGCAAGGTGGAGATCGCTGTTGACGACCTCGACATCGGCCGGCGCCTTCAGGTCTCCAGCGGTGACCTCTCCCTTGCCCTTGGCGGACAGGTACAGCGTCTGGGGCTCGTCGACATCGATGCGAAGCACGACCAGCTTGAGATTGAGGATGAAGTCGACAACATCCTCCACGACACCTTCAATCGTAGAGAACTCGTGTTGAACACCATCAATCCGCACGGACGTGATGGCTGCACCAGGCACCCGCGACAGCAGTGTGCGCCGCATGGTATTGCCGAGCGTGTAGCCAAAGCCTGGCTCGAGGGGGTCAATGACGAACTTCGAACGGTCGTCCGTGAGCTGTTCCTCTTCGATTGTGGGGCGCTGAGTGATGAGCACGTTCGCTCCTGTGTTCGGTGATACGGCTCGTCGGTCTACTTGGAGTAGAGCTCGACGATGAGTTGTTCCTTGATCTCGGTGTCGATCTGTTCACGAGCAGGCAATGCATCGACGGTGATCTTGCGATCTCCGGCCTCGACGATCAGCCACTCGGGAACGGTTCGACCGACGGTGTCGATTGCGTGCTGGATCGGCAGGATGTCCTTACTGCGTTCCTTGACCGTCACGACGTCGCCAGGGCGCACCTGGTAGGACGGGATGTCGACCCTCTTCCCGTTGACGAGAAAGTGGCCATGGTTCACGAGCTGACGGGCCTGCGGGCGCGTGCTTCCAAGACCGGCACGGTATACAACGTTGTCGAGGCGGGTCTCGAGGATCACAAGCAGGTTCGTACCTGTGATACCCGACGCCTTCGCGGCGTTCTTGTAGTACCTACGGAACTGCTTCTCGAGCACGCCGTACATGAAGCGCAGCTTCTGCTTTTCGCGCAGCTGAATCTGGTACTGGGACTCACGGATTCGTCCACGACCGTGTTGACCCGGCGGGTATGGCCGCCGATCGAAGTACTTCGCCTTGTTCTCGTCAAGAAGCTGTCGGGCCCTGCGGCTCCGCTTGGTCCTTGGTCCGGTGTAGCGAGCCATCGCTAACGACCCTTCCGCTTCTTGGGACGGCAACCGTTGTGGGGGACAGGTGTGACGTCCTTGATTCCGGTGATCTCGATGCCCATATTCTGAAGCGTCCGGATAGCGGTTTCACGACCCGAGCCCGAGCCACGCACGATGACATCGATCTTGCGCATCCCCATCTCGCCTGCCTTGCGGGCAGCTTGCTCGGCTGCGATCTGCGCGGCGTACGGCGTCGACTTGCGCGAGCCCTTGAATCCGACCGACCCACCCGACGTCCAGCCGGCGACCTTGCCGTCCTGGTCGGTGATGGTCAGGATCGTGTTGTTGAACGTGGCCTTGATGTGCACCTGGCCGTGCGTGATCGTCCTCTTGCCACGACGCCTTCGCTGTACCGGTGCCACCTCTTGTTGTGTGTCTGGCTGTGTCTCTGGCGCCGTCATACCTTGGTGACCTTTTTCCTACCAGCGATCGCGACGCGCTTACCCTTGCGGGTGCGTGCGTTCGTGTGGGTTCGCTGCCCTCGGACGGGAAGCCCCCTGCGGTGTCTGAGACCCTGGTAGCAACCGATCTCGATCTTCCGCTTTATGTTCTGTGCGATGTCGCGGCGGAGATCACCTTCGATCTTGTAGTTGCCATCGACGAACTGGCGGATACGAAGGACTTCTGCATCCGAGAGATCGCGAACCTTGGTGTTGTAGTCGATGTCGAGGGAATCAAGGATCTGATGCGACCTCGAACGTCCAATCCCGAAGACGTACGTGAGTCCGATCTCGACTCGTTTGTCCCTGGGAAGATCGACGCCTGCGATACGTGCCATGTGTGCTACCCCTGACGCTGCTTGTGGCGAGGGTTCTGACAGATCACCCGTACGCGGCCGTGCCGACGGATGACGCGACAGTTATCGCACATCTTCTTCGCGGAGGCTCTTACTTTCATATTCGGTGATCCTGCCTTGGTACCTGGACTGGGACACCGCCGCCAAGCACCCGGGGGATCCGATACCGAACACCCGAAGTGATTGACGTCTACACCTCGGGAGGCCCACAAACAGCGCTGCAGGCAGTCCGTCGATATCAGCGACGTCGAATTGTCACACAAAAAGCACAGCCCCACACCGGACTGCTTCCGCGAGTGTAGGGGTTACTAGGAACTAACGCTAAACAGCTCACCGCGAGGCATCCTGCGTCGGCCGTCGGCGCTTGTCC
>BTQS01000076.1:0-8729 GCA_036985995.1 Acidimicrobiia bacterium
TCGGGCCGGATACGCCAGTGGACGATGATCATCGACCTCACGAAATGCGACGGCTGCCAGAGTCAAGGGACACCCCCACAGTGCACGACGGCCTGCATCGAAGGGCACCTCGCTCCACAACCGATGCAATGGATCGAGATCTACGAAGCTGAGCTCGAAGGTGGCGGAACGCAGTTCATTCCGACACCGTGCCAGCAGTGCGAGAACCCACCCTGTGTCAAGGTGTGCCCTGTAGGGGCCACCTTCCCCACCCCGGAGGGAACGGTCCTCATCGACCAGGAACGGTGCATTGGCTGTCGCATCTGCATGCCGGCCTGCCCGTACGACCGACGGTTCTTCAACTGGGGAAAGCCGCCGACACCCCCCGAAGCCGCCCTCGCCGCCTACCACCCAGAACAGCAGATTCCCGCAACCCGGGGGACTGTCATGAAGTGCGACTTCTGCCCGGAGATGGTCAGGGACGGAACGCTCCCCTTCTGTGTTCAGGCGTGCCCGAACGATGCCATCTGGTATGGAGATCTTGAAGAGGACATCGCCACGAACGGTCGCACGATCGTCAAAGCATCTCGGATGATCTCTGACAACAATGGCTATCGGCTCAAGGAGAACCTCGGTACCCAGCCCAGGGTGTACTACCTGCCCGGTCACGGAGAAGACGTCGGGCGCGATCCTGAGAACGAGGGCCGTATGCCGACCGAGTGGCCGTGGATCGAACGAGCCGAAGGATCAGTCACGTGGACACGCTGACGAACTGGCGCGAGCGACTGATCAGCAAGACGACGAGACCAACCCTCGTCACTACCTACCGGTACTGGCTGTGGCTGGGCTTCCTCATCGTAATCGTGGGCAACGGCGTCTATCAGTATTCGAAGCAGTGGCGGACCGGCCTGTACGTCACCGGCATGCGGGACCGAATCTCGTGGGGTCTCTACATATCCGCGTTCGTGTTCTTCATCGGTATCAGCCACGCGGGAACGCTGATCTCTGCGATCCTTCGAGCATCGAAGGCCGGGTGGAAAGCACCGGTGACGAGGATCGCAGAGTTCATCACCGCCGTCGCGTTGCTGGTAGGTGCTGCGTTCGTGCTCATCGACATGGGCCGCCCGGACAGGATCTTCAACGTGTTTCTCTTCGGACGTTGGCAGTCCCCGATCATGTGGGACGTCATGGCCATCACCACATACCTGACGGCGGCCATCATCTATCTGTACGCACCGATGGTCCCGGACCTCGCGATGTACAGAGACCGGCTCGCGACCAAGGTCGGGCCTGTACGCAACTTCATCTACGAGACACTCGCCCTGGACTGGAACGGATCGCCTACACAGTTCAAACTCCTCGGCAAGGCCATCACGATCATGATGCTGATCATCATCCCGATCGCGGTATCGGTGCATACCGTCGTGTCGTGGATCTTCGCGATGACCTTGCGTGAAGGGTGGAACACCAGCATCTTCGGCGTGCTGTTCGTCGCCGGCGCCATCTTCAGCGGCATTGCGACACTCATCCTCGTCATGGCCGTGCTCAGGCGGATCTATCACTGGGAGGAGTACCTCGCGCCGAAGCACTTCCTGTACCTGGGATACCTGCTCGCAGCTTTCGGGGCGTTCATGATCTACGCAAACATCAACGAGTACCTGACCTCGGGATTCAAGCTCGAAGAGGCTGGAGAGTTCGCTTTCCGGCAGTTGTTCCTCGAAGACTTCGCGTTCATGTTCTGGTTCTACATCATCGGAGGCCTTCTCGGACCCATCGTCTTGATGTTGATCCCGAAAACTCGCACTATCGCAGGCGTGGTCGTCGCTGCGATCCTCGTGGACATCGCGATGTTCCTCGAGAGGTACTTCATCGTTGTGACAGGGCTGCGCGTACCCGTCATGCCGTATGAGCCTGCGAGTTACGCCCCTACGTTCGTCGAGTGGTCGATCTTCGCTGCGGGACTCGCATTCTTCGTCCTACTGATCACCGTTGCGATCAAGATCTTCCCCATGTTCGCGGTATGGGAGATGGTCGAAGAGCACGAGGTGAGCCTGGCCCGCGAGCAGGCTGAGGAAGAGCTCGCGCGCGAGCCGGGAACCGCCGATCTTGGCGCTTCCACGCGGCCACCATCTACCACAAGACATGTGGCCGAGGGGGGTGCATCGTGACGTACCGTCCCATCCGGTCGATCGCTCGGCTCGCGGTGTCGATCTTCGTCGCAGTAACGGTTCTGATGATCACAACTCCAGCCTTCGCCGCCGGGATCGAGATAGCCGTCGGAGCACCCGAGCACGTCTCGGTGGGACAACAGGTCGAAGTCAAAGCCGTGCTGTCTGAGGACGGAGTACCGGTGGAAGGCGCCGAGATCGCTCTGACGTATCAAGCATCGATGGCAGGAGAGTCTGCCAGAGTCGAGCTCGCAACGGCAACAACAGACGAGACGGGAATCGCGGTGATGATCTACCAGCAGCGGGCAGACGACAACGGTGAGATGCAGGTCGTCTATCTCGGTCCCGGCACCGATCCGGTCGAGCCGTACGTGTTCACGATCGCCGTTGAGGAGGACGGACCACAGCTGTATCGGAATGAATCCGGAGTAGAGATCCCATTCCTGAACGGTACGTTGGTGATCCTGCTGATCGCTACCGTGTGGTTCTTCATCGCTCTCTCTGCGATCTACCTCGTCCGCGTCGGAAGAGCCGGACGACTCGCGGAAACATCGTTCACAGAGGATGGCTCGATGTGGATCAGCGTTCTGCTGGCAGCCGCGGCCGTTTTCACCGCCATCGGCATGGTGATCGTGTTCGTCAGGGCTCCGGTGTCGAACAAGGACGTCACGGACCCGGATGTATACGACCGTACACCGGTCGTGTACATCGATGAAACCTATCCCTACAGCGGCTTCGGGCTCAACGACGAGTCGATTGCCCGGACCGGCGATCCCATCGTCGACGGCAGAGCGCTCTATTTCAAGTACGGGTGTGCCGCGTGTCACGGGCTCAACGGCCAGGGCGCGACGATCGGGCCCACGCTCGTGGACGAGATCGGATCCTTTGGGAGTTTTAGCAACGATGTACGGGAGGGTCCAAGAGGCATGCCGGCGTACGACGACGCGACCATCTCCAACGAGAACCTCGAGAAGATCTACACCTTCTTGAAAGAGGACGGCTGACGGGCCGACCCGGAAGCATCCGGAACGGGTATCCGCGCTTCGACGGAGGTCCCCCTCCCTTCGCTTGATGCCACTTCGAGGTCTCCGCCGGCTCGTCGAGCCCTTGTACGCATGTTGGCAAGTCCGAGGCCACGCGGAGCGCCGCGCACGTCGAACCCGCAGCCGTCATCCGTGATCGACAGGAACAACGACCGGACATCGACTGCAAGCGAGACCGATATGGATGTTGCACCGGAATGGCGCAGCGCATTCGAAATCGCCTCTCGTACGATCTGAAGTAGATCGTCGATGACTGCGTCATCGAGCACCGGGAGATCACCCTCGAGGGATACGGTGATGGGAACATCGTGCGGTCCCCCTAGACGATCCACCAACTCTGTGACCTCTTCGGTGAGCGATGCCCTGCGCGGTACGTCTGTGTGGAGGTCGTAGATCAGTCTCCGAAGTTCAGTGATCGAGGCGTCGATCGCCTCGGTGTCGTTACCCAAAGCTGCACGCAGCTCCGGGTCGTCGGTCGCTTCGGATCGCGCCGCCAGATCGAGACCTACAGCGAATAGGTTCTGGATGATGGAATCGTGAACATCGCGGGCGATCCTGTCGCGATCCTCCACGATCGCTCGATCCCTCAGTTCCTGGCCCATGCGAATCGCGTTGATACCGGCCCCGGCAGCAGTGGCGAGCGCCTTGGCCATCACCTCATCCTGCTCATCGAACCCGCCCGGCTTCTCGGTGATGTAGAGGTTCCCGAAGACCCTGTCTCCTACCTTGACCGGCACACCGAGGAACGACGACATCTCCGGATGGTTCTCGGGTATGCCTGTGTAGCCGGCATGGTCGACTATGTCGGGAGTCCGCACAACGACTCCATGTCGCATGATGTCTCCGAGGATTCCGCGACCCACAGGCGGATCTCCAATCATGTGCGCGTCCTGGCTCGACAAGCCTTTGTGGTGAAAGTCGACGAGACGGCCGTGCTCGTTGACGACTCCGAGTGCGCCAAAGCGTGCACCGGTGAGCTCGATCGCCGCACCGATCGTTGCCTCGAGCAAAGCCTGGAGGTCCTGCTGTTTGACGATCGAAGATACGTGCTCGATCACGAGCAGCAGATCATCTCGGCGATCGTCGGGTTCCGGCATCGAGCTCCACGATAGAACAGGGCACAAGGCAAGGACTCAGTCCACCTCGCCGATATGCTTTGGACCATGGAAGAGCGGAAGTTCCGAGTTGTGTTGGTCGATGACCACGATGTCGTCCGCCAGGGCCTCACATCACTTCTCGACAATGAGCATGACCTCGACGTCGTAGGCGAAGCAGACACCGCGGCCGAGGCGATACGCCGAGTGGGTCTTGACAGCCCTGATGTCGTCGTCCTGGACATGCGCCTTCCTGACGGATCCGGCATCGACGCGTGCCGCGAGATCAAAAAGCGATGGCCTGAAACACAGGTACTCATCCTCACATCGTACGCAGACGACGATGCCTTGATCGAGGCGTTCGACGCCGGAGCCTCCGGCTACGTGCTCAAGCGCGTCGACGCTAAAGGCCTAGTCGACGCCGTCAGGCGCGCCGGAAAGGGCGAGCACGTGTTCGGCGCGGTTCTCGACTCAGCCCTCGCTGCAAGGATCCGGTCGAACGGACACAACGGTGACAAACTCGACCGATTGAGCCTTCAGGAGCAAAAGGTCCTCGATCTGCTCGCCGAGGGTAAGTCAAACAAGCAGATCGCCGAGGAGATGTTCCTGTCGGACAAGACGGTGAAGAACTACGTTTCGCACATCCTGGCGAAACTCGAGATGTCTTCGCGCGCGGAGGCTGCTGCCTTTGCGGCCTCGATCGCAACGCGACGCAGCGCAAGGTATCCGGCAGAGGAATGGCCCACCGGCTGAGAGCCGAGATCCCTCAATCGCTACGCGAACTGATCGATCAACTTCCACAGACCAACGACATGGCGCTGTTCCGTATAGGTCTGGCCGATCGACACACGAATGAACCACGTCGCATCGATCATGGAAGGGGTGACGGCCACCTTGCCGGATCCGTTCAGGTCAGCAGCGAGCTGCCGGGTAGCTTCGTTGCCGCCCGCATGAGAGAAGCACACGAGACCGAACGGGTGCGGTGCGAACAAGTCGAATCGATCATCCGCCTCGACCCATTCAGCGAACGTACTCGCGAGGCTCACGTGGTGGCGGACGAGGTCCTGGATCCCCTCGACGCCGTACGAACGGATCACCCACCACAGCTTCAACGCCCGGAACCGGCGTCCGAGCGGGACGTGCCAGTCGCGATAGTCGATGACTCCTCCCGCGTCCGACGCGTCATTTAGCAAATACGGGGGCAGGATGCTCATCGTGTCGATGAGCGGAGCCCGATCCGCCACCCACAGAACGTTGCAATCGAAGTTCACCATCATCCACTTGTGCGGGTTGAAGGTGTAGCTGTCAACCATCTCCACACCGTCGTGGAGATGACGGAACTCGGGACACACCATCGCCGTGCCTGCGTAGGCGGCGTCAACGTGATGCCACAGACCATTCTGCCTCGCTATGTGACCGATCGAGCGGACTGGATCGACAGCGGTCGTGGCTGTCGTTCCGACGGCGGAGACAACGGCAATGGGTGTGAGACCGGCCGCGACATCCTCAGCGATGGCGTCTTCGAGACGGCCGACATCCATGGCAAACCTGCTATCGGTTTCGATCTTTCGACAGTGCCCGATGCCGGCAACCGTGCACCCTTTCTCGATGGACGAATGTGCCTGATCGGAGACGTATACCACCATGTTCTCTGCACGTGCATCGCTCCGCCGTCGATGGCGAGCAACGACAAGAACCGCGTGTGTTGCATCCGATGCGCTCATCTGAATCACCCCGCCGCCAGGCCCATCCGATTTCCACGACTCCGGCAGGCCGAACATGTCCACGAGCCAGTCGAGGACCCGGGATTCCACCTCGGTGGCGGCAGGGGACGTAGACCAGAGCATGCCCTGAACACCGAGGCCCGCAGCAACGAACTCAGCCAAGACCGATGGCGGTGACGTGTTGGCAGGGAAGTACGCGAACCAGTTGGGAGACTGCCAGTGGGCAATCCCCGGCATGACGACGCGATCGAGGTCGGCCAAGAGCTCACCGAAATCCTCGGGAACCTCGGGTGCTCGGTTCGGCATCATCGAGGCAATGTATCCGGGCTGCTCCGTCGGGAGTACCGGAAGCTCCTCCACGCCCTCGAGATACGCTGTGATCCAGTCCACAACCGCATAGCCGTTCTCTCGGAACTCTTCGGGCGTCATGTGTGTTGGCATCGCTTCATGCTCCCACACTCGCGGCTATCAGTGTTCTCCCCTGAGGTATCCGAGCAGGTCTCGCACCATGAAAGCGGTTGCACCCCACAAGATTCCTTCGTCGAACTCGAAGAACCACAGTATGTGCCCGAACCACGGACGTTGCGTCCACCTGGTTTCATCAAGGAGTTCCTCGAGCGTGGGCTCGATGATGACATCAACCTCTCGATGATCTGGAACGAGTTCGGCTGGCCGCTCGATCCTCGCAACGACAGGGATGATCGGTTTATTACGGTCTCGTGTCGTGACGGGCGTCAGCCCTCCGAAGATTTCCACAACGTTTTCAGGCGGAAGGCCGACCTCCTCCCACGCCTCGCGTAACGCGGTCGAGATCGGCTCCTCACCTTCCTCGCGGTGCCCACCCGGAAACACCACATCACCTGGATGTGTCTGCATGTGGTCGGGTCGTCGCGTGAGGATGACGCGAACACTCCCCTCCCCGTCTTCATACAGCGGCACGAGTACGGCGTACTCCGCGCCCGGCGGGTCGGTCACAGGCGGGAGCGAACGAAGTATCGTCCATGGGTCCATTCACCGAGCTTATCCCGATAGGCTGACCCACATGGCGACCGATGTCCACAGCCAACCTCGCTACACGAAACGTCTCA
The DNA here is from genome assembly GCA_036985995.1 of Acidimicrobiia bacterium. Taxonomy (GTDB): domain Bacteria; phylum Actinomycetota; class Acidimicrobiia; order Spongiisociales; family UBA5794; genus JAMBLL01. The sequence continues at coordinate 7,097 of BTQS01000076.1, forward strand.
TACTGCGACCGTTCCGTCGCCGCGACGTCGCCTCTCTGGACGAAGCGATCTCCGCGTCGCTCGAGGAACTCCAGCCCTGGTTGCCGTGGGTCGAGAATTACGACAGGGGTGTCTCTCAGCGATTTGTCCGTGAATCGGTGAGCGCATGGGCGGAGAAGCGAGCGTTCGACTTCACGATCCGGGGCATCGATGACCTCGACCGCCACATCGGGAACGTGTCGATCTGGCCAACCTCACAGCAGAACAGCATCGGCGAGGTCGGCTACTGGATCCGTTCCGACGAAACAGCCCACGGGTACGGCACCGAAGCGACGACCCGGATCGTCCAGGTCGGCTTCGAAGAGATGGGCTTCCACAAGGTTCAACTGCGGATCGCAGTCGGAAACGTCAGGTCGGATCGGATCGCCCAGAGGCTTGGATTCGTTCAAGAGGGCACTCTCCGCGACGAAGTCAAGGTAGGGAATCGGTGGCTCGACCACACAATGTGGTCGATGCTCGAGAAGGAGTGGTGGGTTCAACGTGACCGACATCGGGCAGAGGGCACCATCGTTTGACAACATCCGAAGCCGGTGGCGCATCGGATGATCGACACGCGTAGGACGGATGCGCCGGCGAGGATCTCCATCCCCGGACCATCGGTAGTGTAGATCCATACACACGATGGAGTTGGAGAGGTCATGCGCATAGGCATCCTGACTGGGGGCGGTGACGTTCCCGGTCTCAATCCGTGTATCAAGGCGGTCGTCAACCGGGTAACACACCGGGGTCACGAGGTCGTAGGCTTCCGGCGCGGCTGGGGTGGGCTGCTCAATTCGAACCCGGACGATCCGGCATCCATCGAGGAGAACACGATCGCTCTCGATCCCGATGTCGTTCGAACCGTCGACCGCTCAGGCGGTACCTTCCTGCATACAAGTCGAACGAACCCCGGCAGGGTGCAGGCGAGCGAGGCCCCGGACTTCCTCATGGACGGGGCACAAGGCGAGGGTCCCTTCGACTTCACCGAGCACTCGTTGCGCGTTCTGGACGCTCTCGAGATCGACGTGCTGATCCCGATCGGTGGCGACGACACGCTCTCGTATGGGCTACGAATGCACGAGGAGGGCGTGCCGGTCATCGCGATACCCAAGACCATGGACAACGATGTGCACGGCACCGACTACTGCATCGGGTTCTCGACCGCTGTGACAAGGGGCATCGATTTCATCCACAACCTCCGCACGAGTACCGGCAGCCACGAGCGCATCGCGGTCGTCGAGCTCTTCGGCCGGTATTCCGGCGAGACGAGCCTCATCACGGCGTACCTCGCCGGAGTCGACAGAGCCATCATCTCGGAAGTCCCCTTCGACGTGGAGCAGCTCGCAGCGATGCTCGTGGAGGACAAACGCAGAAACTCTTCCCACTACGCCATGATGACCATCTCAGAAGGGGCGACGCTCCTAGAGGGTGAGATGGTGCTCACCGGCGACGAAGACTCGTATGGACATCGGAAGCTCGGGGGCATCGGTGCGGTCACCGGTTCTCTCCTCACCGAACTCACGGGTGAATCGATCATCTACCAGCAAGTTGGATATCTCATGCGATCGGGCCGACCGGATTCGCTCGATCTCATGGTCGCCACCAACTACGCCAA
>BTQS01000077.1:0-8712 GCA_036985995.1 Acidimicrobiia bacterium
TTCGAGTACCGCTGCCGGGTGATCGCAGACGACCCTCCGGTGGAACCCTCGCCGAGGCCTGCACCCTTTTCGAGCACCACGATCTCGAGAGAGGAACGGCGAGCAACCTGGTGAGCGATCGACATACCCATGATGCCACCCCCGATGATGACGATGTCAGCAGTGTCGTTAGCCACAACGCACCTCCGCGCTACTCGACGTCCCCAAGATACGCCTTTCGGAGATCCGCATTGGCGAGCAGGCCCTCCGCCGTGTCGGCGAGGACGATACGTCCCGTCTGGAGCACGTATCCCCTGTCTGCGATCGAGAGCGCCATGTTGGCGTTCTGCTCGACCATGAACACGGTCACACCCTGGCCGTTGATCTGCTCGATGATGTCGAAGTTCTGCTGCACGAGGACCGGAGCGAGACCCATCGACGGCTCATCCATCAGCAGCACCTTCGGCTTGGCCATCAGGGCTCGGCCGACGGCAACCATCTGCTGTTCACCACCTGAAAGCGTTCCCGCCTTTTGATGGATGCGTTCCTTGACTCTGGGGAACATATCGAAGATGTGCTCTATCTCTTCATCGAGCGTGTCGCGGTCGGTACGGAGATACGCGCCGATCTCGAGGTTCTCGCGCACAGTCATCCGTTTGAACAGCCTCCGATTCTCGGGAACCATCGTGACGCCTCGCGAAACGATCTCAGCGGTGGTCATGCCATTGACGATCTCGCCGTCTATGGCGACGTCGCCTGTCGTGGGCTGCACCATGCCGAGGATCGTCTTGAGCGTCGTTGTCTTTCCCGATGCGTTCCCGCCTAAGAGACACACGATCTCGCCTGGATATATCGCCACGTCGACGTCGTGGAGCATGTGCACGGGGCCATAGTGCGTGTTGACCCCACGGAACTCGAGGGCGGGAATCCGCTCATTCATCGGTCGACTCCGTGGGCCGCCCGAGGTACGCCTCGATCACGCCCGGATCCTGTGACACCGATGCGTAGTCGCCCTCGGCGATCTGGACGCCGTGGTCGAGGACGACGACCCTGTCGGATACGTCACGCACGACACGCATCTCGTGCTCGATCACAACGATCGTGTACCCCTTGTCGTCACGAAGCTTCTTGATGAGAGCGGTGAGCTCAGCCGTCTCCATGGGGTTCATACCGGCGGTCGGTTCGTCGAGCAGGATCAGCTCAGGCATCGTGCCCATCGCGCGGGCAATCTCGAGACGTCGCCTGTTGGCGTACGAAAGCGCGAACGCCGGCTGATCCCACCGGTATCCCTTGAGTCTTTTCCCGAAGAATGACAGAACCTCCTTGGCGCGCTCTTCGATCTCTTGCTCTTCCCTGCGGAACGACCGCGTGTTGAACAACGTCCCGAGCATGCCCGTGTTCGTCCGGCAGTGTTGAGCCACCATCACATTCTCGAGCACGGACATGTTCGGGAACAAGCGGACATTCTGAAAGGTCCGGGCGATGCCCAGCTCGGTGATCTGGTGCGGCTGGTGTCCTGCGATGTTGACACCGTTGAACACGATCTCTCCCTCATCGGGGGAGAAATACCCTGTGATGGTGTTGAAGAATGATGTCTTCCCTGCACCGTTCGGACCGATGACGGAAACGATCTCCTCCTTGTCTACGTGGAAGTCGATACCGTCGAGAGCGTGAACCCCGCCGAAGCCCTTCTTGAGGTCGGTTATCTCGAGCAGCGGCATCAGGCCTCACCGCCCTCGTCATGGCCGGGATCTCCCGTGAGCCACGCGTCTTGACTCATCTCATCCTGGTAGAGCTCGCGTTGTCGCCGGATCGACGGCCACAAGCCCTCAGGACGCTTGAGCATCATGAAAACGAGAACCGCTCCGTACACAAGCAGTTTGAATTCGCCCAACTCCTGCAACAGTCCCGGTTGGGTCGGGCCACCAAGCACGCCGATCAGCACAACAGCGCCGATGATGACTCCGGGAATCGACCCCATTCCACCGACGATCACGACAACGAGAATGATGATGGACACGAGGAGCTTGAACGAGTTCGGGAAGATGGAACCGACCTTGACTGCAAAGATCATCCCACCGAGGGCGGCGAAAATCGCACCCATCACGAACGCTGTGAGCTTCACCGCGGTGGTGTTGATACCCATGGCCTCCGCGACGTCTTCGTCCTCGCGCAGCGCCGTCCATGCTCGCCCGAGCCTGGATCCCTGAAGCCGCCAGGCTACGTAGATCACGACACCGGCGAACGCCGCGATCACGTAGAACATAGCCTGGGAGCTTGTTCCCCTGATCTCTACCGGTCCCAGCGCGGCGGACGGAATATTCGTGATGCCCTGGGCGCCTCCAAAGTAGGGGGCAAGCCAGTCCGAAAGGAACAGGATCCTGACGATCTCACCGAAACCGAGCGTTACGATCGCCAGGTAGTCGCCTCTCAGCCGAATGACGGGTGTACCGACGAGTACACCGGCGATCACAGCCATCAGGAGAACCAATCCGACGATCAACCAGCCTTCCCACGACAGGAAATCCAGTGTCAATTCGGGCGTCCACGATGGCGACTGCGGAGACGTGAGCACCGCTGCGGTGTACGCCCCGACGGCGAAGAAGGCCACGTAGCCGAGATCGAGGAGGCCTGCCGAGCCGACCACGATGTTGAGGCCGAGTCCCATGAGGACGAACAGGCCAACGTTCGCGAGTAACTCGTTGGTGAGCCCGCCGAGGATCATCGGGAGGAAGATGACGGCGAGGATCGTGATGATCGCAGCGATGACGTTCTTGCGGAACCGGACCTCCGGATCGAGGTTCATCCGTTCCAACCTTCGCTCTGTCAGGGTGCGTTCATCGGACCGCAGACCGAAAAGCCCACTCACGACAGCGATGAGGATTGCCGACACGGTCGTGAGGCCACCGTTGATGGCGTAGAGCCAGTCGGTGACGAACTCGATGCGAAGACCTTGCGAGATGTCGGTGACGATGATCTCGAGGAGGGCTATGCCGAGTACCCCGATCAACGCCGCACTGACCACGCTGCGCACTTTCCTCGGGACGACCTTGAGCGCTCCACCGACGAGGCCGAGGAGCCCGGATCCGATGATCCATAACGCCGACGCAACGCCGAGACCTCTCCCGAAGGTGAGCAACTCGACGAGATTCGCTCCGAGGTTCCTGAAGATGTCGGTCAGATCGAACGCATCGATGACCACGATGAAGAGGGAGAAGAACAGCCCCGAGAGTAGACCGGTAACGAGACCAGAAACGAGATCACGCTCACCCTTGACAGGTGGCGGCACACCGTCGGGCAGGTCTTCCGTCGCGGCGATGAATCCGTAGACGACGGGTACCCACACCACGGTGAGAAAACCGAGACTCAGCCAGGGAGCGATGATGAGTCGTCTGTCGAGAGACGTGACCATCCCGATGGCGGCAATGAACGACATCGTGAGGCCGCCGTACGCACCCCACTTCTGCACCTTCGACCAGTCGATCGGGTTCGAAGTCGGTGTTTTGGGCGCGCTCGTACGCTCCAGTGTGTCCGTCATCAGGCGCGATCCTCCTGCCCCAGTTGCTCACCGAACAGGCCGGCAGGTTTGAATATCAACACAAGGACCAGCGCGGTGAACGCGACCACATCCTTGAGCTGGCTGAGGCCGGGGATGACGATCGTGATCCCCAATACACCGACAACACCCATCAGTATCGCCGATGCGCCCAGGATCACGATCCCATTGCGGTGCACGACTCTGCCTCCAAAGACGACTGCTGCCCCTGCGATGAGCAACACGATCGCGAGTGCGGTCGGGATCTGCCATGCGAGGCCCCGAAGTATCACGTTCGGTCCAAGCCCTTCGAACAGACCAAGCAGGATGCCACCGAGCATCGCCCCGACGATGTTCCCGATCCCGCCGAGCACGGCGGCGGTGAACGCCTTGATGCCGGGCAGAAACCCTGAGATGAACGAGACGCCGCGAAACAACAGCGCCCACAGGAGAGCAGCCACACCCGCCATCGCGCCACCAACGGCGAAGGTGGTGACGATCACCCTATCGACGTCGATCCCCATCAACGCCGCGATCTCTTTGTCCTCAGCAACGGCACGCATCGACCGGCCGGTGGCAGAACGTTCCACGAACAGCCAGAGGCCGACCATCGAGATGGTGGCGAGCACCACCACGAGCACCGTGGTGCCGGGAACCTTGAATCCCAGCACGTTGATCGGATCACTCAACCACGAGGGCGGAGCCGGATAGCTCTTCACAGCCGGCCCTACGAGGAGCTGCACGGCGTTCTGGAGGAAGAACGAGACACCGATCGAGGTGATGAGTGGGATGAGTCTCGGAGCGTTGCGGAGTGGCCGGTAAGCGACCTTCTCGATGATCACGGCAGTGAACGTGGACGTCGCGACCGCGACGACGAGAACGATCAGGATCGAAAGGATGAAGTTCGACTCCCAGACGCCGGCATCGAAGAGAGCGTTGGCTGTGAAGAACCCAACGATCGCTCCAACCATGAAGACCTCACCGTGGGCAAAGTTGATGAACCCGAGCACGCCGTACACCATCGAGTAACCGAGGGCGAGCAGCCCGTACATCGACCCTTGTGCGAGGCCGGCAATGGTGAGCTGCTTCCAGGCAGCGAGGCTGAGCCCGTTGCCTTCGAAACCAAGGGCGATCACGCCGACGAAACCCCATACGATGACGAAGATCGACATCACGCGAATGGCCCACAGGAATGAATCCGTCCACGAGAATCTGAACGTTCGTGTCGGGGTCGTTGCGGTCGTCGTCATGTCGCTGCGAGTAAAGCAGAAAGCCGGCGCCTTCACACGGCGCCGGCTTTCTGCTTTGAGTTATGTCCGAGATCAGCCGCCTGGCGAATACTCGAAGACGATGTTGCTCTTACCCTTCTCAATATCCGACGAGTCCTCGTGCAGAACGATCGAGATCCGCTGTGCACCGCAGTCACCGAACTGATCGCACGACAGAGTCCCGATGATGCCACTGAAGTTCTTCGTCGACGTGAGCTCGTCACGAAGCGCCTGGCGGTCGATGAACAGCGAACCGTCATCCAACTCCACAGAGACCTTCTCGATCGCCGAGAGCAGTAACACGGTGGCGTCGTAGCTGTGTGCCCAGAACGCCGCTGACGGCGCCTCACCGTATGCAGCCTGATACTCCGCAAGGAAGTCGGCGGCGGTTGTACCGATCTCAGACTTGTTGTTGCCGTAGTCGAGGTTCGGACCCGAGAAGTACATCCCCTCGGTCGCCTTCAGCTCCATGAAGTTGTCGGTCAGCAGACCGTCTGCACCGATCAACACGACGTTCTCGAGCCCTGCGACAGCCCCGACCTGCTGAGCGATGAAACCACCCTCAGGCATGAAGATCGGGAAGTAGATCACCTCAGGACCTGCCTGAGCGACCTCTGTGAGGACACCCGTCATGTCCGTGTCGCCCTTGTTGACGGCCGTGAACGCCACGATCTCGCCACCGAGCTTCTCAAAGGCGTTCTTGAACGCCGTTGCGAGGCCGTTCGTGTACGGGTCGCCATCGTGGATGGCCGCAGCCTTCGTCAGCTTCAGCTGGTTGAACACGAACTCCGCGACCGCCGCACCCTGGAACAGGTCGTTGTGCGCGGTGCGGTAGTAGCCCGGGTTGTAGTTCTCGCCGGGGGTCCCCGCAAGATCGGACGTGAGCGCCGGTGATGTGTTCGACGGGGAGATCATGACCATGCCCGCCTGAGAGATCAGCGGCGACATCGCCGTCGCTGCACCCGAACAGGATGTTCCGATAACACCGACGACCTGCTCATCGGATGCGACCGTCTGACCGGCAGCCTGACCGCCCTCTGCCGAGCAGAGGTCGTCTAGCGGCGTACCGATCGTCACGTTGTGGCCCTTGATCGGACCGTAGTCCGTGATAGCGAGCTCAGTACCTCGCTGGTTCGGAACGCCCAGGAACGCGACATCACCAGAGATCGCCTCGACGCTCCGGATCTGGATGTCCTCACCCGGGGCAACCGTGACGGCTCCGAGCGGACCGGCCTCTGGCGCACCGCCACCGGCCTCTGTCGTCGTTGTAGTTTCGGCAACAGTCGTGGTCGTCGTTTCTTCGACTGCAGTCGTCGTTGTTTGACCTGCTGTCGTCGTCGTAGCCGCGGCCTCGTCGTCACCACCGCTGTTGACAGCGATGATCACGATGACGATCAACGCTACAGCGGCGACGGCGATCCACGGTAGCCATTTCTTTAGGTTGTCATTCACCTGTGGCCTCCATTTGTGTTCTTGTTCTCGCACAGGTACCACCCGTACATCGGGACAGAGTAGGCACCATCGAGAGAACCGGCAACACGGTTCAACCGATTGGGTACCGTTACCCCGATGACCGAACCACCGCGCTCGCACGTAGCCCGCCAACGGCAACGGCTCACGGCCTCGGAAACCGATCTCGATGTCATCCAGCAGCGCGCGATGTTGATCGGCTTGATTCGCTCGCGCAACGACAGAGCCCGGGGCAAAGCGAGCCTCGCCGAGCTCGCACTGTTGACCGACACGGCCGGCTCGGAGCCGGTCGAGGTAGAACTGGTGAAGCGCGAGCGCCCGGATCCTGCCACGTTCATCGGCAAGGGGAAGCTCGCCGAACTGGTGGCGCTGTCGAAAGCTCAAGACATCGATGTCGTCGTTTTCGACAACGATCTCAGCCCAGCCCAGCAGCGCAACCTCCACCAGGCGTTCAGGTGTGACGTTGTCGACCGGGTGGCCCTGATCCTCGATATCTTCGCTCAGCACGCCCACACGAAAGAGGGCATGCTCCAGGTGGAGCTCGCACAACATCGCTACCGCCTGCCGCGGCTGCGAGGGCAGGGCACGGCCCTGAGCCGTTTGGGTGCAGGCATCGGAACCCGGGGCCCGGGCGAGACGAAGCTCGAGACCGACCGTCGACGCATCCTCGAGCGGATCCGTAAGATCGAACGCGAGCTCAAGGACGCCAGTAGGTCCCGAGCAACGAGAAGTAAGCGCAGAAAGACGTCCGGCGAGCCCGTGATCGCGATCGTGGGGTACACGAACGCGGGGAAGTCGACCTTGTTCAACCGCCTCACAGACGCGAGTGTTCTCGTTGAGGACAAGCTGTTCGCCACCCTCGACTCGACCGTGCGTCAACTACCGCTGCCCCACGGCCACGAAGCCCTTGTTTCGGACACGGTCGGCTTCGTACGGGACCTGCCCCACGAACTCGTCGAAGCGTTCATGTCGACCCTCGAGGAGATCTCAGACGCAGATCTGCTCGTCCACCTCGTCGACGCATCCGACGCGGACCCCGAGCATCAACTGACTTCGGTGAGAATCGTGCTCGCGGAGATCGGTGCAGACGACATCGATGAGCTCATCGTGTTCAACAAGATCGACGCCGCGGACGCGACCGCGGTTCAACGCCTCAGGGCGCTTCATCCTCAGGCTGTGTTCATCTCGGCAGCGCGTGGGAATGGAATCGACGAACTTCTCGAGGCCGTCATAGCCGGCCTCGACGCCAAGACGGTAGAGCTGACACTCCGTATCCCGTACGAGCTGGGAAACGTACTCGCCGACCTGCACGACGCTGGAGATGTCCTCGAGCTCGAACACGTTGCGACCGGCACACAGATCACCGTCCGCCTCCCCCACGACGAAGCGAGCAGGTTCAGGCCATACGTAGCTACAGAAGGTACGTGATACCGCGGAGCTCTCGCTCCGCTACAGCAAGTCCAGCACCCCCGTAGACGGCGGCTCTTCGTCCGGTCCGGGAGGCGTGTCTGGAGGTGCCGGTGCCGGGCGAACGTTGTCGGGAACCAGCACGAGGGACACGTATGCCACCTGGATGACCAGCGCAACAACGCCGGCCGACGACAGGCCGAGTGCAACGGGCCAGAACGGAAGCACAGGGAACAACGCACCGAGCACCCAGCCGATCTGAAAGATGGTCTCGGCGTTGGTAAACGCTCGACCTCGCTCCGCGGCGGGAACGGCCGCATGCATCATGGCATCGAAGACAAACTTGGTCATACCCCACGAGAAGCCGGCGGCGAGAGCAACAATCGTGGCAGCGAGCAGTGAAAGAGTTTGGGCTCCGATGAACGCGGCCATGGCCATGATGGCAAGTGCTCCGACAACCATCGGCTCCTCGCGAACATGCCTCCCGAACAATGGTGCGAGCCATGCAGAAATGAAATACCCGAGTCCCGCAGCAGCGAAAAGCGCCGCGAGACTCACGATTCCGGCATCGACATCCCTGAAAGCGAAGGCGACAAGCAGGACGAGGTAGCCGTTGAGGAACCGCACGCCTGCCGTCGCGAAGCGCGCGAGGCGAAGGGTCCTCGGAAGCAGGTATCGTCCCTTGGTCTGGATCCGGTCGGGAAGACGGACCGGGGGTAGCTGCGAAGCTGAGATCGCCGATACGATGTACAGCACAAGTGCTCCGATGAGTACGGGCCCACTTCCGATCAATGCTTGGAGCGCTGCGCCTATCGGTACTACGACGCCGGCAGCGATGACACCAGCACGGGCCAGCCTGGCGTTCGCGTCAATGAGCTCATCGACGTTCCGCACGACAACCGGCAGCACGCTCGATCGGGCGATGCCGTGAAAGCGCGACAGTACGAGAAGTAGGAAGGCAAGAGGGAACAGCCACAAAGAGTCGAGGAGGAATCCGAGGCCGATGACGACGCCGACACGACCGACCGATGACAGCACGAGCCCGGCTCGGTA
>BTQS01000078.1:0-8621 GCA_036985995.1 Acidimicrobiia bacterium
GGGGGGGCGGATCCGAGGTCGAAACGCTGCGGTGGGGGGGTGATGAGCGGGAGCTTCGTCGGTTCCGGAAGCGGGATCGTCGGTGTGACGGCAGTCGGCGTCGATGCCTACGCCAACAAGCTCGCTGTAGAGGCGAAGCGGTTCACACTGTCTACCAGTGAGCTTCGAACTTCGATCAATCAGATCCTGAGAATCGTCACATGGCTCATCGTTCCAACGTCAGCGCTTCTCTTGTGGAGTCAGCTCCAGATCGGGCAGTCGATCACCGATGGCATCGTCGGAGCGGTCGCTGGTGTCGTTGCGATGGTGCCCCAGGGCCTCGTGCTCCTCGTTTCGATGTCTCTGGCTGTGGCTGTGGTCAGGCTCGGGCAGAGGAACGTCCTCGTTCAGGAATTACCGGCCGTCGAGATGCTTGCTCGGGTCGACACGATCTGTGTCGATAAGACAGGAACGCTCACGTCGGGACATATCAGTTTCGACGAGGCCGTCACCGTCGCGGACGCGGATATCGACAGGTCCGCGTTGCTCGCATCGATCGCGGCGGCAGATCCCGACCCGAACCCGACGATGCAAGCACTCGCCGATGCGTTTCCGACGCAGAATCCGTTTCCCGTCACGCACAGGGTCTCGTTCTCATCGACACGGAGAACCTCGGCTGTGGCGTTCACCGATGGCACCGCCTGGGTGATCGGTGCTCCCGAGTTCGTGCTCGCCGATGGCGATCACGATGACCTGAAGGGCCGGATCGCATCCTTCAACAACGACGGTAAGCGCGTGCTCGTGGTCGCCGAAGCGTCCGTGGAGTCTGTAGCGGCAGGATCGCCCATCGCCGGCGCACCCCGATTCCTGCTGGTGTTCTCCGAAGACATCAGGCCGGATGCCGCAGACACGATCGCCTACTTCACTAATCAGGGAGTCGAGCTCAAGGTCATCTCGGGGGACGCGGCCGACACGGTGGCCGCGGTCGTTCGGCGTACCGGAGTTCAAGATGCTCGTTCGCTCGATGCCACAACGCTTCCCGATCCGGATGATCCGTCGTATGTAGGGATCGTCGATCGGACCACGGTGTTCGGGCGTGTGGGACCCGAGCAGAAGCGAGATCTCGTTGCAACGCTGCAAGCCCGGGGCAGGGTGGTCGCGATGACGGGTGACGGCGTCAACGACGTACTCGCCGTGAAACAAGCAGATATGGGAATCGCGATGGGATCGGGTAGCGGTGCGACACGGGCGGTCGCTCAACTCGTACTCCTCGACGACAGCTTCGCGTCGCTGCCCCACGTCGTAGCTGAGGGACGAAGGGTGGTCGCGAATATGGAGCGGGTGGCGGCGCTGTTCCTCACGAAGACCGTGTACGCGACGCTCCTTGCGATATTCATCGGGTTCGTCGGTCTCGCCTTTCCCTTCCTGCCACGACAGATGACGCTTGTCGGAGCTTTCACCATCGGTGTCCCAGCGTTCGTGTTGTCGTTCGAAATGCACGACCGGTCTATTCGAACAGGGTTCCTGGCGCGTGTGCTCGCCTTTGCCGTCCCGGCGGGACTCGTCTCTGGACTGTTCTTGTTCGTTCTTTATGGGGTCTCTCGTATCGAGCGGTTCGGGTTCACGCTGGATCAGTCGAGAACGGGCGCAACGACCCTCATGGTCGTGCTTGGGCTCATCGTCGTGTACGAGCTCGTGAACCCGCCAACATCAGGCCATATGTTCATGATCGGGAGCCTCTTCGCCGGGTACCTGCTGGTACTGGCGCTGCCTGCTGCTCAGAGGCTCTTCGCGTTGTCCGTTCCTGGTCCCTATGCCTGGGTCGTCATCGCTCTGGTATCCCTCATTGCCGGTTTCGTCATGAAACTGCTGCTCGGTGTGAGCGTTCGGGCGGTGGAACGAAGGCTCGAAGTCGATGCATGACCGTGTACCGTACGGCCAACGAGGAATGGACCAACGGGTGAACCGCTCGGACAGGATCATCAAGAAGCTGGTGTCGTGGGCGGTTGCCACGTTGTATCACCGTGTCGAGGTCCGGCAGGCTCCGAACCTCACAGAGAGTGGCCCTCAGCTTGCGAACGCGAGCCACTTCGGTGGGTTCACCGACCCTCTTCTCCTCATCTACGCGATGGATCGTGTTCCCCGATTCATCGCTCGGGACGTCATATGGAACACGCCCGGCGCCAAGAGCATCATGAACTGGGTCGGAGCCATCCCCGTGCACAAATCCGACGACGGAGGCCCTGCATCGAATGATCAGATGTTCGCCTCTACATACGGGGCGCTCCAAGATGGGGAGCTGATCACGATCTTCCCTGAAGGGATCACGGTCGACGATCCATCCATTGCACACATCAAGACTGGATCGGCTCGGATCGTGCTTGGTGCTCGAGCGGCCGGCGTGGAAGGCATTCGGCTGCTCAGTGCAGGCATCCACTACGAGAACAAGGCCGCGCTGCGTTCCGAGGTGTTCATCGATATCGGCTGGGAGATGGACTTGGACGAGGCAGTCGTCAAGCACGTTCCAGATGGTGAACCACAGGACGCGTCGAACCGACAACTCGTTCGGTCTCTCACCGACGAAATGGAGGTGCGCCTGCGTGAAGCCGCTCCGGACTTCAAAGATTGGGAGACCGCGCGATCGCTCTCGGCAGCCGCAGACGTTGCGCTTCGCGGGTCGGGTGACGACGAGACGGAAGTGGGTCACGGTGATCGGGAACGCCTTGCGAGACTCATCGATGATGCTTCCGACGATGCACGCGATGCGGTATCGGAAGCGATGGATGTGTATCAGGCTGATCTCGATGCCATGGGGTTCAGCGACAAGATGTTCATGTCGGGTCTCAACACAGCGTCCGCGTTCGTCGGATACGTCGTTCGCATCTTGATCGTTGGCGTGATCCTGGTGCCGTTCGCTCTCGCAGGCGCGATCATCAACGCGATTCCCATGGGAATCGTTTGGCTCATCGGGCGCCTCAAGGTCGCCGACGCGATGATGGCTACGATCAAACCTCTCGGTGCGCTGCTCGTGTTCCTCATCACCTGGAGTGCCTGGGTGTGGGTGGGATGGAGGTTCGCCGGCCTCAATGGAGCCGCTTCGGTAGTGCTTCTACTCCCGGTGCTGCTGTTCGCGCTCATCGCGATCGTCGAACGGTCGGTACTGCTCGGACGGGCAACACGCGGATTCGCTCGCACGCGTTCGCTCAACGATGTGTACGGGCAGATTCGGGCCCACCGCAAGGCGGTCGTCGAGGCCGTCGCTCAGGCCGTCTGAACACGACCCTCAGCGATGGCCCCTGCACGGCGGATCTCGCTCTTGCGGAGTCGGTCTTCGATTCTCGCCATCTGCTCGTCGGTGACGTTGTCGAATCCGTACGCGACGCACACGAACCGGGCGAGATCCATCCTGTAGTCGTGCCCGGTCGACTTGAACTCTCCCGGCACGACCGTCGCAGCGTTCTTCGTGTCGATCAGTCCCTGCCAGAACGCGATGGCGGGTAGCCAGCGCTGGTAGGGGTTCGTACCCCGGCCCCTGTCTGTGGGCATCAACCACGTCGGCATCCTGTATGCGATGGACGGCGTGAACTTCGTTACGGGATCGTTGTCATGGTTGAGGAGGGTCACCATCGGGCGTTCTCCGTCACGTGATACGGCCTCGGCATATCGCTCATACCGATCGAACACCGGAACGCCGCCGTTGCCGGTGAGCTCGCTGAACAAAGCGGATCCGAGCGGTGTTCCAACCCACAAAGCAGCATCGACGATGAGACCGTCGACTCCCGAGGCCTCTCTCACGCCGTTCTGCGATGTGAGCGCCCCGAGACTTTCGCCGTACGCAACGAGCTGGATATCCCTGTCCAATCGATCGATCTCTTCGCGCAAGCGGCGGAGCAGCGACGCGTACAGCGTCGAAGCTCTGGCAACACGCCCGATGGACAACATCGAGGGCAGACCACCGTACTGGACAGCGACGGTCGCAACGTCGCCCCTCGCCATGAGTTCCGCAGCCTCGACGGTGATGTAGTTCACGTACCCCGTCCCCGCTGGTGAAGCGGCGATGATCGTGCGGCGATCGAAACCTCCGGCTCTCCTGAGCTCCTGAATAGCGAGTTCGACGCGCTCATCGTCCGATTCTGCCGACGCGGTACCGACGTAGACGCGGACCGCATCGGTACGTGCAGGTTCGCCCATGACGTCTTCGATCACCTCGGGCGGGGTGGCATCCGACACGAGTCTTCGACCCTGGAGGCCGAGAGTGTCGTACGAAGCGAGGCTGTAGGTGCTGCCAGACACAGCATGTGAGGCGGGGGCCTCAGCGAAGGCGATCTCGGTCCCTGCATTACCCGCTTCGATGCCTGATATCACCTTTGCAGCTGCAAGCTTGACGCCCAGGGCGATACCTCCGGCCATCAATATTCCTCCAGAAGCGGCGGCCAGGAAGCTGAGGACACTCGAGGAGCGTGTCAAGCGCGTCGGCAGCTTGGCGCCGACCATGACGAGGCCGGCGAGACCGCCAGCAGCGGCGTTGGCTCCCGCGGCTACACCTCCGGCTGTGGCGAGATAGCCGATATCGGGTGAATCGGTGCGGTGCGCTATGGCGCTTTGACCATCAGCAGCACTTGCGATGCCGATGGCTGCGATCGTCGTGAGCTTCGTTGCCGGCGTTGATCCGTCGACGAGACCCGAGAGAGCTATTGCGCCGGCGATCTCAGCCCCGATCTCTATCCAACCCTCAGCAGGGTGATGATGCGTTGGCTTCTCCCCGACCCTCGAGCGGAGCATCCGGGCGGGGCGAAGGCCGGCGGCGGTGAGGCCCACGAGACGGAGAACAGGTGAGCTGCCGATGATGGGGATCGCACGGGCGGCGCGTGCGACGCCCGAGCCGGCGAGGAAGCCTGTGAGGAAGCTGCCGCCGGTTATGAGGCCCTGGTCGATGGCCGATCGGGGCATCAGGCTCGGCTCTAGCGACTTGACGGCGAACCGGACGCCGGTGATCGTCCCGGCGGCGATGGCCGATCGTCTGCGGTACGCCATGTCAACACCCTTCATCGTGTCGAGGCGATATCCGGCGTGTTGGGGCCTCGATCGTCACGGACTAGACAGTAGTGCTGGTCCGGATCTGGCCCTTCCGCGGAGGGAATCGACCGGCTAACCTGGTTCCCGGGAGGGCATCATGCCGCGGCCGGACAAGATATACAAACCAAGTCCACGTCGCGAGCAGTCCACGCCGTCGCGAGGTACGTCGTGGTCGAAGTACGGTTCGATCGAGACCGCAGACCATCACGATGGCATCCCGACTGAGATCACAGTCGTTCTGGAGTCGACGACGGACGTCGAGACAGAGGAAATGCCTGGCAGACCGGAGACATCTGAGAACGGGACGCGCCCCTCGTCGGCGTCGCTTCCACCGATTCCCGGCGACCTTCATGCTGCGCCAAGGCTCTCAGGCACCGTGAAGACACCGGAGTGGGTTTCCGAACGCACCATCGACGGAAGGACCTACCGGCGTCGCGACGAACTCATCACGATCGAGTCCAGGATCTGATCGAGTCCAGGTCCCTAGGCACCCGCCGGCGCAGCGCACACGTCCCCGAGCTGTTCGAGTCCGAGTTCTGACACGGCACGCTCCGGGTCTTCGATGACGAGCTTGACGTGTTCGCGGACGAGATCGACGTTGGCGACACGGCCGGGCTTTCCATCGTCTCGGAATTTGAGGTGGTATTTGGGTGGGATGAACCGCACCGTAACGACGTTGTCGAGGTCGATCTGGGGGATCAGTTCGACAAGGGCCGGGAGCGCCTGGATCGGTATGTCTGTCGTTACTGTTCGCTTGATGACATCGGCGAGTTTGCCGAAGTTGAGCAGCAACGAGGTCGGGTCTGCTTGTTCCATCATCGCTTCGATGACACATCGCTGACGGTTCATGCGAAAGTAGTCGCTGTCCTGGTTCCGCGATCGTGAATATGCAAGCGCCAGGTGACCGTCGAACTTCTGCCAGCCTGGCTGGATGTCGATTCGCTCATATGTGCCGTCTTCGCGCGGGTACTTGTCATCGACCACAGGTGACGGGACGTAGATCTCGACACCCCCAAGCGCATCGACGATGTCGACGAACCCGTCGAGATTCACCATGGCGTAGTACTGGATCGGGATCCCGAGAAATTCGCTGATCACACCCTTTACCGCGTTTTCCGAGGGAGTGCCCGGGCCAGGGAACGCTTCGGGATAGCGTTCACCCGCTATCCACAGCTCGTTGATCAGTTCCGGATAGCAATCACAATCCCAGATGCCCATACCTTCGGGCAGTGGCGCTTGTGTCCAGTTCCTCGGTACCGAGAACATCGCGGCTTCACCGGTCACCGGATCGATGGACACCGTGATCATCGTGTCGGTGCGGATACCGGTCCGACCCTCTCCGAAGTCGCCTCCAATGAGCAGGATATTCAGTCGTTCGAGGCCGTCCCACAGGACCGGAACGCTCGCCGCCGGTTCCGTCGTCGAGGTAGGCTGGGTGGTTACGGTTTGTCCCGACGCATCGGTGACAGGGGGAGCCGGCCGGGTAGTAGTCGTCTCGGCCGAAGACGCGGCAGCGGAGTTGTCACCGAAGACGGTCGTGATGAGGTCGTACTGGATCAGATCGAAATATCCGAAGACCGCGTGCGGAGCGAGAAGCACAAAGGCGATCACGGCTGCACCGCCGAACAACGCGGCCGTCGACGGCTTGACGTTGGCCGGCTGTCGCCCCTTCGCTGTTCGGTATGCGTCGTCGGCTGCCCACACGCGATATCCGAGCAGCAGGATGTTGCCGATCATCATCAAGGCGAGCGATGTTGGCTGGATCCATGCGGTGAGGATCGAGATCTTGTCGCGGAAGAAGAACGCGAGCATCGCAACGATCGCAAGGTCGATGAGCACGAGGTGGCGACCCCGACGGGGATTGCCTGCGACGAATTGGCCGACGCCCGGCACAATCGCTGACAATCCGGCAGCGATGAGGGGCTTTGTGGGAGAGCGGTGAGCGGAAGACGACATTGGGCCGCATGGTAAAGCTGAGACCTCGATAGTGGTCGCATTGGGTGCCGCTCCATGTCGATGGCTTGGGAGTTCGCACGGGTATGCTCCTGCACGCCGATGTGAGGAACCGTGGCGGACGACACAGAAGCGCAACCCGAAGATCAGCTGTCTGGTAGGCGAGCGACTCGTTACGCGTACCTGCGCAGCGATGGAACGCTCGATATCGTCCTCGGCAGCCTGGTGGCCGGTCTCGGAGGGTACGCCTACCAGTTCATCGGTGGCAGATCCCTTGGTGAGCATGGTTTCGCACCGATCGGTGTTCTCCTCACAGCTCACTTCCTTGCGTTCATCATCGTTCTTCTACCGATCGAGCAGTTCATCATCCGTCGACTGACCCTCGGGTTCCGTGGATGGGTCGTTCCCCTGCGTGCGATCGCTCTGGTCGTATCGACGGCAGCCGCGGCTGCGCTAGTTGTGGGCGTCGCGGGCGACGACTACTTCACGTCGAGACGCGAGTTCGTGATGTTCGTGCTCCTCACGGTTCTCGTGCACTTCTTCTTCATCATCGGACGCGGGTACCTCGCTGGCTACCGGAGGTTCCGGCCGTACGGGTACGTGTCCGCGGCTGCCTCCCTTCTCCGCGTCGGTGTCGCAGTGGTTGTTGCCATCGTTGCACCGACGGTCACAGGGTTCGCCTGGGCGTACATTCTCGGCCCCGTCGTCGTTGTGTTCTGGCGGCCGTGGAGGACGCCGACGGAGAGGTCTCGCCTTGCCGAGCCGGAATCGGCGAAGGAGACCGAACGAGGTCTACTCACCGGACTCGTTCTGTCGGCTGCCGCCTCCCAGGCACTCCTTCTAGCCGGGCCACTCGTTGCGTCGAGGCTCGGGGCAACAGCGGCAGAGTTCTCCATCACGTATGCGACGTTGCTCATCATGCGAGCACCCCTGACCCTCGGATACAACCTCATCGCACGGATCCTTCCCCCGTTCACGGAGATGGCGGTCAGGGGCGAGCGAAAGGAGCTCCGAGCGTGGGCTAGGGGCATCGGTGTTGCTTCAGGTGTTCTTGCATTCTTCGGCGCGGGCGTCGGCGCACTGCTCGGGCCTTCCCTCGTCGGCGTCGCTTTCGGCGATGGGTTCGCCCCAACCCCGTTCGTTGCGGCTGTGGCCGGTGCAGGAGTAGTTCTCGCGGCCGGTGGCCTGTTCATCGGGCAGATTCTCGTTGCTCGCGGTCAGTCGCTGAGACTTCTCATAGCATGGTTGGTAGCGGTCGTCGCTGCCGGCGCGCTGGTCGCTGTTCCGATGGTTGACCCCATCGTCCATGTCATGGTCGCGTTCCTTGGAGGTGAGATCGCCGCACTTGTGGCGCTCACGATCGCTGCCGTGGCGAGGGACAGCGATGAGACATCCATCTCTCATGGATATGCGGTCGTGAAGCGGTCTGTCGATATCGGAGGCGCACTTGTGGCGTTCGTGCTCCTGTTCCCTGTTCTCCTCATCGCTGCTGTGGCTGTGAAGCTCGACTCACCCGGGCCGGTCTTCTTCCGACAGCAGCGGGTCGGCCGTGAGGGCAAGGACTTCTGGATGGTCAAGCTCCGCACGATGGTGTTCGACCACGACGAGGAGGT
>BTQS01000079.1:0-8580 GCA_036985995.1 Acidimicrobiia bacterium
AGCACACCCCAGGCGACCAGCTCTACGTAGCCAACATCTACAAGCCACACCCCGCCGATGAGAACCGCCGTGGCGACGACGAACCCCCATCCGAAGCTTCGCAGCACCATCTGTGAGTCCACATCGAAGATGCGATCGACAAGCAACAACGTGATCGGAACGGCAGACCAGCCCAACAACAACAGCCATATGACCCAATTCATGGACTCTCCTCCTTGTTAGGCGCACGCACATGGATTGAGTGGTGAAACAGTCCCAAAGGTGTCGGTGAAGTGACACCGACACTGCAAGTCATCGACCAAACAGAGGTCACAAATGTAAGGAGAACTATGTTGACCAAGTGTCCGCTGTGCGGATCCAAGATCGTCTGCTCACGAACACCGGGAACGATCTGGTGCACATCGACCGAGTGCGGAGCGGTATTCCACGACGTGGACATCAACGGAGCAATCAACCCGTCACCCCAAGAAACGACCATGCCACCCTTTGCCGGCGCCGAGAAGCCCGTGACACGCGAAGGCTCGCCGTCATGACCAGCACACATTGACAGGACGGCTTGCCGGCGGCCCCTACGAGTTCGACGCGCTCAGCGACGCGGCGCGAGGCGTCCAGCGACAGGTTGCCGAGGGTTGAGAAGCCAGCACCCCTCAGGCCCGCAACCAAGGGGGTAGCCGTCGGTCCTGTCGCCGGGGACGCCTCGACCGCGTCAGACTTTCGGCGTGATCGAGCAGCGACTGCGCCCCGGCATCGCAGAACCCGTGCTCGGCGACGAGCCGACGTCGCACCTCGTCGCGCCGCCGTTTCGACTGCAAGCCACGTGAGACTTCCACCCATTCAGGCAGGACCATCCGATCGATGCCCTCGAACATCTCGGGGTCATCGTCCCGGCTGGGTCTTGCGCGAAGACGGGCCCGCCGTTCGGCTCGCCACGCTGTTCGACGGTACTCCGATATGCCGAGGGCCCGCTCAACGTCCCGAAGTCCCTTGCCTGCGCCCTCCGATTCGGGCTTGTTGTCGCTTTCAAGATCCGCTTTGACAGCCGCCGCGAGCCTGTCGACCTCATCGGCGTAACCAGGCACAGATGCCCGTTGGAGCACCAACCGGGCGACGTCGTCCAGCTCCTGTTTGGCGAGGCTGAAGATCCGGTTCCATTCCTCGATGTCACGCTCTCCGTAGCCGGCGAATTCGTCCAGTCGGCCCCACAGGGCTCTCAGCATCTCGATGCCGGACACACAGGCTCCTTCGCCAATCACGACTCGCGCGATCTGGTTGACGATGAACCTCGGTGACACTCCCCGCAAGCCGTCGCTCGTCGACGCGTCGCGGAGCGTGTCGTATTCGCCGGGTTCGGCGTTGTGAACAAAACGGCGGTCGTAGATGCGGAGCTTCCTGAGCTCGTCTGCACGCAGCCCCGGTGATCGTTCGATGCGGGTGAGCACTGCAACCGTTGCCGCACCCCTTAGAGCCAACGGAGAGATGTGGCTGCCGTGTAGGTCACCCCGACCGATGAGCTTGTCATAGATTCGAACTTCATCGGTCACAGATAAGACGTAGGGCACTCGTACAACGACAAGCCGATCGAGCATCGCGACTGCCTTCGGGTTCTCTACGAGTTCCCGATACTCGGCAAGGTTCGACTCCGCGATCAGAGCCTCGTCGACGTAGACGGTCCCCGGGCCCCTGACCTTGACCATCTTCTCCTGGCTTGCGGTGAGGAGCACGGCGAGGAATCGCTCATCCATCTTGAAGAGCTCCACCAGGTTCACGAAGCCCCGGTTGGCGACGTTGAGTTCGCCGTCGAGCTGAAAGGCGCGGCGAGCCCCACTTGTGCCGACCCCCCAGAGCTGGGAACGGTCGACCGATCCTACGAGACGCTTCAAGTCGCTGGAGTGCGGATCGGTGGCTATGAAGGTCCCGATACCGACGGCTTCCGATTGGTCGAACGTGACCCGTTCTATCGTCAACCGGCGGACGTCTCCACCGTGAATTTCCCGCAGCACCCACCGGCAGTACGGGCAGAGATCTCCCTCGACAGACATAGGGAGGTCACCCCGATGATCGACCGGTACCAAGTGAAGGGGATCCTCGTGGATCGGACACCCCTTGATCGCATAGACGCTGCCCTCCTCGGTGCGCGTGTACTCCTCGAGGAGGGACTTGAGGGAATTCACGAGCGTCGATTTTCCTACCCCTGGGGGACCCACAAGGAGCAGGATCCGGTTCGCCACCTCGAATCCGCGCGCGGCCGCAGCGAAATAGTCCGCAACGGATCGGGCCACGTCATCGAGACCGAACAGCTCGCGTTTGAACCACCGTCCCGTTGAGCCCTCGCCACCTTCACGCCGACCCGCCCACACCAGGGCGTCGTGGATCAGCGCGTGAGCCCTCCGAGCCAACCGTGGCTGGTCGAGGACCCTTCCAAGGTATTGCTCATACGGAATCTCCTCGACCAGAGAACCGTGAGCATGGTGGATACTCTCAAGAAGCGAGTCGGAATCCAAATGTGACCTCCCGCGAGGTTGGTTGGGGGGCCGACCGGCTTTCACGGTAGCCCCCCGCTCAACTCAGAAATTGACGCCGAGCCCTGGCAGATAGCCCAGGAGCCCGATACCGGCGCCTGCGACGAGCATGACCCATCCGACAAAGGCCCGATATCCGCGGCTCTGCGGGGCCAGCGCACCGGCGACGAATACCAACCCTCCGACGACGGCGAGCGCCACCGCAGCGTACGCGAAGGCTCCGAAGTCATTGGCGTTGGCCAGGGTACCTGCAGCCAGAGCGGCGGCGCCTCCGAAATACAGGGCGAACAGCCCGGTCGTTCGGTCGACTCGCCGTTCGCTGTGCGCTCCGATCGCGGCTAACGCTCCCATGATCGCTCCCAGCGCTGCAATTGACCACACCGCTGTGTTCGCGTTACCAGGGCGGAACACCGTCAAACCGGCGAGGATCCCCGCGCCTGCTGCGAGACCGTACGCAGTCGCGCGACCCTCCGTCACACTGACCCAGTACCAGCCGTAGGTAGCAAGGATTGCACCTAGCACGATCAGAACTACTAGCTCCATGGTCCGCCTCCTCTCTCAATACTCGACACGATTGGGACCACTAACTTCATGGCCCGCCTCCTTTCATCAGTACTTGAGTCGCCGAGAGCCGTTTCAGGTGTCGTCTGCGCGTGCTGGCACCGACGGAAAGACGCGGCTGATGTCGAGCAGTCGCGCTGACGGTGGTGGTTAGGATGCCGTCCGACACCCTGTAGAGTTTTCGAGGACGGATTGTCTGTTGGATCCTGGAATGGAAATGAGTACGTCATGAGGCTTGGCCCTCAAGAGGACCGCGAAACCCTGAAAATCGGAGAGCTGGCGGCTCTCCTGGACACCACGGTTCGAACCCTTCACTACTACGAAGAAGAGGGTTTGCTCACCCCGGGCCGGACACCCGCCGGAACCCGGGTCTATGCCAAGAACCACGTAGCGCGCGCTGCGGCACTCATCGATCTCGTTGGCGCCGGAGTCGGGTTGGAGACTCTCCGGACTCTGTCGACTAAGCGGGAAGAGTACGCGACGGGAGCGGAGGCATCGTCGGCTGTATCGTCCATCCTCAACCAGCTCGACGATGAACTCGCAGAAAGGATGCAAGCTTTTTCGGAGCTACGTGAAGACATCGCTCGCGCTCAGCGTTTGGTCGAGGAGTGCCGGGCGTGCCCGAATCGACCAAACCGGTCCGACTGCCCGACCTGCCCCGTCGATGCTGGCGTTGCCACAACGAAGGTTGCCAGACTCCTATGGGATCCGGCGGCACCCTAGGGGTCACCGGCCACCGCAAGAAGGTCCTCTGGCAAGTTCGTCGCCGACGGGCCAGGGAGCAACATCGCTGGTGTTCACATCTTCACCTTCAATCAGGTCGGACGCACTGTCACATGGATAGAAGAGTTCAAGGCGCGGGCCGCGTGAATGCGGCAAATCCGGGTGACGGTCCGACGATGACCACACTCTGGTAGGAGGTCCTGGAGCTTGTTGACGAACCTTACGTACACGTGCGATACTCGCATGAGAAGTCCGAACATGTGTCCCAAGGTGCTGCTGCGCCGATGCGCCGGTGAGCGGTCTCGACGGACCGAGACGAGGAGGCGCTATGAGCGATTCCATGAACGGCCGTGAACGTATCTTCTCAGCGGTCACGATGTCGGGTTTACCAGACCATCTCCCTGTTGTGCCTTTGCTGCTCACACGTGGGATCCGTGAGGGTGGCATCACCTGTGACGTGGCCCAGGTGAATCCTGAGGCGATGGCCGGAGCGAAGATGAAGGCGACCGAGAGGTTCGGCGGCGACGCGATCATCGCCGGTACCGACCTATTCAATCCTGTGGAGAATCTGGGCGCGGAGATGGACTACCTGCCCTATGCCCAACCCTCGCTCGTTGAGCACCCGTGCCCCACGAAGGAGCAGTTCTATCGTGTCCGCGACGAGTACTACGCGAACGGTTTCGACCCGAGTAAGGGTCGAGTGACCAACGTTGCTCGTGAGATCCAGATCTTCATCGAGAACGGGTACAAGGACACACACGTGATCGTCGCACCGGTTGGTGGCCCGGTCACTACGGCGGAGTTGATGACGGGGTCCAGCGAGTTCTTTTCTTACATGGCTGAAGATCCTGAATATGCCCAGGAGGTTTTGGAACTCGCCACGGAGGTTGTGAAGAACGTAGCGCGCGTCTACTTCGAGGCGGGTGTTGATGCGATCAACCTTCTCGATCCGTTCGCATCCTGTGACGTTCTATCACCGGAGCTGTTCCGCGAGTTCGCACTGCCGGGACAAAAGGAAGTGTTCCGCTACATCGCCGAAGATGTCGGCGGCGTCGGCATGACTCACGTCTGTGCGTATATCGAGCCGATATTGGAGGATCTGGCAGGATCCGGGGCAGCGAATGTCAATGGGGATTTCTACCCGGGGATCGATGAAGCGAAACGCGCGATCGGAGGATCGATCTCGCTGATGGGCTCGGTGAGTCCATTCTCAACGCTCCTCACGGGAACGCCTGACGATGTCGCGGCAGAGGTGAAGAAGCTGGCGGCGGAGGTCGGCTACAACGGTGGATTCATTGCGATGCCAGGTTGTGATATCGACTGGACGATTCCCGCCGAAAACCTCGATGCTCTTGTTCAGACGTGTGCATCTATCCAGTATCCAATGGATGTCACGGCTCTTGGAAACCTCCGAGACATCTTCTTGCCCGGCCATCCGAATCACAGAGGAACTCGCGTCAGCTCGGCCGAGTCGGTCCCTGAAGTACTGGGTGTTAACGAAGCTGCGGACAGCCCCGAAGAAGAGGTCTACCAAGGGCTGATTCGGGCGATCATGGATTACGACGGCGACGCGGCTGTTGAATGGACTCAAAGAGGTCTAGACCTTGGCCTTACCCCTCAACAGATCGCGTTTGACGGCCTATCCGTGGGCATGAAGCTGATCGGCGACATGTACGAACGCAACGAGCGGTTTGTGAGCGACATGCTCAAAGCGTCTAAGACGATGGACCAGGCCATGACTGTCCTGACCCCACTGTTGGAGGCGTCGGGTTCTGACAACGGGCCTACGGGAACTGTAGTGATGGGCCTCGTTCGAGGGAACACCCAGGACATCGGCAAGAATCTCGTTTGTCTGATGCTTCGAGCGAACGGCTTTGAGGTCATCGACCTGGGGAAGAACACGAAGCCTGAGGAGTTTCTCGCCGCGGCCCAGGACCATGATGCCGTCGCTATCGGTATGTCCATAATGACCAACTCATCGGCTGTGTATGTCGAAAAGACAATCAAGTTACTCGAAGAACGCGGTGAGCGAGATCAGTACCTGCTCATGTTCGGTGGAGCAGCGGCGAATACCGAGCTCGCCGAGAAGTTTGGTATCGCGTACGGCGCCGACGCCAACGCGGCGGTAGCACTGGTGACCGACCATGTGATCGAGACTGCCGCCTGAGGATCAGAGTGCCACGCGCCACGACGCAGGGGCGAGCATGATTCATCATGAGGTTGTAGTTGGCCCCGCGACAATCGGGGGCCCCCTGGGCTCATCTACAGGATTGCTGGTTGGAAGCATCTTCTACGACAAGCACTCGATCGTCACAGACGAGTGGGTCGGTGAGTTCCACGAGAACCGTGCGAACGCTCTCATCGCACGAGTCAACGCACTCTCCGTGAGGTATGGCCATCAGATGGCCTTCGACGTTATCGCCGCGGCCGAAGAAGCGATGGAGAAGTACATCGCGTTTGTGGCCTCCAAGACAGAGCTTCCGATTCTCATAAATGCGACAGATCCAGACGTCAGAATCGCCGGCCTCGCAACCGCGGGAGAACTTGGGATCCTCGACCGGTGCATCTTCGCATCGCTCAATGAGGACACGGAGGACGCCGAGCTCGACGCGCTTCGAAAATACCGACCGGCGGGCGTGATGATTCTGGCAAGCAACATCTCTGATCTCACCCCTGATGGCACTTGCGACATGATCAGTGGCTACTTCCGACCACTCCTCGACGACATCGGCGTGAAAGTCCCGATCGTGGATCTTGGCACCATGGACGCTCCGTCGGTAGGGCTGAACCTGCGTGGGATCACGGCCGTTCGGGAGCGTTTTGGGTACCCGGCAGGGTGCGCGTTTTCGAACTGCTTTCCGCAATGGACCGGGCTTGCTGAGCAGGGGACCGAGTATGTGAACCTGTCGCTGGCCGCGGCACTCGTGGCTTGCCGCATGGCCGGCGGGGACTTTCTCCACTACGGCATCATCGAAAAGGCGCACCCGTGTGTGCACGCATCCGCGACGGTGGAGGTCTTCTTGGGCTTTGCATCTCAGGAACTCGACGGGAACCCTATGGACCCGAACCACTCCCTCTACAAGATGTTCAAACTGGGATCACAATGACACCGCTGCGCGCCTGGCAGCGGCTGCTGGCCGGCGAGCCGAACCCAGGATACCTTTGCGACATCGGCACCTCGACCGTAACCGGGATCAGTGCATTCGCAGCACCCGCGTTGGCAGACCGCGTGGGATTCGTAGGCCATCCAACACTCCAGAATGTCGCTCTCTCAGCTCACGACGTAGAGGCTCTGGGGTCAGACTTCGCGCGAGCTGGGTTCCTGTTCGAACGTCCCGCCGTCGTTGGTGATCGGGTTAGGGACGAGTACGGAGTCGAATGGCTCTGGGAAGGACACTCCCTATCGCCTCTGAACCACCCGCTAACAGCCGCGGACCTTGTTCGCGTAGCACGCCATCCACGCCCGAAGTGGCCAGGCCTGGTCCAGTTCCCCGAACCACACGAAGGTCGGGATTCGATAGTGATCGGCGACGCCCCATGCGCCGGACTGCTCGAGATGAGTTTCCTGCTCCGCGGTCGTGGGCGAATGTTGGAAGACATCACGGACACCTGGCGTGTGGCGAACATGCTTCTCGACTGGTCGCTCGAGACCGTCGCCTCTGGGTATGAGCACTATCTCACTGCGCTGCCCAGATGCCCCGAAGTAATCCTCTACGGCGATGACTACGGCTACTCCAACTCGATGTTCATCTCCCCCATAGAGTTCCGCCAGTTCCTTGTTCCTCGGTTGCGCACCCTGTTCGCCCGCATACGCAAGACATGCAACGGGGCGATTGCGTTTCACTCGTGTGGTGCAATCGGACCCATCCTCGGAGATCTCTCGGACTTGGGTGTTGCAGCCCTCAATATCCAAGCCGACGCAAAGGGGATGAAGCTTGCGGATGTGCGCAGGGTTACACCCTCCACGATGATCCTGCACGGGTACTGCGACCTCGCTGCACTCGGTAATGCTGTCGAGACGGGCAACAAGGCAGATGTAGCACTGCGCACGAGGGAACTCGTGGAGAGTTCCCCGGCAATCGCAGCGCCCGTCGACACTGTCGACTCGTACCCTCGTTTTCTCAATGCAGCCAGAGGCGCCTCGTTCGTGAAGGCTCTCACACCCGACCTCATCGACCAGATCGAACAATCCTCCCGTCTGATCGATGCGATCGAGGTTCCCTACCAACGCTCCTTGAGCACTCCTCCGCCGCTTCTCGACGGCAGTGCCCCGGAAAGCATGTACGTCGACTCGCACGACACGGGGTGAATAGTCGGACACTATGGCCCAATACAGACTGCCAATGGCCCATCGTTGAGGTAGCGGCCGACCATAGGATCCGGCGCGTTCCATGGCGTGGGAAAAATGGCAGCGGACGGGCTGGTCGCGCTAGTGGTCTGACATCGTGCAGCCAAGAGGCACCGCCCTGCCTTGTGCACCAAGGTCATACGTCTCACGATCTTCACACAGAATGGCTCGGCCCGCTTAGCGCGAGCCGAGCCCTTCTATGTTGATCGGGCCTGGTCTCAATCGCCTTGTGCTTCACCGACGTCGTTTGGGCCCTCGTTCTCGTTCTCGTGCTGCTCATTCTGGTCGTCAGCCTCACCGGCCTTTTCCTCGCCGGCCTTCTCGTCACCAGATTCCTGGCTGAGGATGGTGCCGTCACCGGCATCCACCTTGACTTCGACCTCGTTGCCGGAAGGATCGTTTACGTCAACCGAGTACACGACGGTGCCG
>BTQS01000080.1:0-8579 GCA_036985995.1 Acidimicrobiia bacterium
AACTTCAACAGAGCGGTCGAGGTAGCGTCACAGGTGGACGGTCACCGGCTCGTCATCAACGATCCGGTGGAGGCCGCCCACCTGCTTGACACGCTGAGCTAGACGCCAGCCAACCCGCTCTTCCCGCTCACATTGAATTCACTCGCGGTGCTGGACCCGATTGCGAGTCACACGAACGCTCGCGTCGTACGGCTACGAGTTCATAGAGGCGACACCCGTCGACATGTTTCCCCAGACGTACCACATCGAGATCGTGGCCCGCTTCGACAGGATGCCACTCGAGGACCAGGAGTGACAACGACCCTGAGCTACGACCTATGATCGATCACCCCCGCGAACGGACTGCATGCGCATCGAAACTCCCAGGCAGCGTCGAAGGCGCCGGGCCGTCGAAGCTCCCTTCCCCGAAGAATGGCGGGCGCTGCTGCGGGCCAATATGGCTCACTGGCGTTGTCTCGAAGAAAACGACCGAGACCGCCTCGAACATCTCATCAAGCTCTTCCTCTTCGAGAAGCGCTTCGAGTGGGCCAATGGGCTGGACGAATCGGTCGAGATCAAGGTCCTGGTAGCAGCATCTGCCTGTCTCCTGATCCTGGGACTCGAGAACGCCTACTACCGCGATGTCGCATCGATCATCATGTACCCGAGCGGCGTCGTGGTGAAGGGCCGACGCGGCGCACCGGAGACGAGCGGTTTGGAAACCGACAGGATCGTCCCGATTCTCGGTGAGGCTGCTCTCCATGGCCCCATGGTGATCGCCTGGGACTCGGCGAAACGATCAGCAGCCCATCCCGACACCGGGCACAACGTCGTCTACCACGAGTTTGCCCACAAGATCGACATGGCCGATGGAGCGGCGGATGGCATCCCTCCAATGGACGAGGCCTTGCGAGGCAACTGGGAACAGATCTGTACTCGCGAGTACAGGGCACTGCGAGACGGGACCAGCGGCCACCCGTTTCTTGACGCCTACGCCAGTGTCAACCCTGCGGAGTTCTTCGCAGTTGCCACCGAGTTCTTCTTCGATCGCCCCATCGACATGGCCGCCGACAAACCCGAGCTATACCAGGTACTGCGCGAGTTTTACCGGCAGGACCCGGCAGAGCGAGAGCGTCGCTTCAGGCGCCACGGTCCGATCCGGGGTTAGGAGGGTGCGGGGTTAGATCTCGTCGAGCAAGTCCAGGCGCTTCGCCTCGTACTCGTCGCGGGAGATCAACCCTTCGTCCAGGAGTTCGGCAAGTCTCCGGATGGAATCGGCAGCGTCGGGCATGGATTCGCTCACCACGTCTCCCCTGCCGCTGAGCTCGATGGTTCGTCGCTCGCGAACCTTGTACAGCAACGTCTGGAACTCGTCGGGACGCGGAATGTTGGAGAACTTGCTCTGACCCGACATGCCTGCGGACTCGATCAACAGATCGCCCGCGCCCAGCAGACGCTCGAACACCGATTGGGAAAAGTTCACGTTGGTTATCCGCTCGAGCGGTATCTCGACGCCGGACTGGGCGATCAGGCCGAATCGGGTGATCAGTCGTTCCGTCGTGAGCACATACCGTGTGAACCACCAGTTGACGAGCGGCCGAATGACGAGGTACGTGGCAGCAGCGACCACTATCGCCAGCCACACGAACCAGATGGCTGTCAGCAACGCGATTGCAAGGGAGAACGCGACGACGATGACCACAAACCACACGAACGGGATGAACAGCAACTTCCAGTGGGGCCGAAACGACGTGATGATCGTTTCGTCATCGCTGAGGGCATCATCTGGCCACGACATGAGACCAGTTTAGCTCACAGCACACCGGCGCGGTTCTGACTGAGAACTGCGACTCGAGAACTGTGAGTCGACAATAGTGAGATACCCCAAGGACGCGAGAAACCCCAAGGAAGCCGAAGCCCCCTTGGGGTGTTCTCTGCGTTCCATCCAGCCTTGCGGCGTTCAGGTCCGCTGCTCCGCAAGCGGAGCCTGATGCGAATCGAAACCCGCACCAATTCCTTGTGAACCTCGTCGACCGAAGTCGGCCAAGCAGGGCGAGCGCCCCGAACACCCGAGAGTGTTCTCTCAAGGACCCGGCCTGTCTCCAGACCGAGCACCGGCTTTCACACCGGTCGCCTCCAGTTTCCCTTCGGCATCCGCTCCCGGGTTTCCCCGTTTGCGGTCCGCTTCGGGTTGCCCCTCTGCGGTACTTCAAAATATGGCACAACCCCGAACTCCTCGCAAGCTAGAACACTGGTTGGTTTTCGCGACCCACGACGAGTTTTCGCGGTCCACTACTACCGTTGCGCGATGCGTTCTCTTGGGCCTCTATCGCGGGCTATCACTGCCCTTACATTGGTCGCCAGCGGCTGCACGATCGCTCAACCTACACCGGCTACGCAAGCACCGACTACGAGTCCTCCGATCCCACCCGTGGCGAGCGAACTCACTCTGTTCCCCGATGGCATCGGACCGTTCACCGTAGGCGACGATGCCGGCACTGTGATCGAAGGCATCACCGAGGTCGTCGGCGGGTGGGACGCCGACTCGATTGAGGAGGGCAGCGCTATCCAGGTTCCGACCTGTGAGAAAGGGACCGCTCGCGTCGTGTCATGGGGCTCCCTCGCCCTCGTCTTTGTGACTGGTTCGAGTAGCGAGATCTTCGCGAGTTGGTCCTATGGCTTCGATCCCGTGACGGGGAACTCCGCCGACCTCCGGGGCCTGGATCTTCGCACGGGAGAAGATATCGGCCTCGGATCGACACGAGGCGACCTCGTCGCCGCGTATGGCTCACGCGTCGATATCACCGATGCGTTCGATATCCAGAGCGCTACGTTCGCCCTCGACGGATCATCGGACCGCCACCTCGCCGGGAAGCTCGACGCAGCCGGCCCCTCCGGTGTCGTCGATCTCCTTCAGATCGAGCCCACCTGCTGAGGCCGACTCACAGCGAACAAAGAGAAACCCCGAGGAAGCTCGACCGAAGTCTCGCCCTCTCGGGGTTCTCACTTGAAGTGACAATGTCACTCCAATCCGGGCCTCGCCAGTTTCCCGACTCCACCCGGGTGTCCCCGCCTCGACGCTGACCGAAATCAACGTCCGTGGCCGGAACGTGCTCGTACGGGCCGA
Organism: Acidimicrobiia bacterium; assembly: GCA_036985995.1. Classification (GTDB taxonomy): domain Bacteria; phylum Actinomycetota; class Acidimicrobiia; order Spongiisociales; family UBA5794; genus JAMBLL01. The sequence goes on from BTQS01000080.1 coordinate 3,107, forward strand.
AACCCACCGTAGCTTTCCGTCTGCGACCGAAGCCACATCCGGTGGAGACCCACCTTTCGGTGGTTCTCCGGTGGTCTCTCGAAGGCTGGGCTCCTCCTCGAGACCGATGCCTTCCGCCGAAGCGGTCGGCCGGCGGTTCCGGTTTCCCTTCACCACCCCGGCACCCCGGTTCCCCGGTCGGTCGAACTCGGGTGAGGAGCCGACCTGTGCCGTGTCCTTCGACTTGCGTCTTTGAACGATCATGAACGTATCGGTTCCCGATGACCGACGCAACTCAGAGCGATACTTGATTTTCGCGAGCCACGAATGATTTTCGCGACTGACGGTTTTTAGTTCAGCGTTCTGAAAACTGACAACTCATTTGTGTCATAGCAGCCGGGTACGCTGCGTACATGGTCACGAATCGCACAGATGCGCCTCTCCCTGAACCCGTGTTAACGACATTGTCGCCAAGCAGGGCCGGCGATTTCAAGACATGCCCTCAGCTGTACAAGTTCAAGTCGATCGACAAGATCCCGACCGAACCTACCGTGTACCAGGCACGCGGCACCACGGCTCACCTGGCCCTGGAGCGGTTGTTCCAGCTACCCGCCGAGGAACGCACTCCGGATCATCTCTACGAACTCTTTCGGAGCGCATGGATGGAGCTGAAACCGGCAGAGTATCCCGACCTGTTCGCCTCGGTCGCTGAAGAACGCGATTGGGGAATCGAGTCTCTCAACCTCCTCGCTTCGTACTTCACCGTGGAGGACCCGTCGTCGTTCGAACCTCTCGAGCTCGAGATGGACCTCACCGTACCCGTTGGAGACATGACGATCAGAGGGATCCTCGACCGCATGGAGCGAATCACCGAGGTCGACAGCGACGGCTCGACGAGGGAAGTGCTGGTCATCACCGACTACAAAACCGGCAAGGCGCCGCCGGAGCGCTATGCGAACAAGGCGTTCTTCGCCCTCAAGATCTACGCACTGTTGATCCGGAACACCAGAGCCGTCACACCTGATCGCCTTCGCCTGTTGTACCTGAACGGGCCAACCGAATACACCATGGACATCACCGACGGTCAACTCGATGCTATGGAACGTCAGCTCCAGGCGTTGTGGGCCGCCATCGAGCGCGCGATCAGGAGCGACACGTGGCCTGCGACCACCTCTGCACTGTGCGATTGGTGCGACTTCAAGGCCGAGCTGTGCCCGGCGTGGCAGGACGAGCGGGAGCAGTTGTCGTGATGGCCTGCGCGCCGATCTCGCTCGAGTAGAGGGGCCATTGGTGTCCCCGCCCGAGAAGAGGCTCGGACCAGGCGAGTGGGACGACCACATCGCGGTGGCCGGCCGGCCGCAGATCGTCGTAGGTGGGCCGGGCACCGGCAAGACACAGTTCCTCGTCGCACGCGTCGGTTCTGCCGTCACGGACTGCGGGATGGCGCCGGATGAGATCCTTGTTCTCGGATTCTCACGTGCCGGCGTCGGCGACATCCGGCGTCGCCTCGTCGACATACTCGGACCTCTGGCATATCGGATCAACGTGGCTACCTACCACGGCCTCGCGATGCGCATCGTCGAAGCCAACGCAACCGGGCTCGGCTGGACCAAGACACCGAGCGTGCTCACGGCCGCCGAACAGGAGCGATTCGTTGCGGACCTCCTCACCAACGAACCCCCAGCGATGTGGCCCGCTGGATATCGCGCGCTGCTCGACTCCCCCGTCATGGCGAGCGAGGTAACCGATTTCATCCTGCGGTGCCACGAACAACTCGTCACCGCCGAGGACCTCGCAACCATGGGTGACCCGAGGTTCGTGGCGATGTCGGGATTCTTCACCAGGTACAACGAACAGCTCAACGCCGTGCACCGCACCGACTACGGAAGGATCCTCACAGAGGCAGTCGCGGCACTCGGAACCTGGCCAGAGATAGCTGCGCCGTATCTCCTCGTCGCAGCAGACGAGTACCAGGACTCGTCGCCGGCTCAGGCCGAGATGCTCTTCCGCCTCGCAGCGTCGAACAAAGACCTCACCGTTGCCGCCGACCCGTACCAGTCGATCTATTCCTTCCGGGGCACAGACATCGCCAACGTGTTCAGCTTCCCTCTCGAGGCCAAGAGACGGCTCGGGACCGAAGCCCAACGCATCGTGCTCACGACTTCGTTCAGGGTCCCCACAGAGATCCTCGACGCCGCGGTGGGCGTCACAGCCCGTGAGCTCCCCGGCGGGGCGGGTAAGGTGCTCAGCACCCGCACCGGTGGGAGCGTTGCGACCCATACGTTTCCAACCAGAGTGGATGAGGCTGAATGGGTGGCATCGGACATCGAGCGTGTCCACCTCGTCGATGGTGTGCCTCTCGAGAGGATCACCGTGTTCACCAGGTCGAGCACCGATTTTGGCACCGAACTCCGAGCAGCGCTCGAACGCCGCTCGATCCCTCACTCGTTCACGGAGAGCAGGCTCGCCGACGAGCCTGCTGTTCGTCTCGTCCACGACCTCGTGCTCGCGACGGGCTCAGACCAAGACGCTGACTCCGCGATCGAGCGGGTACTCGCGAGCCCGTTCTTCACAATGTCGTACGGCACGGTGAACGATATGTCCCGCTCAGCCGCCAACGGGACGCCATGGGCAGAGCTCATCACACTACGGGTTCCCCAGGGCAGTCATCTCGCAGCTCTCATCGATGACCCGTCGTGGGCATTCGACCTACCTGCACCTGCTGGGCTGTGGCATGTGTGGTCGACGCTGCCTCAGCTCCTCGGTATCGCACTCGACGATGCCCACGCCGACGACCGCCGGGCATGGTCTGCGTTCGACCAGGTGCTCACCAGACTCGTTGAGCGATCGCCCGGCACAACGCTTGCGGACCATAGTGCACTCATCACCGGATCCGACTACGAAGCGGATCCGCTGTTCTCATTCCGCTCACTCGATGAAGGTGGCGTCACGATCGCGACGCTCCACAGCGCCAAAGGCACCGAGTTCGACGTCGTCTACATCGCCAACGCTGTCGAAGGCGAGATGCCGGACCTCCGAACACGAGACTCTCTCCTCGGGGTTCGGCTCCTCAACCCGCATCTCCCTCGGAACACGAATGACTATGTTGCTTTCCGGCTCGATGAGGAACGCAGGCTTGCCTATACGGCAATGACCAGGGCAACGTCCCGTGTCGTGTGGAGCGCAACGAGCAACGACGCTGTCAACGACAGTTCACAACCCAGCCGATTCCTCACCCTTGTCACACCGATCACTCCTCCCCATCGCAACACTGAGCCGTTGACACCGCGGTCCTTCGAGGCTGCGCTTCGCCAGACTGTCAAGAACCCGATGGCGCCACCTATCGACCGGCTGGCAGCGATCGAAGTTCTCGCACTGGGAACCCGGGTCGGCTTGTCCGACGCGATGGAACGGTACGGAACGCTGGAAAGCGGCCCGCACGACAAGATCATCCCCGACCGGCTTCGGCTGTCACCGAGCCAGGCAACGGCGTATGCGACCTGCCCCCGGCAGTACGCGGTTCGCAGGTACCTCCTGTCCCAGGACACGACGAACGACCACATGCGGTTCGGCACGCTCATCCACAAGGTCATGGAAGTGGCAGAGCGCCGGGCGGTCCGCAACGGCAAGGAGAGGTCGACACGCCGGGAGGCCGAGGCTTGCCTCGATGACCTGTGGGATGAAGCAGGATTCGACGACGACGCGGTCGGGAGGTCGTGGCGGAATCGGGCCGAAGCAACGCTCGACAACCTGTACGATCGCTGGCCGAAATCCGGGACACCCGTGGCTTTAGAACAGGATCTGCCTTTCACGGTTGCAGGTGTTCCCTGGATCGGCCGTGCCGATCGGATCGAACGCAGAGGAGAAGATCTCTTCGTTGTCGACTACAAGACTTCGGGGTCGGCCATGAAGGTCAAGGATGCTGCGGTGTCGATACAGCTCGGGTACTACCTGCTCGCTGCTCAACACGACGCGTCCCTTCGATCCGAAGGCACCATGACCGGCGCCGAGTTCTGGTACCCGCGGATGGACCCGAACAAGACCAGCATCGTCACCCGCTCACTGGATCCATCGAAGCTCGGATCTGTGACAGCAGAACTCGAGGCGATCACCACCGCCATCGCCATAGAGGGATTCGATCCCGTCGTCGGGACGCATTGCGACAGCTGTGAGGTCGCCCTCGTGTGCCCCGCACGAGCTGAGGGAAGAGAGGCGTTCGCCCAATGACGGACTTCACACCGACCGCCCAACAGCGAGCGATCATCGAGTACCCGCCCGTGCCGCTGCGTGTCGTCGCGGGCGCTGGAACAGGCAAGACGACGACGATCGTCGAGCGTCTCGCTGAGAGTGTGCGTCGGGGGGGAGACCCGACGCGGGCCTTGGGGATCACCTTCACCAACAAGGCTGCAGATGAGCTGCGAACCCGTCTGCGGACCGCCGTCGGTGACAGAGAAGACAGCAGAGAGGTCGAGGTCACGACCTATCACGGTTTCGCTTCCTCGATCCTCGATGAGTTCGGGGCTTTCGTGGGATACGAACCCACTACAGCGCTCATGGACGAGGGCCACCGATCAGAGCTCGCGTACCGTGTCCTTCGTGACCTCGACTCGACAGACCTCGACCTCTCCTCCCTCTCGGTGCGGAAGGAGGAATTGCTGGCCGTCGCCGATGCGATGACCGCGAACCTCCTCACCGCACACGACGTGGCGGTTCTCGCCCCCGGCGACCTGGACGAAGTGTGGAAGAAACGTATCGCCCTGGCACACGCTGCCGATAGTTACGCCGCCGCGAAGCGGGACCTCAACTTCCTCGAGTTCAACGACCTCATCAAGCTCGCCGTCGAGATCGTTGAAGGCTTCGAAGGTGTCGCATCCCAGATCGCCGCGCGCTACGACACGGTCCTCCTCGACGAGTACCAGGACACGGATCCTGCGCAGCGGCGGCTGCTGACATCCGTCTTCGGGGGTGGCACTGCAGTGACGGCCGTTGGAGACGCCGACCAAACCATCTACGAGTGGCGGGGCGCCACTCTCGAGAACTTCACAGACTTCCCTCAGCACTTTCCACGCCCGGATGGACGGCAGACCGAGACGCTTCCCCTGAGCATCAACTGGCGGTCCGACACGATCATCCTCGACATGGCGAACGCCATACAGACGCTCCTCCCGAGCGTCGAGGCATCCGAACCGCTGGCACCGTGCGAAGACGCCAACACGGGTGAGCTCATCGTCGGGTGGTTCGCTGCAGATGATGATGAGGCACATTGGATCGCCGACGAGATCCTCGACCGTCACGACGCCGGGGCTGGGTGGTGCGACGTTGCGATTCTGTGTCGCAAGAGGTCGGCGATCCCCACGATCGTACATGCGCTCAGGAAGGCCGAGATCCCGTATGCCGTCAGTTCCATGGGTGAGCTGCTCACCATCCCGGAAGTCGCAGACCTCCTTGCCTGGCTACGACTCCTCGGGAACCCGGCGGACGAGCCGTCACTTCT
>BTQS01000081.1:0-8483 GCA_036985995.1 Acidimicrobiia bacterium
GCCGCAAGCGCAAGCACGGGTTCCGTGCGCGCATGCGTACCCGTTCGGGGCGTGCGCTCGTAAAGCGTCGTCGCACCAAGGGTCGCCACGAACTCTCGGCCTAGGTCCGGTTGTACGTCTCACTCCGTCCAGGATCTCGATTCAGGTCCATCTACCGTACGGGGACGAGAATCGAGCGCGGCGGGGTCGTGGTGTTCCAAGCGCCAGGCAGGAGAACGGAGCCCGAGGCGGGTTTCGTCGCAGGGAGGAGAGTGGGAAATGCAGTTGCACGGAATCGGGCCAAGCGCAGGCTGCGTGAAGTTGCGCGGAGGGTCAGCCTGGAGCCCGCAACGGCGTACGTCTTTGTCGCCACGCCCGATGTTCTCGATGTGCCGTTCCCCACTTTGGTTGAATGGGCGGACCAAGCGGTGCACAACAACTGAGAGATGGATATGAGGATCGAGCGTGGCTGAGCAACAGGACACGAGGACGGACGGGATCTCAAGGATAGCCCTGCTGGCCGTCCGGGCTTATCAGAGGCTGATCTCGCCACTGCTGCGCAGCAACTGCCGCTACTACCCCAGCTGCTCCCATTACACATTCGAAGCCATCGAGATCCATGGCGCCGCAAGAGGATCATGGCTCGGTATGAAGCGCATCGGGCGATGTCACCCGTTCCATGAAGGCGGATTGGATCCGGTGCCGGGGTCACAGGAGAGCCGGGCGCACAGAGACAAAGGGAACTCTTCGTGAATCCGTGGACACTACTACTCAGCGTTCTCGGAGGCCTCCTCTCCTTCTTCTACGATATAATTCCAGAATATGGAATATCTATCATCCTGCTGACCCTGACCGTCAGCCTCTTGCTTTTCCCGTTGACACTCAAGCAGACGCGATCGATGCGTGCGATGCAGGAGATCCAGCCCGAGGTGAAGAAACTCCAAAAGGAGCTCAAGGGCGAGAAGGAGGAGCTGAACAAACAACTCATGGCGCTGTACCAGGAGCGCGGCGTCAACCCTGCTGCGGGATGTCTTCCCCTCATCGTCCAGATGCCAATCTGGTTTGCGCTGTATCGGGTACTCTGGAGGGGCCTCGGCATACCGGCTGGATCGGCTCTCGGTCAGGTGATCGAGACGGCGAACAAGGCGCTGTACACGGTTGATGACGCTGGAAAGCTGACAACCACGCTCAGAGAGGGTGTTGATGTCGCCTCGAGCCAGTTCTCCCATGTGACGTTCCTCGGCATGAACCTGATGGTTCGGCCGTCCCAGGCGGTGGACTTCGGGAACCCGATTGGCTCCCTGCCCTACATCATCCTGATTGGCATCATCGTTGTGGCCGGCTTCTACCAGCAGGTGCAAACAAGTAAGCGTCAGAAGAGCTCGGACCACGACGATGCAAACAAAACACAGATGCAGGGGATGCAGAATGCGATGAAGATCATGCCGGTTGTCTTCGGCTTGATCTCGTGGAATTTTGTCACCGGTCTCGGATTGTATTTCGCCACCTCGAACGTATTCCGTGTTGGCCAGCAGGCTTTCATCCTGCGGACACACGACGATGGCGGCGGCGAGACCAGCGGAAAGGGTGTTGAACTCGCCCCTGATGACCCGTCCGACGTCCCCAACAGAAGCGGGCCATCGCGCAATGCGAGCAAGAAGCACAAGCGGAAAAGAAGGAAGTAGCTCGATGGAATGGGTTGAAGTACAAGGTAGATCGGTGGACTTGGCTGTAGAGGTCGCCATCGGCGAACTCGGGCTCTCATCTGTCGACCAGGCCGAGGTAGAGGTGATCCAGGAGCCAAAGAAGGGTTTCCTGGGCGTGGGAGGCCGTGAGGCTATCGTCAAGGTGACGCGTGCACCAAAGCAACGCCGTCGACGTCGCGGCCGCGGTAAGGGCAGTGACCAAAACGGTCGCTCGAGCGGTGGAACCAATGACAGAGAGAAGCAGCGGGCTGGTGGTCACCAGGCCGAGAATCGCAAACCCAAACAGAACCAGAAGAACGGAAAGCGGCGTCAGGAGAAAAAGGTGTCCGAGCCAAAAGCTGAGTCGCAGCACAAACCACGGGACGAGCGTCCGGAGCAAGCCCCAATCGAGGAACAAGCGAAAGTTGCTGCTGGATTCATCAGCGGCTTACTCGACGCTTTTGGACTCGAAGGTGACGTGAGCACACGCATCGACGATAGGGTCCTGTACCTTGACGTCACCGGTGAACAGACCGAGGCGCTTGTTGGTCCGAAGGGTTCGGTCATGTATGCCGTTCTCGAACTGACTCGTACCGTCGTGCAGCGCAAGACGTACGGAGCTCCTCGCATGCGGATCGACATCGCCGGCTATTTGGAGCGTCGGAGAGAAGCGCTCAAGATCTACGCCGGGAAGCTCGCCGAGCAGGTGATCGAGGACAAGAACGAGATCATGCTCGAGCCGATGAACGCAGCCGACCGGAAGGTTGTGCACGACGCCATCGCCGAGATCGGTGGTGTCCGATCATACTCCGAGGGCGAGGATCCTCGCCGTGCGGTCGTGATTGCCTACAACGATGACGAGTAGCGGTGTGTTCCACGTGGAACATGGCCCCTGAGACCGACAAGGGAGCCACGGTTCCACGTGAAACAAGGAGCGAATCGCTATGAACCGATAGCCCGCTGGCTGGGGATCACACTGACCCCCCAGCAGCGGGCTTTGTTGTCCAGGTATGAGGAGTGGTTGGCTGACGAGGCGATGGCCGCCGGGGGGATAGGTCCGCATGAGGAGTTCCGGCTGTTCGACCGTCACGTCGCTGATTCCCTCGCGTACTGCAAGGGATTGCCGGAGACGATCGAGACGATCGCCGACATCGGTGGCGGCGTAGGCCTGCCCTCTATCCCCATGGCCGTAGCGTTTCCCGATACGGCCTTTACGTTGGTCGACCGCTCTGAGCGGCGCACTCGCTTGGCGAGACGAGCTGTACGCATCCTCGGCCTGGAAAACCTGGTGGTAACGACAACGGACGTGAGTCGTGTCACCGATACGTTCGATGTCGTCACCTTCCGCGCTTCGGTTCCGGTCGGCCGGGCCGCTGCGCTCACGCTGAAGCTGACAAGTCCGGGCGGCCTGGGCCTGTTCGGGGTGTCGCGGCTACGAGATAGACCGAAGATCCCCGGTCCGCCAGATGGTATAGCCTTCTCGCTATCGTCTGAGGGAAGCGAGGTGCTTGACTCACCGTTCTGGCTCCTTAGGATGTATCGTATCTGACCATCACAATGAGGAGCACACCGGACGATGTCCGACGGCAAGATCGTGGCGATCGCCAACCAGAAGGGCGGTGTCGGCAAATCGACAACCGCCATCAACCTCGGAGCCGGCCTGGCTTTCCTGAACGAACGCATCCTGATCATCGACCTCGACCCCCAGGGAAATACGAGTTCGGGGCTCGGAATCGACCGGGCATCCATCGAGCAGTCAACGTACGACGTACTCATAGCCGATTCCTTGCTTGCTGATGTCCTCGAGCCCACCTCCGTAGGGAATCTGCACGTCGTACCGGCAACGATCGAGCTTGCGGGAGCGGAGATCGAGCTTGTTTCGATGTTCTCTCGCGAGCAGCGCCTGAAACAAGCGATCGCAGCCATAGTCGACGAGTACGACTTCGTGTTGATCGATTGTCCCCCATCTCTGGGGTTGTTGACAATCAATGGCCTAGCCGCTGCGGACGAGGTGATGATCCCGATCCAATGCGAATACTACGCACTCGAAGGTGTGAGCCAGCTGACTCGCAATATCAGTTTGGTACAGACAAACCTTAACCCTAAGCTAGAGATTGAGGGTGTGGTTTTGACGATGTTCGACGGGCGTACGACGCTTGCGAGCGATGTCGTCACCCAGGTCCGGGACCATTTCGGTTCGACAGCGTACAAGACCGTGATCCCTCGGACCGTACGGCTCAGTGAAGCACCATCGTACGGAGAACCGATCGAGGCATATGACCCGATGTCACGCGGAGCCATCGCCTACAGGGAGCTGGCGCGAGAGTTCAGGAGACGCCATGGCCGCACGTAAGAGTGGCTTGGGGCGGGGCCTCGATGCCCTTATCCCTCAGGACCATCCAGAAGCCGGATATGCCGAGATCGCCATCAATCGGATTCGGCCCAACCCGGCCCAGCCCCGCACCGGCTTTGACCAGCGAGCCATCGACGCGTTGGCCAGTTCGATTTCGTCGGTGGGATTGCTTCAACCGGTGGTCGTGCGGTCCGATGGCGAGGACTATGTGCTCGTGGCAGGAGAGCGAAGGCTCCGTGCGTGCAAGCAAGCGGGAATGGACCTGATCCCCGCCGTCATCCGGGGTGAGAGCGATGATCGGACCATTCTCACCGAGGCATTGGTCGAGAACCTCCAGCGGGAGGACCTGTCTGTGCTCGAAGAGGCCGCCGCATACCGACAGTTAATGGAAGATTTTGGTATGACGCACGACGAGGTCGCATCTCAGGTTGGCAAGTCGAGGAGCGCAGTGTCGAACATCATCCGACTGCTTGGTCTCCCGGGTCCGATCCAGGCGCTGCTCGTGGCAGGCGACCTGACGCCTGGCCACGCAAGGGCGTTACTGGGTTCCGAGGACGAGGCATACGCCATCCACATCGCTGAGCGCGCCGTCACCGAGGGTTGGACCGTGCGGCGTGTAGAAGATGCGATGCGACTACGTTCAGCCCGACGGGGTGGCGCCACGGGCACGGCCCGAAGTATCCGCCCGGCCGCCATCATCGAGCTGGAGGAACGCCTGCAGGAGCGGCTCGGGACGAAGGTCAAGATCGACTACCGCGGAAAGGGCGGCAAGATCACGATCAGATACACCTCACCGGAGGACCTCGAACGGATCTACCGTCACCTGTTCGATCCGTCGACGTGAGATAGTGCCGGTTCCTCGTACAACGACGCGATGACGTTGGCTACGACACGACCTACCCGGCGGTTCATCGCTCTCACGGATACCACGATCGCGGGCGACCGCGTGTTCTTGAGCATCGGCATCGTTCGTCCGGTGGCCTCGAGGCCTAGCCGCCCGGCGACCGCAACGGCGATTGCCATACCTGCTTCTGAGCGACTGTGCTCCGAGCTGAAGTAGAACACGCCTTCCTCCCCATCCTGAGGTACGAAGAACCCCACCACGATGTCGACGTTGAGGCGGTTCGCCCGCTGCGCTCGAAGGGTAGGAGGGGGGGCTGTATCGATGCTTCGAGAGATGATGGGGTGTCCCCCGAGGAGCTGTATCGATGCGCTCGCTTCCATCACTGCCATCCAGGTGGTACCCGCTTCGTCATCTGTGCGACACTCGGGGTCGATGTACACGCGCTGGCCTGCGATCGAATCAGGGAGTGACTGGAGCCACTCTCTTTCGCGAACCGCTTCTCTCCCTGGTTTCTGAGTGGCAAGCTTCACGAGCCGGAGCTCGCCGGCCACGAGGTCTCCAGCGATGCCGTCTTCAGCAAGTTCCCGGTTGCGCTGGAAGTCGAGAAGACCGGCGAGTGTCATAGGCCCGAACACGCCATCTACCTTGCCGGAATCGAACCCGAGAGAGTTCAAGCGAGCTTGAAGTTCAGCGATGTCGTCTCCACGCATCATTGGAACTCTGTGATACAACATCCTGTCGCCGAGCCGATACCCCGCATCGACAAGTGACCGCCATGTTTCAGGGCCGACGATGCCATCAACCGGAATGCCGCGCTCCGCCTGAAAGTCGGCTACGGCTTGCCGGGTGCTGGTGCCGAAAACGCCGGAGTCATCCCCTGAGAGATCGAATCCGAGTGTGGACAGCCGATCCTGGACATCCCGAACCGGCTCACCACGATCACCCTGGTGGTAGAGCCTCACGAGCTCAATCGTTGCAGATCAACGGATGATTAGTTGAGGAAATCGGCGAGTTCCGCCTGCAGCTGCCCCTTGCTGCGAGCGCCAACGAAGCGACGCTTCTCCTCACCGCTCTGGAAAACGATGAGCGTGGGGATACTCATGACGGAATAGGCGCTCATGGTCGCCGGGTTCTCGTCGACGTTCAGCTTCGCCACGGTGAGCTTGCCGGCGTTCTCGCCCGCAAGCTCGTCAAGGGGACCGTCCATCATCTTGCATGGACCGCACCACTCGGCCCAAAAGTCAACCAGCGTTGGGGTCTCGGATGCGATGATCGACGCAAACTCGCTGTCGGTCGCTTTGGTCGTGTTCTGACCCATGTCGTCTCCTCTTGTCGATACCCGTGTCAACGACCCGGGTCGAGTTCCGATTCCTTCAGATCTACTTCTCGAGCCACCGCTCAGCGTCGATCGCTGCTTGACACCCGAGACCCGCGGCGGTGACAGCTTGTCGGTAGACCTTGTCCGCAACATCTCCTGCCGCGTAGACACCTTCGACAGACGTGGATGTTTGTCCAGGATCGGTAACGATGTATCCGGCATCGTCGAGTTCAAGCTGCCCTTCGAACACCTTTGTGTTTGGTGTGTGGCCTATTGCAACGAACACTCCGTCGGTTGCCATCTCTCGTGTCTCGCCCGTGACCGTATCTCGCAGAACGACGCCAGTGACGAGGTTGTCGCCGAGAATCTCTTCAACGGTCGTGTTCCAGGCAACGTCGATCTTTGGGTGATCGAGGACTCGCTCGGACATGACCTTCGTTGCCCTGAATTCATCCCTGCGGTGTGCAACGGTCAACTTGGATGCGAACTTGGTGAGGAAGAGGGCTTCCTCCATGGCGCTGTCGCCACCACCGACAACGACCAGTTCCTTGTCGCGGAAAAAGAAACCATCGCATGTGGCGCACGCTGACACACCGAAGCCTCGCAGCCTGTCCTCTCCGAGGATGCCGAGCCATCGAGCTGAGGCACCGGTGGAGATGATGATCGACTCGGCCTCGTAGCTGTCCTTACCTACCCATACCTTGAAGGGACGTTCGGAAAAATCCACGCGGGTCACATCGGAACTCATGATCCTCGTGCCGAAGCGCTCGGCCTGTTTCCGGATCTGTTCCATGAGGTCTGGCCCCATGACGCCATCAGGAAATCCGGGGTAGTTCTCGACGTCTGTGGTGATCATCAGCTGACCACCTCGCTCAACGCCCTCGACCATGAGGGGCTCGAGCCCTGCACGAGCCGTGTAGATTGCTGCGGTCAGCCCTGCAGGGCCAGACCCGATGATGAGGACCTTTTCGGTCATGATCGCTCCTGCTTCGATGCGCGGTCTTGTGGGTAACGCCGCGACCAGAGGAAGGCTCCTGCCAGGATCAGGATCAGACCTACCACGGCGTATGCGGTTTCGGTACCCATCAGCGTTCCGAGAGCCCTGAATATTCCTACCAGTAGCCAGAAGATCGCGATGATCCCTGTGACGAGGAGAATCAATCCGACCGCTGCCCACGTGATGCCCATGGCTGCTCTGTCCACGGACATCTCGCGGATTCGGTTGGCGAACGTCTCAAGGAAGTCAGCGACACGGACGGAGAGGGGAGGGTTCGGTTCGGGCATAGGCCTTGAGAATAGTCGGCAAGCAGCGTCGGCCGTCCGGTTAGGGGTTGGTGGCCGTCATCACGCAGGTGTCGATGTCGATGCTGATCAGCGCTTTGATGCCGTCACCGGTGTTGACACCGAGGTGAACGATCTGGCGGCCGCTGCTCGTCGTGGCACCGAGGGGGATCAACGACCCGCTCGGGAGCTCGTCCGCGAGGGTCTCGAGGCAGCGGTCGAGGACAGCTAGATCGACGGCTGTGATCGACGAGAATCCAGCTCTCGCCAGCTTCTCGTCGGCGACCTCGGGCGCATCGGCGGCTGTGATGACGTCGAGCAGGACGGGCAGGTCCTCCTCTTTCACCTCGTAGAGGTTCACAAATCCTTCGTCGGACATCGACCGAATGTCATTGGAGAGCTCGGGTGGTGCGGACTCCGATCCGTCGGCACCCCCGGTGGATTCCTTATCCCTAGCCACGGAATCCGCCGCAGCGAACGTCGTCCCAACAGATTCGGGGGCACCGCCTCCCTCGGCGGGCGACAATTCCGCAGCAACCTCAGTGAAATCGGCATCTGATCCGAACATCCCGGGTACGACGACGATCGCAAAGACGACCAACGCAACCGATGCGAGGCCGACCACGGGTTGCCACCACGATACCTTCCGTCCCACGGGCGAAGCGGGGGCGGATGTAGGCTCGAGATGGAGTTGCTCGATGAGGTTGGAGCGTAAGGTCGCGCGTTCTTCGGCGGTCATGGTGGGAGTGGAGACCGATTGGAGGGATTCGATCGCAGCCATCTGGATTACCAGTTCGTTGGCCAGTTCCGGATCAGCCTCGATCCGCGAAAGAGCATCTTGTTCTGCTTGCCCGCTGAGTCGCCCCTGTGCGAGCGCAAGGATGATCTCGATGTCGCTGTCATTCATGATGTTGCTCCGGTGTCCCCGTTTTGATGCTCGTTCGGGGGCCTCAGGTTCCCGAGACTTTGCGAAAGTTGTTTGCGTGCCCGGAACAGTCTGCTCTTGATCGTCCCGGTCGGTAC
>BTQS01000082.1:0-8436 GCA_036985995.1 Acidimicrobiia bacterium
TCGTAGACTTCCTCACCGATGACGTCGTGACCCTGTACCCCTGTGTGGGACGGAAGATCCTGTATCAGCGTGCCGCCGAGGGCGACGTTGACCACCTGGAGTCCACGACAGATCCCCATGACAGGCATCTTGCGAGCGTGCGCTCTTCGGACCAGTTCGAGCTCGAAGTCGTCGCGTTCTTCGCTGACACCCCGAATATTGGCCTCGGGCTCTGCTCCGTATGTTGCTGGTGAGATATCCCCACCACCGGTGAGCATGATGCCGTCGACACGGTCGAGGATGTCGTCGATGGCTTCAGATTCCACAGGTACGAGCACGATCGGGATGCCGCCGCCCTGGCGAACCGAGTCGGTGTACGTGTGCGCAGCGAGGTAGGCCCGAATCTGCATTCCGACCGATTGGACGTCCTGGGGACGACCGGTGATTCCGATGATCGGCTTCATGTCGCAATGATAGGGAACGTTGGGCTTCGACGCCGACGGGCGTCTGCTCCCGAAATCCCCTATCCTGATGCGGTCAGTGCGGCCCGGTCATCGGAGGATCCGCACAGGATCATCCGCATTTCATAGAACGAGGTTTCACCTGCATGGGTTCGCTGATCAAGAAGCGCCGGAAGAAGATGAGCAAGCACAAGTACCGCAAGCGTCTCAAGGCCAATAGGCACAAACGCAAGAAGTAGCTCGCTCAGAATGCCTCCCGCAGGGGAGGCATTCTTCGTTTGTCGGGTTCTACGATCTGTACCGCTCTGTAGGGCCCGACCGGCGCAGTGCGGTGTATCTGACGATCAGGCCGTGGTCATCGTAAACACAGATCCGTCGTCTTAGGATGGCCGATTGTGACTTCGGCCATGGGCGCTGGTACAGAACTGGCGAGGTTGAAGCTCGAAGGGGATGGGGTAAGCGATGAAGACTGAATGGAAGGTAACCGGGCTGCGAAAGCGGATCCTCTTTGTAGCCTTTGTAGTGGCGCTTTTGCTCGTGCCTGTGGCCGCGTTCGCCGTAGCCCAGAGATTCCCAGACGTCCCTCCGGAGCGATGGGACTACGACGGTATCGAGTGGGCAGCAGCGAACGGGGTCGTGTTCGGACGTGCCGACGGGAACTTCCATCCGGATGATTACCTCAAACGCGGTGAAGCTGCGACCCTGTTGCAGCGGTTGGCCGAAAGTGGCGTCGTGGACGCCGGTACGGTCGAGGGGAAGACGGCCGCCGCACTCCAGGGCCAGCGGGGTCCTTCTGGTGCCGACGGCGCCGATGGTGCTGTGGGTCCCGAGGGTCCTGTAGGTCCGCAGGGCTCCGATGGTGCTGTGGGTCCCCGAGGCCCGGCAGGTCCTCAGGGCCCGGCTGGTGCTGTGGGTCCCGAGGGTCCGCCAGGTCCTCCTCTCAACTTCTACTCCACGACGGTACCTCTCACATCTGAGGGCAACAGTCCGTCGAGCGGAATCGCCTATTGCGATCCAGGCGACTCTGCAACAGGTGGCGGATTCGTGTTGGATAAGTTCGCCAAGGTTCTAGAGAACCGACCGACAGACTTGAACGATGGGTGGAGGGTTTTGGTAAAAGAGAAGAACAAGTCCGGTACGGTATATGTCATCTGTGCCGACCTAACGGCGACTCCTTAGACGACACACGAACGACACATCGCGAGAGGCGGTACCAAACCAGGCCGCGCTTCGTCGATCCCGACGCCGGGAGCTCGCCATGAGTCGTCGCACCTGGTTCGTTCAGGACACCTTCCTTCGGTGAGCCATCCTTCGTTTGTGGCGTTCTCCTGCGCGCGCAGCGACTGCCAGAAGTACAGGATTCGATAGGCTGGCGGGATGCTCGACGATCAACGGCACCTGTTCGATGTTCCCGCCGACGTCGCGTATCTGAACTCGGCGTATTTCGGTCCCCGCCTCACCACCGTCACTGCGGCCGGTCGGGAGGCGATCGATCGCACGGCGGCCCCGTGGAACGTCTCGCCACCTGATTTCTTCGACCCGGCCGAGCACCTCAGGGCAACTGTCGGCCGACTCCTTGGGGACGATGGTGAGGGTGTCGCGATCATTCCATCCATCTCCTACGGCATCGGTGTTGCTGCTGGGAACCTGACGGTCGGGCAGGGCCGCACGGTTGTCCTTCTCGACGAGCAGTTCCCTTCCAACGTCTATCCATGGCGAGCGAAGGTCGCGAGGGAAGGAGGAGAGATCGTCACCGTCCCTCGATCTCTCGAAGGGTGGACCGCGGCGATCCTTGACAGAATCGACGATCGCACCGCAGTTGTTGCCGTGCCGAACTGCCACTGGACCGACGGCAGCCGTGTCGACCTCGAAGCGGTGGGTGAGGCGGCAAGGTCGAGTGGTGCAGCATTCGTTGTAGACGCCAGCCAGTCGTTCGGCGCTATGCCTCTCGACGTCGGAAAAGTGCTGCCGGACTTCCTTGCAACAGTCGGCTACAAGTGGCAACTCGGTTTCTACGGTGTTGGATATCTGTGGGTCGCCGAGCAGCACCGGATAGGTGTACCGCTAGAGGAGGGTTGGATCACCCGAAAGGATGCATCGAACTTCGCCGGTCTTGTCGACTACGCAGACGCCTACGAGCCGGGAGCGAGACGGTTCGATGTGGGGGAGCGATCGAACTTCATCGGAATAGCCATGGCGAACGCTGCCATGGATCAGATCGCTTCATGGGGTGTTCCTGAGATCGCAAGCACGCTCGGAGTGCTCACCTCGACCATCGCGGACGGTGCAGTGGAGAGAGGCTGGAACAGCGTCGCGGACGATCAACGGTCCCCGCACATGATCGGTATCCGCCGCCCGGGTGGCTTGCCGGACAGCTTTGGGGAAGCCCTCGCGAAGGCGAATGTGTCGGTGAGTGTTCGCGGAGATTCGGTTCGGGTAGCACCTCACCTGCACACGGTCACCGACGACGTGGAGCGGCTCCTCGACGTTCTCGACGCGATGCCCTGATTCGAGCTGACAACTGTGAACAGCGTCGCAACGCCCGCTATACCAGCGTGACGGCGGCGCCGAAGATGCCGATGCTCACGAGGATGATCACGAGCTGGACGATACCTCGTACGGCGGGAGACGTTCGCTTGGCCGTCAACTGATGGAACAGGGCGAGGCCGCCGGCGATCGCGATCAGCGTCCCCTTGAACGTGAAGTCAGACCATGGCAACTCGAATTCTGTGTACATCCATGCTCCCGTGACGAGCGCGGTTGCGAAAGCGATCCACGCAACGACTTGGAACCGTCTCGCTGTTGCTCGCAGAACTTCGATGTCATCGGTCGCGCTGCGGATGGCCGTCACCAGGACCGCCAGAACGATCAAGCCACCGGTCCACACTGCCGCAGCGAGCAGGTGAATCCACTTGACGATCTCGAACGAGGTCACGAACTACGAATCGCCGTTGAGGAACTTGACGATCTCGTCGACGAGCGCGTCGGTGCCTTCGGGATCGAGGCTGGAGAGACGTGGCTCGTCGAGGTCGGTGGTTTCGTTGGAGAGTGAACCGAGGAATGGCTCGTCGTACGACTCGATCTCATCGAGGAACTCGGCCACATCCGACCCTGCGTCCTCGAGGGCCTCGTCGACCTTCTGTGTGTACTCAGCGTCGACGGTGATCAGTTCGGCCGTGTCGATGTGGAGGTTCGTGATGTCGGAGATCTTCTCGACGAGTGCGAGAACGGCCTTCGGGAAAGGGTTGCCGCTGAGATATGGGGGCGTCGGCGCCCATATCGAGAGTGAACGGATGCCCGCCTCCTTGCACGCACCCTGGACAACACCCACGATGCCGGTCGGGCCGTTGTAGTTGGCCGAGTCGAGTCCGGAACGGATGACGCTCACCTGGTCGCTGCCCACACCCGAGAGGGTGACCGGCGCGGCGTGGCTCACCGCCCCAACATACGCACCGATGAGGATCGCCTCTTCGATACCGACCGACGTGAGGACATCGACGATGCTTCGCGAGAAGGTCTTCCACTGGAAGTTCGGCTCCGGGCCGCTCACGACGAGGATGTCGCGGCCGTCTTTCGGCCTTCTCAGTGCGGTGAACTGCATGCTCGGCCACGACAGGGATCGTGGCACGCCGTCGCGGATATCGATGATCGGGCGGTGCTGTTGAAAGTCGTAGAACGGGTCTGGCTCGATTTCAGCGATGACGACCTTGTCATCGTGTGCGTCGAGTACGAACGCTGCCGCCGTGGACGCAACATCACACGCATCGTTCCATCCGCCGAAGGCGATGATGGCGATGGGTCGTCGCAGGTTCGGCTCTTCGTGGCGGCGGATGACATCCATGGTCGGAAGCGTAACGAGGATGCAGGCTTGATTCACCCGTCTCCACCGTTGGGTTTCGCGACTCACCTCAGGGCTCTGGCGTAGATTCCGGCAGCATCGTGCCGGAATCTACGCCAGAGCCCTAGAGACGTCCTCGGGAGTGGAGACGGGGAGGGCGCAGACGAGGTTCTCACATACGTAGGCGAGACCGCTCTCTCCCGCGACGCGGTCCTCCAGGAGCGGGACGGACGAGGCGGCACCATCGCCCGTGGCGAGCACGACGTCTGCTCGGAAGGCACCCCAGACCGGGCGAACGAGTTCGGCACGCTGTTGCAGTGTTCCCACAACCGCCACCTCTTTCACGCCGACCAGGTGTGTGAGCCAAACAGCGAGCGCATACCCTCCGAAGGCCGGATTTGCTAGGGCATCGCCGGCAAGGACTCGCATCGTCCCCTCGAGTTCGGCTACGGCTTCGAGGTCGCCTGTCAACGCGGTGTGCATCAGCAACGCCTCGAGTGCAAGCGAGTTGTCAGACGGTGTAGGGCTGTCATGTGTGTTCTTCGGCCGAGCGATCAGGTCGTCCACCTCGGCGCTGCTTGCGAAGAAACCACCATCGGCGTCGCCGAACGACTGGCGGAGTGTTGCAACCATGGATTCCGCCGCGGTGAACCAGCGTTCGTCACTCGTCGCCCCGAACAGGGTGTAGAGGCCGATCGCGCTCGAAGCCAGGTCGTCCGCGAAAGCCGGATGCCCCGGCCTGTCCCTCCAGGAGCGAACGAGCCGGCCACCGGGCGAGGCATCGCGGAGCAGGAACTCGGCGATCGCCGTTGCACGGTCTGTGTAGTGGTCGTCGTGCAGGATCGCCCCGGCCTCCGCAAAGGCGCGCATCGCGAGGCCGTTCCACGCGGTGACGATCTTGCCATCGCGCCCTGGCGGCACACGTTTTGAACGCACCGCCCGCAGCCGCTCGTCGATGTGTTCGCGCGCCTCTTCGAGCCCAGACACGCTGAGGCCGGTCGCCTTGGTGACGGCACCGATGTCGGTGAGCCGGTGCAGGTTGTTCGCACCTTCGAAGTTTCCCACGGGTGTCGCTCCGTAGATCGCAGCCGCGACGTCGCGATCGTTTGCGAGCACCGTGCCTAGTTCGTCCCAGGTCCACACGGCGAACTTTCCTTCGACGCCTTCCGAGTCGGCATCCTCGGCCGAATGCAGGCCGCCTGCTTCGTCTGCCATCGTGGTGTCGAGATAGTCGAGGACCTCACGAGCGACGTCGGCGAAGCGGTGGATCCCCGTCACCTGCCACGCCCTGAGGTAGAGGCGAGCGAGCAACGCGTTGTCGTAGAGCATCTTCTCGAAGTGCGGAATCATCCACTGCGCGTCTACCGAGTAGCGAGCGAAGCCACCGAAGAGGTGGTCGTAGATCCCCCCGTTCGCCATTGCGGTGAGTGCCTGTACGAGCATCGTGGTCGCAGCCTCACCCGCCTCCGTGTCCGGGCGCAGCGCTGCCATCCTGGCAAGAAACTCGAGGGTCGGTGCCTGGGGGAACTTCGGCGCCGTGCCGAAGCCGCCGTTCACCCGATCGAACCTGTTCCAAAGTACGGTGACGGCCCGATCGAGGTCGTGAATCTCCGGGAGATAGGTGCCTCCGGCGTTCTTCTGCGCGATCGTCGCAGCGATGTGGTCCGCCTGATCAAGGGCACCCTGCCGGTTCGTATCCCAAGCGTTGAGGACGGCCGCCATGACGTCCATGAACGAAGGATGATTCGACATGGCGACCTTCGGGAAGTAGGTGCCGGCGAAGATCGGCTTGGCATCGGGTGTGAGAAACACGGTCATTGGCCAACCGCCGTGCCCCGTCATCGCCGTCACCGCATCCATGTACACGCGGTCCACGTCCGGGCGTTCCTCGCGGTCGACCTTGATATTCACGAAGTGCTCGTTCATATACGCGGCTGTTGCCTCGTCCTCGAACGATTCGTGCGCCATGACGTGACACCAGTGGCACGACGAGTAGCCAACCGACAGGATCACGGGCACGCCGCGGCTTTGCGCTTCGGCGAACGCCTCTTTTCCCCACTCGAACCAGTCGACAGGATTGTCCTTGTGCTGGAGGAGGTACGGCGAGGTTGCCTTGACAAGGCGGTTGGGCATGGTCGGAACCCTAAGCGTCGCAGGAGGCTCCGGTGACGGTGGAGGATTCCTCGAAGAACCCGGGTGCCAATTCCGCGACCAACGACGAGGCGGTCAAGCTCGAGCCGATAGCAGCCGAATGTTTACGATGGGCGCGGTGAATCTACGACTGAGCGGGACCTTTCCTTCGGTTAGGTGGGCGATCGTCGTAGTTGCTGTTGCACTGACAGCGGCTGGCTGTGCCCAGCCTGTGAATGACAGTGGTGCAGTGTCATCGACGAGCGTTTCGTCGACCACGCAAACCGTGGTGTCGACAACAGCCGCGGGCACAGCGACTACCTCCGTCGTGTCGCTCACCACAACAACGACGATGGCCGACGAGTCCTCGCAGGTACCGCCAAAACCGGAGAGCGAGCCGGACATCGAACTCTTGCCCATTCAGCCACAGGTGATCAAGGTCACGATCGATCCGGAGACCAGCACCTCCGACTATGCCGAGCTGCTCGCTGAGTACTTTTCGTTCGAGAGGGTGAGCGGGTACGACTCGTACACGATCACATCGGGTCTCTCGTATGAGACCGCGGATGAATCGGGAACCAATACCATGGAGGGTCGGGTTGACGGAACGACCTTCTATTTCGCCCAGACCGGGGACATGCGTGAGCCGTACGAGCTGATCGTCTCACAGGACCTCGAGTCACCGGATCAGGAATCCTGGATACGGGTCGATGGTGTGTGGGCCCGTGCGGAGCTGGACTATCTGGGATTGTTCACTCTCTCGCTGATCCTCCCCGACGTGACGCACGCGATTCTGTTCGACACGTTCGACACCTTGACGTTCAACGACTGGGATCTCATCGACGGTGCCTGGTATGCGCGGTACGCCGCCAGCGCAGAGTTCGTCGCGGCGAACCTCGGCTACGACAGAAACCCCGAACGACTCGCCGACGCCGAAGGCGACGTATGGATATCCCCAAAGGGGTTCATGCACTCCTACGAGATCTCGGCCACGGACACGAGAGACGATCTGTTCGCAGAATCAACATGGCGCCTCAGCGATCTCGGGACGACAACAATTGAGCTTCCGGAGACGTCGGCCGCCCCGGCAGCGTCCGCCGAGCCGGAAGCATCGCCGGCGATCGAAGTCTTGGCGGAACTTCTGGCTTCCGAGTTCTGGGATCCGACGGTGCTGCTCGCCGCAGAGCCATTCCGATGGCGGGGCCAAACCCTCGTGTACTTCATCGATCTCGATCCCGGCGACAACGCGAATTACAGGGAATCGAGGAGCACGTTCGACCGCTGGGGCAGCGTCGCACGTGGAGGCATCGATCGACAGCGCTCGTTCCTCGCCAGGCTCGACACCGGCGGGGCGGCCGAGGAGATCATCTACAGCGGCACCTGGTGGCTGCGGCGTGGAACGGCCGACGAGGATGGCGCCTTCAAGCCAATCGATGATTGGACGACGGGCCAAAGAGCTGCTGTTCCCTCCCAGGCAGCGAGCGGCCTGCTCGTCGAGGGGTACAGGCTCTTCAACAAATACGGGACACCGACGCTCGAGCTTGTCGGTTCCGATGAGATCGACGGCGTACCTGCCACGCGGTACCAGGCAGTCGTCGAAGACGGTGGAGATCCCTTCCTCCGGTTCGATGCGATCTTCGACTTCTGGATCGAGTCGGACGTCGACGTCGTACGACTCCTCAAGCTCACATTCTCCTCCGATTCGGTGAAAGACATGTTCACGAACGGAGTTGTCACCGGCACCGAGAATCGTGTGATGAATCTCGAGCTGTACGACATCGGGGACGACACGATCGTGATCAACCCGCCGTAACCACAGGATCCGTCGACCTCGCCACTTATCAGAGTTGAACACACCGGTCTAGACGAATGCTGTTTCAGGCGTGGCGAGGTCGACGAGAGAGCAGGCTCAGGAGACTGCGGTCGTCACTGTGACGTCAACGGCGTCAGGTGTGGTGGTGACCCACACGGATCCATCCCACCGCCACAGGTAGGTGCGGCCGACGACGTTGTAGAGCCCGCGTGCGA
>BTQS01000083.1:0-8301 GCA_036985995.1 Acidimicrobiia bacterium
GGAAGCTTCTCGCCGACGGGGATCCGGAGACGGTGATGCGTGATCCGGCTGTGATCGAGGCATATATCGGGAGAGAGGCGTTGCCGGATGCTTGAGGTGTCCCAGCTCTCGGCGGGGTACGACTCCAAAGCCGTGGTTCTCGGTGTGTCGGTCGACGTCAGGGAAGGGGAGGTCGTTGCCATCATCGGTTCCAACGGAGCGGGCAAGACCACCTTCTTGAGGGCCATTTGCGGACTCCTTCCCGTGTCTGAAGGTGAGGTGCGATATGAAGGCAGGCCGATCACCAACCTGGCCACCCACGAGGTCGCTCGCGCCGGAATCTCATTCGTGCCTGCGGAACGGCACCTCTTCCCGGAAATGACCGTCGCGGAGAACCTCGCCCTCGGGGCGTATCCCCTCCGACCCGACCCCGATCAGCAGTCGCTGGTTTTCGATCTCTTCCCAAGGCTCGCGGAGCGCCGTCGACAAACCGCAGGGACGATGAGCGGCGGCGAGCAGCAAATGCTCGCGGTCGGGCGCGCCCTGATGTCTCGTCCGCGACTGCTCATCCTCGATGAACCCACCACGGGTCTCGCACCCAAACTCGCGACCCAGGCATACGACTCGCTCGCCGCCTTGCGTGCACAGGGCATGACGATCCTGGTCGCCGAACAGCAAGTTCCGATCGTTCTCAGCCTCGCCGACCGAGGATACGTGTTGGAGAATGGTGCGATACAGCTCGAGGGTCCGGCCAGCGAACTGCGAGACAACCCGACTGTGCGACGCGCGTACCTAGGAGTTGTGTGACTGCGGTAATCCTCGACGGAATCGTGTTGGGCCTTCAGTTCGGTCTCCTGGGTGTTGGGCTCACCGTGGTCTACGGCATGGGAGGCGTGCTCAATCTGGCGTACGGACAGATGGCTGTGGTTGCGGCGGTCGTCGTGTCACTCAGCATGAGATCGGGGTTGCCTGCCGGTCCGGCCGTGATGTTGGGCATTCTCGCCGCGGCCGGGATCGGGTTGGTGCTCAACCTCACCATCTTGAAACCCGTCTATCGACGAAAGGGCGAGGCGCGAGTTCTTCTCAGCCTGCTTTTGACGATCGGTGTCGCTTTCATCATCGACGGATTGCTCGTCTGGCGTTTCCCCATCGAGTCCCTGAGTCTGAGCGTGGGAGGTGACCCGGTTTCGATCCTCGGCGTGCCGATGCGCACGGGCAGCCTGCTGGCTTCCGGTATCACGATCCTGGCAGGTGGAGCTCTCATCCTCTTCTTTCGAAACACCATGACCGGCAAGGCCGTGCGATCGGTGATCCAGGACGAGGTAGGCGCCCGGCTGTGCGGGGTGAATCCTTCTGCGGCGCGCACACTGATCTTCACACTGAGCGGGGCTCTCGCCGGCCTTGTCGCTGCCACACAATCGATGACCAGCCCCGTCCCCATCAGTGCCGGATTCGATATCACGATCCTGGCGCTGCTCGTCACGGTCGTTGGAGGCCTTGGCAGTGTGCGCGGTGCCTTCCTGGCCGGTCTCATCCTGGGCGTGGTCAACGCGATGAGCTCGTTCTACATCGGTGCCTACATCACAACGATCATCCTGCTGGCCGCCGCCGCCCTCACGATCCTGCTTCGGCCTTCCGGACTCTTCGGGAAGCACGCATGACGACCGAAGACTTCGATACCAGGTCTGAAACCTCCGAAGTCCTGGGCGGAGGTGGGGGAGATCGTCGGGTATCGAGTGTCATGGCCTTCAGCGCCATCGTCGTCACGGGGATCGCGCTGGCGCTCGTTCCGATCTGGATCGGCGACTCGCGCACGCTCATGGGTGTTGCGGTCGCCGGGTTGCTTTTCGCCTGTTACGCCATAGCGTTCAACCTGATCTTCGGAAGCACAGGGCAGCTCTTTCTGGCGATCGGGGCGCTGGCCGGGGTCGGGGCCTACGCCTCGGCTATTGCAAGTGACCGTTTGGGCGTGCCGTTCCCGATCGCAATGGTGCTCGCCACCGGATTGGCCATGCTCATCAGCGCTGCGTTCAGCTGGATAGCTGTTCGTCGGTCGCTCGACATCATCTTCACCGGAATCGTCACACTGACGTTCTCGCTGGCCTTCGACAACGTCCTTCTCGGCCAGCGAGATATCACAGGGGGAGAGACGGGGATCGTCATCGATGCGGGATCCGACACGTTCCTGCGCCGGCAGATTCCTCCCTACTACGTGTTTCTCGCTCTCGTGCTCGTCTATCTCGTTGGTTACGTCCTACTCCACCGTTCGCACATCGGGTGGGCCTTCCGGGCGCTGCGAGACGATGAGATTGCAGCAGAGTTGTCGGGTGTCGACGTCGCTCGATACCGGATCTACGCGGGGGCGATCGGAGGCGGGATGCTCGGTTTCGCGGGGGCCTTGTGGGCCCACGTTGAAGGTTTCATCAGCCCTGCGACATTCACCTTCGTTCACGTCGACGTTCCCGTGCTCGTAATGGTCGTGTTCGGGGGAATCGGGACGTTGATGGGTCCCGTGGTCGGGGCGGCCGTTTTCACTTATATCGGTGAGGTGTTGGCCTCGTTCGCCGAGCTGCGGCTCGTTGCCGAGGGTGCGCTGTTGATCGTGCTGTTTCTCCTGTTCCCTGGAGGCGTCGTCCGCGCTGTGCGCTCCGGCGCAAGCGGACTGCGAAGGAGGTTTCGGATGCCGAACCGCTAGGCACGACTGTGAACGTAGGCCGTGCCCTCGGCGAGTCGGCGTGCGGTCCGTAGGTAGGTTGCTTCCTCAACGACCCAGCTTCCCCCTTTTCGGCTGACGCTTGCAGAGACGGGCATCACGCCGGATGTGTGGCCGATGTTGATCTGATCGAGAACTCTCCGGTCTCGCCTGGTGACGGCATGCACCGTCGTTCCCTTCATGCGCGCAGCAACACCCGTGCACGCACCAAGTGTTCCCGGGTATGCCTTGTGGAGCACGGCGGGTCGGCCACCGACCACGCGTGCGACAAGGTCGACATCGTCAGATGTCACGTCATGTCCCGTGGCGAAACTGACGTACGGTGCAGGTGGGGCCACGATCGCGGGCACCGGTGTGAGTCCGTCGATAGGCATGCCGAGCAACCGTGCGGCCGCATCCTTGACGGCTGAGACGAAGCCGAGGTGCTCGTCACTGAATCCAGCCGGTCCCTCAGTTCCGGTCATGCCGATCGCCTCGGCTCGGAAGAAGACCGTGAGGTTGGCCAGGTCGATGATCGTGGCCTCGATAGGTCCAATGTCGGTCATGAGCACATCGATCTCGCTGCCTGTTGGAAGAAGCGACCCGGTGATGCCTCCGGCGGTCTGGGCGAAGTCGAGAGCGATCGGGGCGCCGGTGCCGGGTACTCCGTGCATCGCAAGGGTGCCTTCGACACCTGCGGCACCGTCCACGACCGGAACCTTTGCCAGGAGCACGCGACCGGTGTTGGTGTTGTGGATCCGGACCGTTGTGAAGGGCTCAACGGCTGGAACCAACCCTTCGTCGATTGCGTAGGCACCGACTGCTGCAGAGATGTTGCCGCAGTTGATGTCGTAGTCGACGACCGGTTCGGTGATGCTCACCTGGGCGAAGGTGTAGTCCAGATCGGCGTCAGATCGGCTGGGCGCATCGATGATCGCTAGTTTGCTCGTCAGCAGATCCGCCCCGCCGAGACCATCTATCTGGCGCGGATCAGGGCTACCGAACAGGGAGAGGATCAGCTTGTCCCTCGGTTCCCTGTCCGCCGGCAGGGCATCAGCGCGCAGGAACACAGCTTTGCTCGTTCCACCGCGCATCAACACGAAGGGAAGGGGCATCTGCTCCTTTGACGCTGTGGTCAGCGCATCAAGATCTGTACTGTGCACGCAGCTCCTTCGACGCCGACTGCCTTTCCTCCGCGACAGTGGGCGAGTCCCACTCTCGCGCCTTCGATCTGCCGATCGCCGGTTTCGCCTCGTAGCTGCCTCACGAGTTCGACAACCTGGGCCACGCCTGTGCCCCCCAATGGGTGACCTTTCCCGAGCAGGCCACCGCTCGGGTTGATCGGCAGCCGTCCGTTGATGTTCGCTTCGCCACGCTCGACTGCCCACGGGTAGCTTCCCTGCTCGAAGAGTCCGAGGCCCTCTACCCTGAGCACCTCAGCGATGCTGAAGCAGTCGTGTACCTCGGCGAAATCCACGTCTTCGGGACCGATGCCGGCTTTCTCGTACGCTTCTTTGGCCGTTGCCCATGTGAGCGGTTCGTAGGTCATCGATGTCGGTGTGACCTCGACGGAGCCGGATCGCAGCGTCGATGCGGCGAGTCGAACACCCCGTCCCTTCGCGTACTTCTGCGCCGCCCTTTCGCTCATCATGATCACTGCCGCTGCACCGTCTGTGACAGGCGAGCAGTCGTGCAGACGGAGCGGATCTGCGATCGAACGCGACTCGAGGACATCCGCGACGCTGATCTCCTTGCGGAAGTGGGCGAGTGGGTTGCGCGCAGCATTCGCCTTGTTCTTGACAGGGATGAGAGCGAGCTGTTCTCTCGTCATCCCGTACTCCTCCATGTAGCGTGTCGCTCGCATGGCGTACACGCCGGGCATTGTCGCCCCGATCGCGGCCTCCGGGTCGCTCGGGTCCGGTGTCAGCGCACCAGTGAACCGGTTCGTGAGATGTTCGGTTCCGACGGCAACGACAACGTCGTTCTCTTCGGCACGAATAGCAAGCGACGCTTCCCGTATCGCTGTCGCACCGCTGCTGCATGCATTCTCGACGTTGGTGAGCGGAAGGCCTGCCAGCCCCACGTGGGCGAGAATTCGTTGCCCCGTGACCATGCCCTGAAACACATGACCGACATAGGCAGACTCGATGATCCGGGCGTCGATACCGGCATCCGCGACCGCTTCGAGCAGGGCGGCAGCGCCCAGGTCCGTTGCATCTCGGTCGGGATGTTTCCCGAAGCGGGTCATGCCGACCCCTACAACCTGTACTTCAGTCACTGTGTGCCTCGCTTGGTCGGAATCGGTAGCCGATGAGTGGGTTTCCTTCGTCGTTTTCACCGAAGGGCTCGAGCGCCAGGGTCATAGGCATGCCGATCGTGATCTCGTCGAAGTCGATACCGGCGATCTGACCCATGATGCGCACGTTCTCGGGGAAATCCACGTATCCGAGGGCGTAGGGGACTTCAAATGCCGGTGTCGATTGTCTCACAACCGAGTACGTATAGAGCGTGCCCTCAGTCGAGAACTTGATCGTTTCGAGGTCCTGGCTCAGGCATCCGGCGCAGGCCTGCCGTATCGGGAAGAAGTGGGCACCGCACGACTGGCACTCACTGCCGAGCAGGTTGCCCGTTCCATCCGGTCGCACCTCGAGTTCATCGGGTCGGAACGATTCTCCGGTGACGGGTGTGGTCAATTCTCCTCCTTTGCGGGCCGGTGTTGGCACAGCGCGCGCAACCGTCCGGCCGTTCGGTCGTCTACGTCGAGTGTCCACTGCGAAGCATGGCTCCGTCAATGGGCTACCGGCGCCATTTGTGTGATGCAAAGAACCCACTCGAGCCGATGCCTGCCCGCATGTGTCGCACTCTGCCGGCGAATCAGGCTCGCGAGTGATGTATTCGCATCATGAAAATGACACAGGCGCCGGATTGCCTCCCGGGCGAGTCACTGGGACTCTGTCATCAGCCAACCGACCGGCCGGACGGCTTGATTTGTAAGGAGGTGAACGCGTGGTGCACGGAGATGAGAACAGCGAGAGAGAGCAGGAGCTGCTCTACGACTGGAACAAGATCGGAGAAGGAAGCATTGCCACGCCCGGCAGGGTGGAGATCGATGATGAGACGTTGCGTGACGGTTTACAGAGTCCGTCGGTTCGCCAACCGAACCTCGACGAGAAGCTCGACATCCTCCATCGGATGGTTGGTCTCGGTATTCATGCCGTAGATCTCGGGTACCCGGGCGCTGATCCCGTCGTGCTCGACCATGTTGTGGCCCTCGCCGAGGAGATCACGAACGAAGGTCTGGACATAGAGCCGAACTGCGCCGGTCGCACACATGCGTCTGACATCCTGCCCATCGCTGAGGCTCAGCAGCGCTCCGGTGTCGCCATCGAAGCAGCCGTGTTCCTTGGCTCGAGTCCGATCCGCCAGTTCGTTGAGGGTTGGGATGCCGACTTTCTCGTGCGGACAACCGTCGATGCCGTGACCCTCGCCCGCAAGGAAGGTCTCGAGGTCATGTACGTCACCGAGGACACGACGAGGGCTCGACCAGATGTTCTGATCCAGGTATACACAGCCGCCATCGAGGCAGGCGCTAGCCGTATCTGTCTTGCAGACACCGTCGGCCATGCCACACCGTGGGGTGTCCGCGCACTGGTATCGCTTGCTACCGAGATCGTCGAGAAATCTGGCGAGGACGTGAAGATCGATTGGCACGGTCATCGGGATCGGAATCTCAGCGTGATCAACTCGCTTGCAGCCCTTTCGGCTGGTGCGGATCGGGTCCACGGATGTGGACTTGGGATCGGCGAGCGCGTCGGGAACACGCCCATGGAGATGCTCCTTGTCAATCTGAAACTTCTCGGTTGGCTCGACACCGACCTGCACGAATTGCCCGCATACTGCGACGCGATCTCAAAGGCGACGGACACGCCCGTTCCGAACAACTGTCCCGGCATCGGGAAGGATGCCTTCGAAACCAGTACCGGCGTCCATGCCGCAGCGGTTCTCAAGGCACTTCGAACCGGCGACACCTGGCTCGCAAACCGCATCTACAGCGGAGTTCCTGCGGACGAACTCGGGCGCGAGCAGGAGATAACCGTTGGACCGATGAGTGGCAAGGCCAACGCTGTGGCGTGGCTCAACAAGCGAGGGCACTCCTGCGACGAGCTGACGGTCAACAAGATCCTGGCCGCGGCCAAGACATCGGACCACGTACTGGCAGAGGAAGAGATCCTCGCACTGCTGAATACCTCCAACACACCGTGACACTCGACGTCGAACCTCGCGTGGAGGCTGGACGGAGCGTTCTCCTCTCCGGCAACGAGGCGATCGCTCGCGGAGCTGTCGAGGCCGGCGCACTTCTCGCGGTCGGCTACCCGGGGACGCCGAGCACCGAGATCCTCGAATCGATCGCCGACCGTGACGACATGGATGTGCGCTGGTCACCGAACGAGAAAGTGGCACTCGACGTGGGGATCGGTGCGTCCCTTGGAGGGGTCAGAGCGCTTGTCACGATGAAACACGTTGGGCTCAATGTTGCCGCAGATACGTTCATGACCTCGGCGTACATCGGAGTCGGAGCCGGTCTTGTGATCGTGAGTGCCGACGATCCAGGCATGCACAGCTCCCAGAACGAGCAGGACAACCGGGCATATGCGCGGATGGCGGGAGTGCCGCTGCTCGAACCAGCCGACAGTGCCGAGGCGAAGGAGTTCACGGCGCTCGCGTTCGACATTTCCGAGCAGTTCGACACGCCGGTTCTCGTGCGCACCACAACACGTGTCTCGCATAATCGTGGTGTCGTCGAGCTTGGTCCCCGGGTTGAGAGACCGGTCACCGGTTTCGATCGCAACCCCCAGAAGTACGTCATGATCCCCGGCCACGCCCGCGCACGGCGCCCCGTGCTCCTCGAGCGTCTCGAGCGCCTCGCGGCATACGCCGAGACGAGTCCTCTGTCGGTGGAAACCGGGAGCGGAAGCGAGTTCGGTGTCGTGACCTCAGGCATAGCCCACCACTACGTCAGGGAAGTGCTTCCGACCGCCAAGGTGCTCAAGCTCGGCATGAGCTATCCGCTGCCCATCGAGCGGATCAGGGAGTTCGCTCGATCTGTTGACAGGCTCTTTGTGGTTGAAGAACTCGATCCGTGGGTGGAGAACGAGTTGCGTGCTGCTGGCATCCAGGTCGAAGGCAAGACCTTCTTTCCTCAGACGGGCGAACTGAGCCCTGATTCTGTTCGAATGGGTTTCTCGGAGGCTGGGATCCTTCCCTGGCAGATCTCCATCGAGCCGTCCCCTTCCACGGTCGCGAGGCCGCCGCTGTTGTGTCCGGGGTGCCCCCACACCCCGCCCTTCCTCGCTCTCAAACGTCTCGGTGCCGTCGTCACGGGCGATATCGGCTGCTACACACTTGCAGCTCTTCAGCCTCTTTCAGCAATGGACACATGCATCGCTATGGGCAGCAGCATCGGGATGGCCGTCGGCATGGCCGCATCTGGCGGCGCCGATGGCCCCGTCGTCGCTACGATCGGTGATTCGACGTTCCTGCACGGTGGGGTAGCCGGTTTGGCTGATGCCGTGTACAGCCGGGCCAACATCACGGTGCTCATTCTCGATAACGGAACGACCGCGATGACC
>BTQS01000084.1:0-8269 GCA_036985995.1 Acidimicrobiia bacterium
GGCGTTCCGTGATATCGGCTTTCCGGTGGTTGATCGCTACCTGGTCGGCGATGAGGGCGTTCTTGGCCCGAATGCGCAAGATCGCTCCGTGTGCAACGACGCAGTACTGGCAACTGTTGTCACCGGAGGTAGCGACCACGATCATCTCGCGTTCTGCCTTGGTGAGTCCGCTTTCTCTCTCCATCAACGCATCGTGATAGGCAAAGAACGCTCGGAACTCTGCGGGTCGATGAGCGAGAGCAAGGAAGACATTCGGGATGAAGCCTGCCTTTTTCTGCACCGATCGGATGGCGGCTTCGATGTCGTCCGGTAGATCTTCGAGGTCGGGGATCGGGTAGCGACTGATGGGATGTGCGTTCATCTGGAACCGAACTCCTCTGGTTCGATGAATGCGATCGAGTGATACGAGGGTGTTCTCGAGATCCTCGATCGCCTTTGATCGTCTGGCCGGTTACACGATCGGCAGCAGTCGCGAGTCTGCCAGCGCTGCCGTGCGATGTCCTGCCCCGGCGTGATACTCGGGGTTCTGTGTCATCGCCAGGAAGGCTGTCATATTCGGGTACTGCACCAGGAGGACGCGGTCCCAGCGGGCATCGGCGGGTCCGATGAGGAGCGAGCCTCCGTCTCCCATGAAGATGGGCTTACCCCCCACCTCAGCGAGCAGCGGCAACGTGTGTGCTGAGTAGATCTCATACGCCTTCTCCCCGGAGACGGGTTCGGCGGGGGCGAGATCGGGGAAGTCTGAATAGTCGGCGATATCACGGAATCGGAGCAAGTTCAACATCGTGACCGGCCCGGTGATGTCACGCTCGGTCAGCGCTGCAATGGATTCGGAAGTAGGTGAGAGATACATAGTGCGATCATACGATGCCGCTGGAGTGACGACGACGGACTATGAGTCCTTCCGCGACGTGATCCACGCACCGACGAGAACCAGTGCAGTCCCGCCGATGGCGATCGGCTCGATCATGTCTCCGCGAACCGCAACGCCGAGGACTATCGCCACTATTGGAACGAAGTAGATGGCGACGGATCCCCTCGGCCCACCGACCCGCCCGACGAGGATCGCCATGAACACGAAGGCGAGAGCTGTGCTGAGTACGCCGAGTGGCACTATCGCAAGGGCTGACGGCCAGGACCACGTGGACCCAGATATCTGGATCACACCGAACGGAACGACGATGACGAGGGCAGCCAGTTGCGCGTTGAACAGGACCGGTAATGCGCCGTATTTCTGCTGCAGCGGCACGGCGAGGTTCGTTGACAGCCCGTAGAGAATGACCGCAACGATCACGAGCGTCGTGCCGAGCGCCGTGGCAGACGAGTCCACCAGTTCGGGAGCGGAGACCGCGATGACGCCGACGAACCCAATGCCGATTCCCACCAGCTGTCTCCATCCAGGGAGCCGTTTGAGCAAGATCGTCGACCACAGTGCCGCCGCGATAGGGACCGCACCGTTGAGCATCCCGGCGACGGACGAGTCGATCCATTGCTGTGCGATGGGGAAGATGGATAGGGGTATGCCGATCCAGACGATCCCGAGGACGAACACGCGAGCGCGGTCCGCGCGCTCGATACCGGCCCGGGCCTTTGGCGCAAGGGCGAGCGTCATCGCACCGAGCACCAACCGTGCCAGTGTCACAACACCTGGTCGGAAGGAGTCGAGGCCGATCGCCATGAAGACGAACGACGATCCCCAGATGGACGCCACACCTGCGAGCAATCCCCATTCGGTGAGTCCGAAAGCCTCCCGGTTGGTTCCCGCGGCAGTCGACGGCAGGGAAGATCGTCGACGACTGCTGGTGCCTGCCATCCCGGGAAGGCTAGCCCCGATCGTTCATGGGATTCGTGTGGCTTGGAGGTGAGGGTCTGCCACATCAGGTCCGCCCCGGCCGAAACCGTCTGCTGTCAGGGACCGAACCCAAACAAGCCACTGTCAATGAGCTCCACCATGTCGGGCCCGAGCCTGAAAGATCGCCGACTTCAATGCCCCCATGATTCGGACCAACCCGACGTTCACGTCAGCCCATCAGTCAGACGCGAAACACGTCCTGATACAAGCCCTCCGAGTACAAGGCCATCTCCATCGCGAACTACGCCATCCCCAAACCCTGTGACAACTGAGCGGTATTGGAGTTAAGGACCGTCGATTCTGCGCCGATACTTCATCGTGGGTTGAACGAACATGGAGGAACCTGTGCCTGATCAACTGCCTGTTCTCGATGAGCTGCTGGCGAAGCTCGTGTCGATCGGAGGCTCAGACCTGCATCTGAAGGTCGGGTCCCCTCCGGCGTACCGTATCGATGGTGCGCTGCACCTTGCGGAGCTGCCGGCATTGAACCCGCACCAGACGGAGGCGCTGCTCAATGACCTCCTTCCGGAGCGCTTCGTTGATACGGTGAGCGACGCGTCCGACCTCGACTTCGCATACGGCAAACCAGGCCTCGGTCGTTTTCGCGTCAATAGCTATCGTCAGCGTGGATCGATCAACATCGTCGTGCGGTCGGTTTCCCCGTCGTCCATGACGTTCGCCGAACTCGGGATACCCGACAGCGTCGCGAGAGTGTGTGATGAACGCGACGGTTTGATCCTGGTGACGGGTCCGACCGGTTCCGGTAAGACGACTACATGCGCGGCGATGATCGACCACATCAACACGAACCGTAGGGCGACGATCATCACGATCGAGGATCCGATCGAGGTCCTCCATAGGGACAAGCAAGGGATCGTGGCCCAGCGCGAGGTTGGCGTCGACACGCCGACGTACTCCGAGGGCATGGCTCTCGTGATGCGCCAGGATCCCGACGTGATCTACGTCGGTGAGCTCCAGAACGCTGAGACGATGGAAGCCGCTTTAGTGGCGGCTGAGACGGGTCATCTCGTGATCTCCACCATGTACACGATCGACGCGGTTGAAACCGTGCATCGCATCCTGGATTCTTTCCCGCCGTATCTCGAACGCCGTGTGCGCCAGATGCTCGGGACGTCTCTTCGGGCGATCGTGTCCCAGAGGCTCATCCCGAAGATCGACGGTCCAGGCCGTGTCCTCGCCGTCGAGGTCATGATCAACACGGAGTCTGTGCGTGAAATTCTCGTAGATGCCGACAAGATGCCGAAACTCTTCGAAACGATCGCGGAGGGCAGATTCTACGGAATGCAGACGTTCGACCAGGCAATCACCGAACGGTATGAGGCAGGCACGATCTCCTTCTCGGATGCTCTCTCATTCGTGACCTCGCCGCGAGACTTCAAGCTGGCTACCGGCGTGGTTGCAAGTCCCGGAGGCTGACCGCTCCGCTGGTTCAATGATCTGTCGTTTGCCGTCCGGGCTCCGGTTGTCGTCCACAGTCGACGGTTCTCAGTTGACGATGATCTCTTTTCGTGAACTGTGAGCCCGCATCTGTTGTCTACCCTCTCGGGCATGCCAGAGTTCACGTGCAGCCAGTGCGACAGCAGCTTCTCACTTCCCCAGACGGTTCTCGAGCGGTATCCGGGGTGGGTGCCGAAACTGTGCCTGTCGTGCAAGGATGCACAGGGAGCTTCGGCTGAGCGCTCTGCCTCCGGACGCGAGCCGTCGATCGATCCGACGTCCGGCGTTTTCACAGACGGGAGCGCGGTCCCGAACCCCGGTCCCGGCGGTTGGGGTGCGGTGTACGTGGTCGACAACGAGATTGTCGCTGAGACGTGCGGGTACGGTGGGGAGACGACGAACAACAGAATGGAGCTCACGGCGCTTATCCATGCCGTTGATCTCGTCCCGGCGAGCACCGAGACGACCGTGTACTCGGACTCGAACCTCGCGGTTCGCACGATCAACGAATGGGCGGAGGGATGGGAGCGGCGCGGTTGGAGGCGCAAGAACGGTCCCGTCGAGAACCTCGACCTCGTCCAGCGAGCGTACCGTGTCTATGCGGACCGTCCTGAACTGTCCCTCGTGTGGATCAAGGCCCATGTCGGATTCAGATGGAACGAGTACGCGGACGAGCTCGCGAACCGTGGCCGGATGGAGGGATGACGGTGATTCCGGAACGGCTCCGATCGGTCCTCACGGACGAGGTGATCGACCTCGCCGCGTTGTTCCAAGACGCTGGCCGTGAGCTGTACTTGGTCGGGGGCTCTGTTCGTGACGCTCTCTTGGGCAGGGAGATCTCAGATCTCGACTTCGCGACGGATGCGAGGCCACAACAGATCGAGCAGATCGCTGAGCCCTGGGCGCACTCTGTGTACGTGGCGGGCAAAGCCTTCGGAACGATCGGGCTCGTCCGTGACCACCAGACATATGAGGTCACGACGCTCCGTTCAGATGTGTACCGTGACGATTCCCGCAAACCGATGGTGACGTTCAGCGACGACATCGTCGAGGATCTGTCGCGACGCGATTTCACCGTGAATGCGATGGCCCTCAAGGTGCCGACATCACGGGATTCAGTTCCGGAGATGATCGATCCTTTCAGTGGTCTTGTCGATCTGGGCGCGAAGGTGCTGCGCACACCCGTGGATGGCCACGTCTCTTTCGGTGATGATCCCCTGCGCATGCTCCGTCTCTTCCGTTTCATGTCGACGATCGGTTTCGTGCCCGACGATCGAGCGATGGAGGCCGTAGTCGAGATGAAGGAGCGTCTGTCGATCATTTCTGCCGAGCGGATAAGGACAGAGTTCGACAAGCTCATCGTGGGCGACGATGTGGTTGTTGCGCTCGATGCGTTGGTTCGCGCCGGGCTCGCCGCCGAGTTCATCCCCGAGGTCCCTGCACTCGGGGTCGAGCAGGATCCGGTCCACAGGCACAAGGATGTGCTTGCCCACACGATCGCTGTCGTCGGCAAAACGAGTCCACGACTGAGGCTACGGCTTGCAGCGCTCTTCCACGACATCGGAAAGCCCGCAACACGTGAGTTCGGTAAGGCTGGTGTTTCGTTCCACCATCACGAGGTTGTCGGTGCCCGCATGACGCGTACACGAATGAAGGATCTGAGGTATCCGAACGATCTGATCGAGGATGTTTCTCGTCTGGTGTTTCTTCACATGCGGCCGCATACCTACAAAATGGGATGGACGGATGCGGCTGTGCGCAGATACGTCCGCGATGCCGGGCCGCTGGTCGCCGAACTCAACGAGCTCGTCCGATGTGACGTCACGACGCGGAATGAGCGAAGAGCCCGCACCATCTCCAACAGGATCGATGAGCTCGAGATCCGCATCGCTGAGCTCCGACAGAAGGAAGAGCTCGACAGACTACGGCCTCCGATCGACGGGAACGATGTGATGGCGTACCTCGGTATCCCTCCGAGCAGGAAGGTCGGCACCATCATGAAGATGCTTCTCGAGCACCGTATCGAGGACGGACCGTACTCACCAGAGGATGCGTACCGGATGCTCGACGAATGGCAGGGACGTAGTACCTAGCGCGTACTACGACTCGACTCGAAGCCACGGTGTGCGCGGTCCTCGTAGTGCATATAGTTCTGTATATGCGTATAATTGGACGCTCAACGAAAGCGGTACATGTACACAGCAGCGGTTCTCGGAGCCTCCGGGTACGCGGGCGGCGAGCTCATTCGGTTCCTTGACGGGCACCACGGTTTCACCGTGTCTCACGTCGGGGCGAATTCGAAGGTAGGTCAGGCCCTCGCCTCGGTGCACCCCCAACTGAGCGGAGGGGACAGGCGACTCGAGGCGTTCGATGTCGACGCCGTCGGCTCGGCCGATGTCGTCTTCATGGCGTTGCCACATGGAGCGTCGAGTGAACCTGCGATGGCGCTTGCCGACCTGGGTCCCAAGATCATCGACCTCGGGAGCGACTTTCGGCTCGACACGCCCCAACGATATCTCGAGGCATACGGCATGGATCACCCCTTCCCTGAGCAACTCGGTTCCTGGGCGTACGGGATCCCGGAGCTCTTCGGAGAGCAGATCGCTGCAGCCGAGCGCGTCGCCGTTCCAGGCTGTTACCCGACCTCGGTCGTCGTTCCCCTCGCACCGCTGCTTGACGATGGGCTCATCGAGCCCACGGGCATCGTTGCGGATTCGATGACCGGTGCCTCGGGTGCGGGGAGAGCGGCGTCCGATGGCCTGCAGTTCGGTGCGATCGATGAGTCCGTAGCTGCATATAAGGTGCTGACGCATCGGCACCGCCCGGAGATGGAGCGGGCCCTCGAAGCCGTGACGGGCGCCGCGGTCTCGATGTTGTTCACACCCCACCTCGTGCCGATGCAACGAGGAATCCTCTCGACGATCTATGCAACACCCACCGCCGGTACGACCTTCGAAGCCGTGACAGCGTCGTTCGATGCCGCCTATGGCGATTCCGTATTCGTGCGCAGGGTCGATGATCCGCCGCACACTCGCTGGATCGTCGGTTCCAACAAACTGCTGGCATCGTTCCATCTCGACGACCGTACGAACACACTCGTCATCGTGTCGGCGATCGACAACCTCGTCAAGGGAGCAGCGGGCCAAGCGGTCCAGTGCGCAAACCTCATGTTCGGCTTCGACGAGGCCGAGGGGCTCCCGAGGGAAGGGTGGATGCCATGAACACAGGGCACACCACCCCGACACCGGAGAAACCCCGGATCGCAGCGACGATGGGGAAGGCATCGATCTTCTCTGAGGCGCTGCCGTTCATCAGGCGATTCCGTGGAACGACGGTCGTCATCAAGTACGGCGGGTCTGCGATGATCGACGACGACATCAGGGAGAGCTTCGCCGATGATGTCGCGATGCTTCACTACGTCGGCATCAAGCCGATCATCGTTCACGGCGGTGGGCCGCATATCTCGGCAGCCATGGGCCAAAGAGGTATCGAACCGCAGTTCTTCGAAGGCTTGCGCGTCACAGACGAGGACACTATCCGTGTCGTGCAGTCGACGCTGGTCGGTGAGATCAATCCGGACATCGTCCGGCTCGTGAACAATCACGGTTCGGTCGCCACCGGCGTGTCGGGGCTCGATGCGAACCTGTTCGTTGCCGAGCCCTACGACGAGCGGTTGGGATTCGTCGGCAAGGTCACCGAGGTCAACACGCGCATAATCGAAGGCCTCCAGGAGCAGGGATACGTACCTGTTGTGGCGCCGATCGCCCGTGGTCAAGACGGCAAGACGTACAACCTCAACGCAGATACCGCAGCGGGCGCGCTCGCCGCAGCACTTGGAGCGTCGAAGCTCATCTTCCTCACAGACGTCGAAGGCCTGTACAGGGACCTTGGAGATCACAACAGCCTCATCTCTCGCATCACGACCCCCGAACTTTCGGAGCTCATCGACTCAGGCTCAGTGTCTGCAGGGATGCTGCCGAAGCTTCGTGCCTGCATTTCTGCAGTAGACGATGGCGTCGGTCAGGCGCACATCCTCGATGGACGGATCCAGCATTCTCTGCTCCTCGAGGTGTTCACCCCGGAAGGGATCGGCACGATGGTGACGGCGGAGCAGGGTACATGAGGGCCGAGACAGAGACACGGCGCAGATTCGTGCGGTCGCTGTTGGAGCGCTCGGACGTATCGAGCCAGGCCGATCTCGGCGAGGCGCTCGCGACCGGTGGTTTCGAGGTCACCCAGGCGACGGTGTCGAGAGATCTCGAGGCGATCGGAGCGATACGGGTCAAGACCAACGGATCGTTCGTATATCGGATCGGCAGCGGCACGGTGGCAGCAGAACGCAGGGCGCTATTTCAGGCTGTCGATGAGTTCGTGGTATCCGTAGCGACATCGGGCAACCTCGTCGTTCTGAAGGTGCCCCCGGGTGCCGCTCAGTTCGTTGCGAGCCGCATCGATGGCGCTGGGATCGAGGGCCTGCTCGGAACCATCGCAGGCGACGACACGATCCTCGTCGTCGCAGACGAATCGGTGGGTGCCGACGAGGTTTCCAAACGTGTACAAGGAACGGAGAAGTCATGAGCAAGGACATCAAGAAGGTCGTCCTCGCCTACAGCGGCGGACTCGACACATCGGTGATCCTGAGATGGATCCAGGAGGAGTACGGGGCCGAGGTCATCGCATACACCGCCGATGTCGGCCAGGGTGAAGAGACCGAGGAGGCCCGCGTCAAGGCGCTCGAGACCGGCGCGGTCGAGGCGATCTGTGAGGACCTCCGTGAGGAGTTCGTCGAGGAGTATGTGTTCCCCGCGTTCCGGGCGTCAGCCCTGTACGAGGGCTACTACCTGTTGGGGACGTCCCTGGCGCGTCCCGTCATCTCGAAGGGTCTGGTCCGTGCGGCGATCGAGTCCGGCGCCGATGCCATCGCGCACGGAGCAACGGGGAAGGGAAACGACCAGGTTC
>BTQS01000085.1:0-8207 GCA_036985995.1 Acidimicrobiia bacterium
CATCGTCAGTCTTTCTTCATCGGAGATGATACCCAGGGGGGTATAATAGTATGACGCAGAGCGTAGTGATAGGGTACACATGATCATCGATCTCTCGACCCCAAGCGCGAGAGCTTTCGCCAAACAGATCAGCACCGACAGCCTCGGCGATCACTCCTACATCGTCGTGGTCGGCGGCGAAGCCGTTGCGGTCGACATCCAGCGAGACCTCGACCGTTTCGAGGCGGTTCTCGATGGTATCGACGCGCACCTCGAAGCGGTGTTCGAGACCCACATCCACAATGACTACGTCAGCGGTGGCATGCGACTCGCAAAGGCCCACAACGCTACGTACGTCCTCCCTGCCAACACGGGCGCGACCTACGAACACACTCCGCTTGTCGACGGCGACACGATCGAGGTCGGCGGCTGGCTCATGCGTGCGATGCACACGCCGGGCCACACCCACCATCACACGTCCTACGTGCTGGAGTCACCCGAGGGTCCTGTCGCGATCTTCTCAGGCGGATCCATGCTCGTAGGCGCGGTGGGCCGTTCCGACCTTCTCGGCCCCGATCACACGGATCAGCTGCTCAAGGATCAGTACGCCTCGACACACCGCATCGCCGACACCCTCCCCGACCCATCCGTCGTTGCCCCGACGCACGGCACCGGCTCGTTCTGTTCGGCGTCCGACGTTGCGGACACAACGAGCACCATCGAGCGCGAGAAGCTCCAGAACCCGGCCCTGCTCGCACCGTCGGCCGAGGTCTTTGCGATGAGTCAGCTGATGGGGTACAAGCAGTATCCCGTGTACTACAAGCACATGGCCCCGTCGAACCTCCTGCCGCTTGGAGCACCGCCGGCAGGCGAACTTCCGCTACTCACGACACTGGACGAGGTCGGGGATGCGACGATCATCGATGTCGGCCTCTTCGAGAACTATGCGACCGGTCACCTGCCGGGGAGCCTGTCGTTCCAGATGTCGACGGACGATGCCGTGTACATGGGCTGGACCCTGCCGTGGAACTCGCCGGTCGTGCTCGTTGGCACGAAGCCGCAGGTTGAAGAGGTTCGTGTTCATCTTCAGCGGATCGGCTGGGACGACGTCGTAGGCCGCATCGATCCCGAGAGCCTCGAGGCAATGGTCGATGGTCCCCTCGCCACGACCGCCATCACGACGTTCGCAGATCTCGGCGATGATGCACGCAACATCCTCGACGTTCGCGATCCGGTCGAACATCGAGCGGGTGTGATCCCTGGCGCAACGCTCGCGCATCTCGCCGATGTGGCGAAGGACCCAAAGGCGTACGCAGGCGACGAGGTTCTCATCCATTGTCAGAGTGGCTACCGGGCTGGAATCGCTGCTGGATTCCTCGAGGCAGCCGGTGTCAATGTGACCGTGATCAGGGACGATCTCGACAACTACAAGGGATCGCTTACGGCGCCCTGAGGGGTGTTGTTCAACACGCCCTAGCCAAGTCGGAGGAACATCTTCTCCAGCGTTTCATGTGTGTAGCCAGACTCATCCGCCTCATCGGGATGCAGCCTGCATTGTTCCATCGTTGCCGACAGGAACTTGAAGCCTGCACGGCTGAGGGCACGGTTCGCGGCAGCGAATTGCGTGAGTGTGTCGTTGCAGTCGCGCCCTTCGTCGATCATGTGCTGGAGACCGCGCAGCTGGCCTTCAACGCGGCGGAGCCGATTGATGAGGTCGTCACGGTCCTCTATGGGGATGTCCATACGCCAAGCATACCCCCGGGGGGTATGTATGGCACACAGTTCGCTATTCCGACACATGCACCGCCGCGGATGTACCGTTCGTCCGCAGCGACAACGGGAGCAGCGTCGATGAAGCGCACGATCTTTGAAACCGAGCACGACCTGTTCAGGGCTTCGGTGCAGCAGTTCCTCGAGACGGAGATCCTTCCTCATCACGCCGAGTGGAGCGGTGCCGGCAAGGTGGACAAGGAGATGTTCCGCAAGGCCGGGAAGGCGGGACTGCTCGGCATGGCCATCCCGTCGGAGTTCGAGGGAGGTGGTGTCGACGACTTCCGTTACAACGCCGTGATCGGTGAGGTGTTCTCCGCCTCGGTAGCAGGCGCATCAGGGATGTGCATAACCCTTCACAACGACATCTGCATCCCGTACTTTCTCACCTACTCCACCTCCGAGCAGCGGCGGCGGTGGATGCCGGGCCTCGCCAACGGGGACCTGATGACGGCGCTCGCGATGACAGAGCCCGCAACGGGGTCCGACCTCTCCGGTATCAGCACCTCTGCGCGGCTCGAGGAGGACCACTACCTCCTGAACGGCTCCAAGACGTTCATTACAAACGGCATCAACGCGGACCTCGTCATCGT
Source organism: Acidimicrobiia bacterium (assembly GCA_036985995.1). Lineage (GTDB taxonomy): Bacteria > Actinomycetota > Acidimicrobiia > Spongiisociales > UBA5794 > JAMBLL01. Next base: position 2,343 of record BTQS01000085.1, read on the forward strand.
GGTCGTCCGTACGTCGGATGACCCCCACGGTGGCCTGACGCTCCTCGTCGTTGAGGACGGTATGGACGGCTTCGAACGCGGCCGCAACCTCGACAAGATGGGACTCCACGCTCAGGATACCGCCGAGCTGTTCTTCACCGATGTTGAGGTGCCGGTGGCGAACCGCCTCGGAGAGGAGGGCTCGGGGTTCCTTCAGCTCATCGCCAACCTCCCTCAGGAGAGACTCTCGATCGCCGTTGGCGCCGCGGCAGGAGCGGAAGCAGCGTTGGAACTGACGATCGAGTACGCCAGGGACCGTACTGCGTTTGGACGTCCGATCGGGCGGTTCCAGCACAACCGGTTCAAGCTCGCCGAAGCGAAGACGGAGGTCGACATCGGACGGGTGTTCGTCGACAGGTTGCTTCAGGCCCACCTCGAGGGTGAGCTCACGATCGAACAAGCCGCAGAGGCGAAGTGGTGGACCACCGAGATGCTGCGGCGGGTAGTCGACATGGGTGTGCAGATGCACGGCGGATACGGCTACATGTTGGAGTACCCGATCGCTCAGGCGTATCTCGATGCCAGGGTGCAGACGATCTACGGTGGCACGACCGAGATCATGAAGGAGATCATCGGGCGCGGTCTCGGGATGTGACCGACGGTCGGAGCATTCCACAGCACGGAGGCACAGAATCGTGTCAGACCGGGGCGCTCTGTCAGTAGAGGAGCATGCCCCCGATAACTGCCGCGACGACCAGTGCGGTGAGTGCGATGGCGGTGACTTTCACCCAGAGCGGGATCTCGGTGGCGCTTGTCATGCGGCCGATGCCCGTGGACTCACGAATCGAATGATCAGGGGATAGCGATAGGGCTGACCGTTCGCTGCCTTGATCGCAGCGATGATGTTCACGACGAGTCCGAAGACCGCTACTGCGAGGATCAAGAGGAATCCGATGAACACGATGATCAGGATCGCCGACACGACGAGGTAGATGAGCAACGAGATCTGCAGGTTGAGCGACTCCCGTGCATGCATTTCCACGAACGGGTCCTCATCCCGTTTGATGAGCCAGACGAAGAGTGGGCCGAAGAATCCGATCCCGATCCAGGGCAGAAGGTGCGCGGCGACCGCCCATCCGCGGGATTCAGACGCTACAGGCGGTGGCGAGGCGGGTTGATCGGTCATGGGTGTTCCACGTCCTTACGGGGCCAGTCGTTCGTTGTCCGTCTTCCAGGTTACTTGAAGGCTGGCGGCGGTATGCAACGACCGGTACCAAACTACCTCGGATGAAGTTGGTCGTCGGTCTCTCGCTCGCTGTCGCCCTCGTCGTTGCCGCATGCAGTTCGGCCGCTGTTGATGATCCCTCTACCGAGCCCACGAACCCGACGTCATCGACGACAACGACGGCGCCGGTGACGTCACTTCCGCCGCCGCCAACGACGTCGATACCAACCACGACCACCACGGTACCGGCCGATACGGAGCCACCAGGTCTCGAGTCGGTTCCCACACATGGACAGGTCCTCGACCGTTACTCCTTCGATTTCGTTGGCTCAACCGAGCCGGGTACGTTGGTAACCGTCAACGACGAGCCGGTCGTTGTGGACGACGACGGGAACTTCGAGTACCCGGTGACAAACGATCTTGGAACGAACACGGTGATCGTCGCGCTCGCCGATGACGCCGGCAACTCCGCAACCCATCGAATCTCCTACGAATTCGAGCCGCCCGACGATTGGATCGCAGCGATCGGCGATTCGGTGATGCTGGGGTCGGAGCGGGAGATAGAGAAGCGGCTCGGCGGTGAGGACATCGTCGATGCAACTGTGTCGCGCCAGTTCCTCGACGCTCCGGAGTTGGTCGCTGAGCTTGTCAAGCAGCCAGAGCCACCCCAAGTGATCATCATCGGTCTCGGGACGAACGGCCCTGCCCAGGCGCAGCACTTCGACGAGGTGATGGAGGCCGCAGGCGAGGAACGTCTCATGGTGTTCGTTAACGTTCATGTTCCAACGCGTGGCTGGGAGGCCACTACGAATCGGACTCTGGCTGAGGGCGTTGAGCGGTACGACAACGCCGTGCTCGTTGATTGGTTCACTCCAACCGAGGGCCGCGAGGACCTCTTTGCGGCGGACGGCTTCCATCCGAAACAGCCGGGTCGGGTGATCATGGCGGAACTGATCGCGGATGCCATCTTCCCGAACTGGAAGCCGCTCGAAGAGGGCTAGGGCGCGCCCAGCAGCCCACAGACCCCGTTCTTGCGTAACTGAGTCCCTCCCGTGCGGGACTCAGTTACGCAAGAACGGGGTCAGCTGTACCGGCTGTCCTACGTGCCAAGCAAACCGCGGACCTCGTCATCTGTTGTCTGGGTGAAATCGCGGTACGACGAACCGACGGCGAAGAAGGGTCTTGGTGTTTGCATGACGATCAAGCGATCGGTGATCGAACGCATCTCCCGTTCGGTTGACGCTGGTGCGACCGGGACTCCTACGGTCACGCTCGAGGGACCGCTCATGCGTACCGCTTCGATCGCTGCCCGAATGGATGCGCCGGTAGCGATCCCATCGTCGACAAGGATCACGTCCCGTCCTGCCAGGGCGAGTGGTGGTCGGTGGCCGCGATACAGTCGTTCGCGCCGTTCGAGTTCGACGAGTTCCTGCTCAGCGACTGCGTCGATGGTCGTTTCATCGATGCCGAGGTGATTCAGGACGTTGTCGTTGAGGACCTTGACGCCACCGGTGGCGATCGCTCCCATGGCGAGCTCCTCGTGCCCCGGCACGCCGAGTTTCCTCACCAGGTACACATCGAGCGGAAGGTCGAGGCTCTCTGCCACTTTTGCCGCAACGGGAACGCCACCTCTCGGTAGGCCCAACACGATGCCCTCGGTCAACTCCTCGAGCTTCGTGCTCAAGAGGTTCCCGAGAAGTTCGCCTGCGTGGTATCGGTCACGGAAGTGCATCAGGGTCTGTGTCTGGTAGCCGTCCCTTCAACATACCCCATCCACCCGCCGCGCGTAGGCGTCTGGCGTAGATTCCGGCACGATGTTGCCGGAATCTACGCCAGACGCCTACGGGTGGGCTTGCTCGCCTTCGCTGCCCGTCTCGGCCTCGCCTTGAGGGCGTGCCGACGCCGTAGGGCCGGCTCAGCCGACGGGGACGGGCATCAGCTCGTACATGTCGATGGAATAGTCGCCCTTGCCCTCGCTCAGGAATGGGTGGTCGTCCGCGAGTGCCTGCGCTGCGGCCATGTCGGCTGCTTCGAGGATCGAGTAGCCGGTGAGAGACACAGCAGTTCCCGAGCTTCCGTCGTCTACGAGAGATGCCCCGGGACCAAACGGCGCGCCTATGTCGGTCAGCGCCTCCCCGATCCCGCCCATCCACTCGGCCCATTTCCCCATGATCTCGACGGCTTCCTCGTTGGTCATGTCTGCCATGTCTGTGGCCTCACCTTTGTAGACCATCATGAATCGTGCCATTGCGTGCTCCTTCCCTAGCTGCAAGGTAGAGGCACTCTAGATGGGTTGCATGAGGGCACTTGACGCGCGGCGCTCGGTGCGGTGCCGTGTCAGACCGATCCTCGAGGTACGACCCATTCGACGGGTTGGTTGGTGATCTCGGCGATGCGGTCGTAGTCGGCGTCGTAGTGCATGACTGCGAGGTCATTGAGCTCAGCCACGGCTGCGATGAGCAGGTCGGGCAAGGAGATCCGATGATGCCCTCGTCGGGCGAGCCGATGCTGGACGTCGATAGCACGGTCGGTGACTGCCGTGGTGATGGGGTACGAAGGCAGAGCTCGGCGTTCAGCGAGGATGGCCTCGTAGTCAACGAGCGAGCGGGCGCTGTAGAGGACCTCGAGATCGATGATCGGGCAGGTAGCGACCAGGCCCTCTACCAGCAGGTGCCCCAGACGGTCGTCGACACTTCGATGATCGAGTCGGGCGAGAGCACTCTTGTCGGCCAGGAACAGCGGCGCTACCCCCATGCAGCCCGCATGGTCTCGTCATCGGCGAGATCGGTGCCCTCGCCGGTCTCAAGTCGGCGTAGGTGGCGACGGCGGAGCTCAGTATCGATGAGTTCCTGGAGTGCGGTGTTGACGGTTTCCTTCATCGTCGCTGCACCGGTGAGTCGCCGGGCCTCAGCGATCAGCTCGTCATCGATGTCTACCAGTCGTTTCGTCATGTCCACAGTATATCCGTTGGGTCTGCTTCTATATATATTGCTTCTCCTCAGGGCGTTCTGCGAGCCGACCATCGACTCAGAACCGAACGCGTCGTTTACCATCGCAACAGACAGCCAGTCTGAGGTCCGAGTATGCAGGTTGATCCGAGCCGTAGAGGCGATATCGAGTCGGACACACTTCACGCCGCAGGAGTGGCCTTTCATCGTTCGAGCACGCTCCAGGCCCGAAAACCACCACAGACAGGTCTGGTGAGTTCGCCGCGACGCTGCATGGTCGACCAGGGGATTTCGAACTGGCCTGCGCCCGGGCAGGCCGTGTAGATGCCCGCGCACGCTTCGGCCCTTCGCACCTCGTGGTTCCATGACGAGATGACCGCCTGGCGACGTGCTATTCACGAGTCGCCCGAGGTTCGCTTTGACGTTAGCGGGACCGCGGCGAAGGTCGCGTCGCTTCTTGTGTCGTTCGGTGTCGATGTGGAGACCGGGGTGGGCCGAACCGGTGTCGTAGGGGTTCTACGACGGGGGAATGGCAAACACAGCATTGGCCTACGAGCCGACATGGATGCCCTGCCTATCGAGACCCACAGCACGACCGAGTACCGGTCCCGGGTCGATGGGCGACATCACGGATGTGGCCACGACGGGCATACGGCCATGCTGCTCGGCGCGGCCAGAGAACTTGCCCTCAACGGAGACTTTGACGGAACGGTGCACTTCATCTTCCAGCCGAACGAAGAAGAAGGACTGGGAGCACAAGCGATGATCGACGACGGCCTGTTCGAGCGGTGGTCCATCGATGAGGTGTACGGGATGCACTGTGTACCCGGCGTGCCCGCCGGCCACTTCGCGTTGCGGTCCGGACCGATGATGGCGTTCGAAGATGACTTCGTCATCCACATTCGCGGCCGTGGCGGCCACGCCTCCGCGCCCAACATGACATTCGACCCCATGGTCCCCGCAGCCGAACTCGTCGTCGCCCTTCAGACAGTCGTATCGAGGTCTTTGAGCCCGATGGACGGCGGCGTCGTCTCGGTCACCGAATTTGTCACTGACGGATCCCGAAACGTTCTCCCCAGTACTGTGACCATTCGCGGCGACGCACGAGGATTCACCGCTGTCGTACGCGAAACGATCGAACGCCGGATCGGCGAGATCGTCGAGGGGGTATGCCTGGCCCACGGCCTCGACTACTCCGTGGACTACAGCCACGAGTTCGACGTCACGATGAATACTCCCACCGAGACCTCCCATGTGGCCGGCGCAGCATGCTCGGTCGTCACAGAAGCTGCGGTCGACTCCAACTGCGCCCCGAACCCTGCCTCGGAGGATTTCGCTCGAATGCTCGAGCAGCGGCCCGGCTGCTACGTGTTCATCGGAAACGGGACCAGTGGCGCCAACGGCCTGCCATGGCACAACCCGGCATTCGACTTCAACGACGCCATCCTCCCGACAGGTGCCGACTACTGGGTGGCCCTTACAGAGGGACGTCTGGGACATGTCGATGGCCCTGCGGTCTCGTGATCGTGCCGTCGGGTTGATCAATCGGTCCTACGGGACTCTGTAGAGATCCGACGCCGGGGGCCTGCTATTGAAGTCCGTGGCTCTGTGCGAACGCACTCCGGAGAGCGTGCGGGGATTCGCTCCCCCGTCTTCAGCTCGGGCAGCTGATTTGGGGGTTCAGGCGCACCCACGGTTTCTCCGGATTGCTGT
>BTQS01000086.1:0-7933 GCA_036985995.1 Acidimicrobiia bacterium
AAGCTATGGGGATCGGACAATGGCGCGGGGACGTTCGGTGCGACGTTGGCTGCCGGCCTCGGGCTGCTGTGGTGGTATCGGCCGTGGTGGTTTCATCTCGGCGTGTTCGCTGTTTTCCTCGCATTGTCGATGTGGTCGGCGCGTCCGTTCGCTCGGGATCATGCGGATCCAGGCTGGATTGTCATCGACGAGATGGCCGGAACGTTTGTTGCGATCATCGGACTGGCCGGTTGGCCGTGGTTGATCGCCGTCGTGGTCGCTCGGCTGGCCGACATTTTCAAGGTCTTGCCCGGCGTGCCTCAGGCGGAGCATCTCCCCGGTGCTCTCGGTGTCACGATGGACGATGTCGTCGCCGGCCTGTACGGCCTTGCAGCCGGGTGGCTCGCGACACTCGTCTTGTAGGGATCCTTCGACTCCCAGCTTCCACATTGCGATCCAGCGGCTCCAACCGTGAACTGCCTACCGTTGGGCCTGTTGTCCACTGTGAGGAGTTTCTATGCGCCCCGGCCAACTCGGCGAGTACCGCGTACCGTCCGATGCGTATCTCCACCCGGACGGTGAACGGGTCGTGTTCGTCGTCACACAGATGGATATCGAAGCTGACGAATACGTGCGACAACTGTGGTTTTGGGACGGCCAGGGCGCACGCCGCTTGACGTCTGGCCGCATGGATCATTCTCCCAGGTGGTCACGGGACGGCACGATGCTTGCGTTCCTCCGCAAAGGTCCAGAGGACGACGACAAGCCACAGATCGCACTGATGCCCGTAGACGGTGGAGAAGCGGAGGTCGTCACGGACTTCGAACTCGGCGTCTCCGAGATCGCATGGTCCCCTGATGGCACGACTATCGCAGCAGTGGTCCCAGAGTACGTCGATGACATAGACGACGAAGATGAACGGAAGCGCCTGCCGCGCCGCATCGAGCATCCGTCCTTCCGCTTCGACAATCTCGGATGGACCTACGACAGGCGCTCACACATCTGGCTCATTGACGCATCGACACATGGCACCACGCAGCTCATCTCCGGTGACTGCTCCGAGACCGGGGTGTTGTGGAATCCCGACGGTACCTCGATCACTTATACATCGGCGACGGATGAGGATCGATGGACGAATCCGCTCAACCACGTGTTCACGGTCGCTGTATCCGGTGGAGAGCCCCACATCGTCACTGCTCGCGGTGCGTGGATGTGGTCCGGTTTCGACCGGGACGGAACGCTTTTCGTTCTCGGCCGCGAGACCGACCGGATCACGCTGCTTCCCCCGCAGCTCCACAGGGTCGAGCCTGACGGTGGCCTGTCACGCCTGACCGATCTCGATCGCAACCTCATGCCCCAGCAGCCGCCGAGCGCTCTCTGCGCTCCGCGCTTCGTCGATGGCGGTCGGCTCACCTGTGTACTCGAAGACCGTGGAGCCCACAGGGTGGTCATCATCGACAGTGACGGTTCTGTGAGCGACATTGCTCGAGGCGCGCGTGTCATCACAGGCTGGGATCCGAACGATGACGGATCGGCAGGAGTTTTCACCGCGTCGTCGCCGACACAGCCTGGCGAGGTGTACCGGTGGGACGGCTCGTCGGAGAAGGCCCTCACGTCGCTCAACGAAGAGTTCATCGAGTCCGTCGACCTCGTTGCGCCTGAGGAGTTCACGTTTGAGTCCGACGGTGCTGAGGTCCATGGTTGGGTGTACTTGCCCCATGGCGAGGGCACCGTGGCGTTGCTGTTCAATATCCATGGTGGTCCGGCGACCCAGTACGGGTGGGGGTTCTTCGACGAGTTTCAGGTGTACGTCGGTGCCGGGTACGGCGTTGTTGCTATCAACCCGCGCGGATCGTCCGGCTACGGATATGACCACGTCTCGGTCCCATGCGGGCGTTGGAGCGAGGAGGTGCCTCCGGATATGCAAGACCTCAAGGCGGCACCGTACGCGGCTGCGGAACGATTCGGACGTCTCGACACGAGCCGCATGGGGATCATGGGTGGCTCATACGGTGGACTCTCCACCGCAATGGTCACGTCGATGGATCAGTCGTACCGGTCAGCCGTAGCGGAACGAGGCGTGTACAACTGGGTTTCGATGGCTGGAACGACGGATATCCCGTTCTTCCTGTCCTTGTACCTCGGTACCGACATGCCACACGGGGCAGATGAACTGTGGAGAGCAAGCGCTCTCGCACGGGCGCACAAGATCACCACACCGACCCTCGTGATCCACTCAGAAACCGACTTCAGATGCCCCATCGAACAGGGCCAGCAACTCTTCGGTGCACTGTATCGCGGTGGCACCGACACCGAGCTGTTGCTCTTCCCATCGGGGGAAAGCCATGAACTGTCTCGAAGTGGTACCCCGAAACACCGCGTCGAGCGTTTCGAGGCGATCCTGGAGTGGCACGCACGCTATCTCCGGTAGCCAGTGCCTAGACCACTAGCCACCGGCGGCATGCCAAACTAGCGACATGGAAGCTACGGAACACATCTGGATGGACGGTGCCCTCGTTCCGTGGGACGAGGCGAAGATCCATGTTCTCTCTCACGGACTCCACTACGGAACCGGTGCCTTCGAGGGTATCCGAGCCTACGAAACGGACACCGGCACGGCAGTGTTCCGGCTCACCGACCACATCGACCGTCTCCGCCGCTCAGCGAAGGCGTTCGGTATCCCATTCGAATACTCTGTCGAAGAACTCGTCGAGGTGTGCAAAGAGCTGCTCCGGGTCAACGGGTTGCGGTCCGGGTACATCAGGCCGATCACATTCTTCGGAACGGGCTCGATGGGGTTGAATCCTGCTGGGGCCAGGGTTCGTATGGTCATCGCGGCGTGGGAATGGGGTGCGTACCTAGGCGAGGAGGGTCTCGAGAACGGGATCAGGGTCGCTGTGTCGTCGTGGCGTCGGATCGGACAGAACTCCTTCATGCCCGATGCCAAGGGAACAGGTGGCTACATCAACTCGGTCATGGCCAAGACCGCTGCGATCAAGGCCGGGTATGACGAGGCGTTGTTGCTCAACGATGACGGGCTCATCGCTGAAGGATCGGGAGAGAATCTGTTCATGGTGCGACGAGGCGCCGTCCATACGCCTCCGACGTCGGCCGGCGCGCTCGACGGGTTCACGCGACGTTCCGTGTATCAGCTTCTCGAGGAAGACGGTTACACCATGAGAGAGTCTGCCATCACCAGGACCGACCTCTATTACGCAGACGAGGTGTTCTTCACGGGCACGGCAGCAGAGGTAACGCCCGTTCGAGAAGTCGACGATCGCCCCGTCGGCGACGGAAAGCCCGGGCCTGTCACACGGCGGGCTCAGGAGCTGTTCATGGGGACTGTGCACGGTAAGCTCGACCTCCACCCTGAGTGGCTCGAGTACATATAGGTACCCACGAATTCCATGAGCAATCGCTACCGCTACCTCACCGGTGACCACGTCGAGTTCGAGCCCAAGATCGCGCATGTCGTCGGCTCCCACACTCCCTACTGCTGGGGTTGTGGGCCCGAGGCGGTCGAAGGCCTCGGTCTCGTGCCACGCCTCGAGGGATCGACCATCCTCACCGATCTCGAGTTCGCTCCGCGCTTTGAGGGTGGCCCCGGTGTTGTGCATGGGGGTGCGATAGCGGCCTTCATGGATGATCTGCTGGGCTACGTACCTGTGGTATACGGGTCGCCCGGGGTGACAGCGCGCCTCGTGACGAACTACATACGCCCGGTTCCTCTCGGCGTGACCGTCCGTGGCGCTGCGTGGATGTCGAAGGCCGAAGGGAACAAGATGTGGGGTGAAGGGACGATCGAGGCGGATGACGAAATCCTCGTCGAGGCATCCGCTTTGTTCGTAGCGATCGGCATCGAGCACTTTCAGAAGGTGTTCGATGGGCTCACGGATGAGCAGCTGGAGCGCAATGCGTCCTACCGTTCCGGTAATTACTACCCCTGATCGGGAGGCGGCATGAAGATCGTTCGCATCGACGCGGAGGCAAACGACATCACGTACGGTGCGGTCGAGCCAGAAGGGATCCGGCTGTACCACGGTTCGCCATTCTTTCAGTGGGAGCGTTCTGAGACGGTTCTGCCCATCACCCAGGTCAAACTGTTGGCTCCGGTCATCCCAACGAAGGTCCTGGCGGTCGGGAAAAACTATGCGGACCATGCTGCGGAAATGGACTCAGAGGTGCCGGAGTCTCCCATTCTCTTCATGAAGCCCCCAACGTCGGTGATCGGCCCCCTGGCCCCTATCAAGCTCCCGCTGCAATCCCGGGAAGTTCATCACGAGGCCGAGCTCGCTGTGATCATCGGGAAGGTGACCAGGAACATCGACTCGGAGGACGCGAGCAGCCACATTCTCGGATACACAGCGGCGAACGATGTCACGGCTAGGGACCTGCAACGTTCCGATGGGCAGTGGACGAGAGCGAAGAGTTTTGACTCATTCTGTCCGCTGGGCCCTGCCATCGACACCGAGTTCGATCCGACAGAGCCGAATGCGATCATGTGCACCGTCAACGGTGAGGTCCGCCAGGAGGGTGTGACGAGCGACCTCATTTTTGGTGTGGCTGAGCTTGTCTCGTTCATCTCGAAGGTGATGACGCTCCTGCCTGGGGATGTGATCCTCACAGGAACACCTGGGGGCGTTGGGCCGATCACAGATGGCGACCGTGTCGAGGTCGAGATCGAGGGGATTGGAGTGCTCCTGAATCCGGTGCTGCGGGCATGACCGTGCGCGTGAGGTTCGCGCCCTCTCCGACGGGCTATCTCCATGTGGGTGCGGCGAGAACGGCGCTGTACAACTACCTCTTCGCACGTCACAGCGGGGGAACGTTCATCCTGCGATCGGACGACACAGACAGGGCCCGCAGCACAGATGAGTTCCAGGCCGACATCCTCGAATACCTCCGCTGGCTCGGTCTCGAATGGGACGAAGGGTTCGACGCGGGAGGTCGGCACGGGTCGTATCGGCAATCCGATCGCTACGACAGGTACCGCGAGGTAGCCCACGGACTCGTGCGACGAGGTCACGCCTACTACTCGCTCGCGACTGGCGAGCAGCTCGATGCGTTCAAACAGGCGGCACGCGCAGCCGGTACATCTCCGGCATATGACGGCAGCCTCGAGCCACCGTACGAGGAGATCTCGAAGTGGCTTGCCGCAGGCGAAACCGCGGTGGTGCGCTTCAAGGTGCCGCGGCCCGGAGAGACCACGTTCACCGATGTCGTGCGTGGTGACATACGTTTCGACCATGCCCAGGTCGACGACTTCGTCATCCTGCGTTCCGATGGCACTCCGACGTACCACCTTGCATCAACGGTGGACGACGTCGACTACGGGATCACCCACGTGATCAGAGGAGAGGATCTGCTCTCTTCAACGCCGAAGCACATCTTGTTGACTCAGGCGATGGGTGCTGAGCCTGCGATCTACGCGCATCTCTCTCTGCTGATGGGGCCAGATGGCAAGAAGCTGTCGAAGCGCCACGGCGATACGGCGATGTCTGCATACCGGGAGGCGGGTTATCTCCCTGAGGCCATGAACAACTACCTGGCGCTCCTCGGGTGGAATATTGGAGACGACGAGACGATCGCTTCGCTCGACGAGATGGTCGAACGGTTCGATCTGTCGACCGTTTCGAAGAACCCTGCCGTGTTCGACCACAAAAAGCTGGAGTGGATGAACGGCGTGTACATCCGCGACATGGACGACGATGAGTTCGTGTCGGCGACCCTGCCGATTGTGGAGGAAGCCGTCGGCAGGGCTCTCTCGGAGGGGGATCGCGAGCGGTTCGCACGACTTGTTCCGCTCGTGAAGGAACGGGCGAAGCTCCTGCCTGAGGTCGGCTCTCAGGCCCGGTTCCTGTTCGTCGAGATCGATGACTACGACGAAGCTGCCTGGTCGAAGGTCATGGAGGTCGATGCGGCCCCGGTCGCGCTCGACGGTGCCCTGGCCGTCCTCGAAGATCTCGAACCGTGGACGACCGAAGCGATCGACGCAGCGCTCCGCGGGATGCTCGAAGAGCACGGTCTGTCCGCCCGCAAAGGCCTCCAGCCTATACGCGTTGCCATCTCCGGTTCGATGGTGAGCCCACCCCTCTTCGAGTCCCTCGAGATCCTCGGGCGTGCCGAAACGCTGGAGCGTATCCGAAACGCCAGAGCCCTCCTCTGATCGCGTACCCAGGGTTCCATTGTACAAATATGCACAATGTGGCCCACAGAATGAGTGAGCGGCGGCGTTGGCACTAGGGGATACCTGGTCGTATCCTTGCCAACGCTTTCGGGGGTGGTGTAATTGGCAACACACCTGGTTCTGGTCCAGATATTGAGGGTTCAAGTCCTTCCCCCCGAGCTGGCAGATTCGCTTCTGTCGTACGGCCCCGTCGTCTAGAGGCCTAGGACGCCGCCCTCTCAAGGCGGTAGCGTGGGTTCAAATCCCATCGGGGCTACAAGCCAGAATCCCTTGCGACGCAAGGGATTCTGCGCGTCTCGGGTCAAGAACTCGGGGGTTGCATTTCGGGCTTGGGACACGCCTGGGACACGCCAGATTCGGTAGATGTCGATGTTGGCCTGCATGAGGGCTGTTTGACAGGTAGACCCGTTTCGGTACAATAGTGCACGAATACACGAAAACCATGTATAAGTGCATAAGTACCGGAGACTTCCAATGGCTCGTAAGACAGCATTGAATCTACTCGACCGGCTCACCGCTGCGGGGGAATCAACGTTCTCGACAGCGGAAGCCGTCGAGATTCTCGGACGCTCGCCTCAATCCACCGTCAACCTCCTGAGCAGACTCGTCGACGATGGTTTGATCGGGCGGGTGAGTCGGGGCCACTACGCGATTCGGCCTCTCGGACGACTTGGTACGTCTGCGGCTGCCGAGGACACTGCGCTGGCTGTGGCTGCTGTCTTCTCTGATCGTCCACACCGCATCGCGTATCGATCGGCACTTGCACATCACGGATTGGTCATTCGTCCGTCGCGTGTCATTCAGGTTGCGTGCCCCGACCAGGTACGCATCACCGAGTTGGCCGATCGACCTGTCGATGTTGTCCGCGAGCGCTCTGCCACCGTGGCCGTGGGTTCGGTGAGCGCCGGATACGGCGCCAACGTCTCCACTCTCGAGCGGGCACTGCTCGATGGTGCGCGTCGCTGCGACCTGATCGGAGGACTCGGCGTTCTTGGCGACGCCCTCGACACAGCATCCTCAGACATCGATATCGAAGAGCTGCGTTCCCTTGCCAAGCAACTCGGTGCGATCCCGGCCCTTCGGCGCCTTGTATCGCTTGCCCGGATACTCGAGTTCGATGATCTTGCGCGAGAAATGCTTGTGGGCGTGAGCGTCCCCAAGACACCGATTCCTGCAGATACCCGCCAACCGGGTCCCCTCGAATGGGAAGATGCTGCCGCTGGTGTCATCTGGTCCACTCCTGCGCTCGATGCGGTGCGTACCAGGACGACCAGGAAGGCCGGAGCGTCACCCCGATCTGCATGAAGAGTCGACACTCGGCGGGAGCGTTGACATCGTGCCTATGTGTACGTACAATGTACTTACACCGATCTGGAGCACAGTATGACGGCGGAACAACGCGACAGCAGATGGAACTTCCGTGTGAAGGCGCAAAGCGACGCACTTGTGCGCGAGGCAGCCACGCTGTTGGGTACGTCGAAGACGGCGTTTGTCGAAGATAGCGCGGTCAGCCGTGCCCGGTCGTTGATCGCTGAGTATCAGCCCGTGGTTCTCAGCCACGAAGAGTTCTCCCGCTTTGTTGATGCCCTTGATGAGGCGCCAGTGGCTGTCCCTGAACTCGTGGACCTGTTCGCACATCCGAGCCAGATTCCTCCCGCGTGATCGAACTGCGGCCCGTTCGCAGGGTCGAGGCAACCGATGACCTCGATCGGCTCGACTGCGGCGTGCCTGCCCTTGCCGAATGGCTCAAGCGTTTTGCCCTGTCCG
>BTQS01000087.1:0-7785 GCA_036985995.1 Acidimicrobiia bacterium
TGCCTCGGGTGGTCGAATGGTACGCCGTACTGCTTGGCTGTTTTCAGATCGGTGCGATCCCGATGCCGGGCACGACCCAACTCATGCCCAAGGATCAGTCCTATCGGATCAACCGAGCGGGCGCGGTTGCTGCCATCTGTGACGAGCCGGGAGCGACTCGCCTTGCGGAAGTCCTCGGGGAATGCCCTAGCGTGATCGCACAGTTCGTAGTTGGTGGCGATCTCGGTGGTTGGACAACGTTCGGCGCTGCTCTCGACGCCATGCCGGCTGAACCCGCCCCCTTCGAGCCGACACGCTCGGTCGATCCCCTCCTCCTCTACTTCACGTCCGGCACGACCGCCCACCCCAAGATGGTCCAGCACCTCGGCTCCTACGCACTTGGCCACGAGATCACGGCCCGGTTCTGGCACGATCTGTCTCCCGACGACATCCACTGGACCGTGTCGGACACCGGTTGGGCGAAAGCGGCGTGGGGGAAGTTGTTCGGCCAGTGGATCATCGGAGCCACCGTGGTCATGTGGGACATCGTCGGCAAGCCAGACTTCGACCGCATGCTGAGCCTGATCGGCGAGCTCGACGTCAGTTCGTTCTGTGCACCCCCCACGCTGTATCGGGCCTTCGCTCAGATGGACCTGTCCACATACGACTGGTCGACGCTGCGGCACTGCACAAGTGCAGGTGAGCCCCTCAATCCCGAGGTCATCGAGACCTGGAAAGCTGCCACCGGCACCGTCCCCTACGACGGCTACGGCCAGACCGAGACCGTGTGCCTGGTCGCCAACTACCCGTGCCTCGAGGTGAAACCGGGCTCGATGGGCCGTCCCGCGCCCGGCATGGACGTCGATGTGGTCACCGACGACGGTACGGTCTGTGCGGACGGCGAGGAAGGCGACATTGCGGTCCGAACCGATCCGTGGCCTGTCGGGCTGTTCCGTGGGTACTGGCAAGACGACGAGCAGACCGCCGAGGTGTTCCGCGACGGCTGGTATCACACCGGCGACCGGGCGTACCGGGACGAGGACGGCTACCTCTGGTTCGTCGGGAGGTCGGACGACGTCATTCTCTCTGCTGCCTATCGGATCGGGCCCTTCGAGGTGGAGTCGGCGTTGATCGAGCACCCGGCCGTTGCCGAAGCGGCAGTGGTTGCCAAGCCCGATACCGAGCGCGGCAACATCGTGAAGGCCTTCATCGTTCTGGCACCCGGCCACGAAGGCTCGGACGAACTCACCCGCGAGATCCAGGATCACGTCAAATCGATCACCGCCCCGTACAAGTATCCCCGAGAGATCACCTACTTGACCGAGCTGCCAAAGACGATCTCGGGCAAGATTCGCAGGGTCGACCTGCGCGAGATGGTTTGAAGACAGCCGACAGCCGTGAGCTGTTCGCTATCTCACTACAAGGTCGGTGCCTGCGCGAAGCTCGACCAGGTAGGCGACCTCCGTCTGGACTGCCTGCATGCCCACACTCTCGTACAACCTCGTCGCACCTGTCAGGCTGTCGGCGTCGACGTGGAGCGCCACCGCCCGTTTCCCCCTGCGATGGAACTCTGCGAACGCCGTCGTGAGAAGAGCCCGAGCGATTCCCATTCCCCGCCATTGCTGGATCACACCGAGCGATGCCACATAGCCGATGTCGGTCTTTGCTCCGAACGACCGGAGACACGCGTTGACCGCGACGACTCCACCTGACGACTCGACGATCCAGACGAGGGAATCGTCCCACTCATCTGCACCGCGAAAGCGATGCCAGCGCGCGATCCGCGCATCGCGTGGCGAATCCGTCCATCCATAGTGGTCTTGAAAGGCGGCCCAGAGCGGATCGACGATCACCTCGATGTCTTGGGGACCCTGCATCGTGCGAACCGAGACCTCAGACGGGAACTCGACGATCTCGACCGGATCGTGGAGCTCGAGCTCCATCTCGAGGAAGTGGCGGTCGACCGCGTAACCATTGTGAGCGAGGAGCTCCGCGGCGGCGGCATTGTTCCCGCTTGCCTCGCATCTGTTCGTGACCCTGCTCCCAGGCGGTGCCATCGATATCATGGATCGTGATCGTCGGAGTCCCCACGAGGTCAGCGCGGTCCCGATACCCGCGCCCTCGTGTTCGGGGTCGACCCAGGCGAGCGTGATGGATTCGACGTGTGGTGTCTTGTTGACGTATCGGCCGAATCCCACCAGTGCCCCCGATTCCGGCGACCTGATCTGAACGTTGTTGGGAATCGGTTCGACGTCGGGGTCGGCGATCATCACCTGCATGTAGCTGTCGGTCATGGATGAAGAACCATCGATCGCGCTCTCCACTGCTGTGACGAGCTCCGTGAGCTCGCCGAGGTCGTGTGGAGGACCTGCCACAACCTGGTAACCGTTGACCGAGGGAAGTTCGGGATTCATCGGCCAAGCGTACCCATCGGTGTGGGTGTCACATGGCTTCGGGCGCACGATGCTTCCTATACTGCCGCCGGCTTCCGAGGTTCCCCCAGATAGCCAGGAGTGATTTTTGTGAATCCTGATGTGTGGCTCTACATAGCCATCGCCATGGGTATCGCAGCGCTTGTCCTCGCTGCCGTATACGGCCGCCAGGTCATCGCTGAATCCCCTGGTAGTGAACGAATGATCGAGCTGATGGGCGCGATCCGCGAAGGCTCGATGGCGTTCATGCGACGTGAGTACACAGCGATCGCTGCATTCGTTGTTGTGATGGCGATCCTCATCTTCTCTCTGCTCGACTGGGGCCGTCCGTGGGGTGCCGTCGCGTATGTCTTCGGCGCGCTCCTATCGGCGCTGGCCGGGTTCGTCGGTATGCGTATCGCCACGGCCGCCAATGCCCGTACCACTGAGGCTGCCCGACAGGGCGGAACGGCAGCAGCCTTGCCCGTCGCGTTCCGTGGTGGTGCAGTGATGGGTTTCACGGTCGCGGGTCTGGGGCTCTTGGGGTTCTCACTCGGCGTGCTCTTCTTTTCGAAGGTGCTCGACCTGGAGAGCTGGGTCGAGATCGTGACGGCTATCGGTCTCGGCGCTTCCTCGATCGCTCTGTTCGCCCGTGTCGGTGGCGGTATCTACACGAAGGCGGCCGATGTAGGCGCCGACCTCGTTGGAAAAGTCGAGGCCGGGATTCCCGAGGACGATCCTCGCAACCCTGCCACGATCGCGGACAACGTTGGCGACAACGTCGGCGATGTTGCGGGCATGGGAGCCGACCTCTTCGAATCGTACATCGGCTCGCTCGTCGCACCGATCGCCTTTGCAGCGATCGTCTTCGCCGGGAAGGCCTTCCTGCCACAGTTGATCTTCTATCCGTTGATGATCGCTTCGGTCGGCATGGGTGCATCCATTCTCGGTTCCTTCCTCGTCAAACCGAAGGGTGACAACCTCGCAAAAGCATTGCATACCGGCACGTGGGCGGCGGCAGGCCTCACGGTCGTCGGCGTTGCGGCACTCACGCCGCTCATGTTCAACGGCGTGGATGGTGTCAAGAACTCCTGGGGCTTTTTCATCGCAGTCATCGTGGGTCTCGTCATCGGGATCATCGTCGGCAAGATCTCTGAGTGGTACACCTCAGACCACTACAAGACGGTCAAGGAGATCGCTCGTCAGGCTGAGACCGGTCCAGCAACCGTTGTCCTTGCCGGTATCGCAGAGGGCAAGAAGTCCGCTGCATACTCTGTCATCGTCGTTGCTCTTGGTATGGGCGCCGCGTACTGGGCGGGCGACCTCGCTATCGAGAACGGTGGTATCTACGGCGTTGCGATAGCTGCGATCGGCGTGTTGTCAACCCTCGGCATCATGGTGTCCGTAGACGCGTACGGCCCGATCGCAGACAACGCGGGCGGTATCGCCGAGATGGCAGATCTCGATCCGGAGGTACGTGAGGCCACCGACCAGCTTGACGCCCTCGGGAACACCACCGCTGCTGTAGCGAAGGGCTTCGCTATCGCATCGGCAGCGGTAACAGCACTCGCGCTGTTCTTCACCTTCGCGAAGGCCGTCGGAGTCGAAGGATTCAACATCCTCGATATCAAAGTCGTGATTGGTCTTTTCCTCGGGGGTATGTTCCCGTACCTGTTCGCTGCGATGACGATCCAGGCGGTGGGTCGCGCAGCGTTCCAGATGATCGAAGAAGTACGACGTCAGTTCCGCGAGATCCCCGGTCTGCGCGAGGGCAAAGAGGGCGTCGTCCCCGAGTACGCAAAGTGCGTCGACATTTCTACGAAGTCATCGTTGCGTGAGATGGTGATCCCGGGTGCCCTGGCTATCGCGCTGCCGTTGCTCATCGGGTTCCTGTCCGTCGATATGCTCGGTGGTTTCCTCGCAGGGGCACTCGTATCAGGGTTCCTGCTCGCCATCTACATGGCGAACGCCGGTGGTGCCTGGGACAACGCCAAGAAGTTCATCGAGGCTGGTGCCTTCGGCGGTAAGGGCTCCGATGCGCACAAGGCGGCTGTCGTCGGTGACACGATCGGTGACCCCTTCAAGGACACGGCCGGGCCTTCGATGAACATCGTCATCAAGGTGATGACCATCGTGTCGCTCATCTTCGCAACGGCCTTCACCAGCTTCGGCGGATGGTTGTAACAGATCAGCTCACAGCTCACAGCTCACAGCTCACAGCTCACAGCGAAGCGTGGTATATCTGCTGTCGGCTGTTAGCGAGCCGCTAGGCGAGCGTGCTGTCGGCTGTTAGCTGACCGGTTTTTTGTATTTCCCGAGGCTTGTCGCTCTAGGCTTGTCGCTCAATGCGAATCGTCATCGTAGGAGCGGGAGCGGTCGGCTCGTTTCTCGCGGAGAAATTCTCATATGAAGGTCAGGACGTGGTCGTCATCGAGTCGGACCCCGACCGTGCCGCAGAGGCTCAGCGCGAGATCGACTGCCTCGTGATCAACGGCAACGGAGCATCTGCCGACACGCTCGAAAAGGCGGGTCTTGGCGACGCCGATCTGTTGATCGCAGTCAGCTCATCTGACGCCGTCAACGTGCTCGCCTGCGCAGCAGGAACCAAGCTGAAGATTCCACGGAAGGTGGCGAGGGTCGAGGACCCGCAACTCAAGGCAGAGGTAGAGGCCCTCGGTGTCGATCTCGTCATCGACCCAGACGAAGCCGCTGCCCGCGAGTTGCTTCGGCTCGCTGCCAGCGGAGACATCGCTGAAATGATCGAGTTCGCGGACGGGGAGCTTGTGTTGCTCGGTGCCTACATCGACCCCGGAGTGGCCTTCGTCGGTCGAACGCTCGCCGACCTTCGCGAGACCGTCGAAGGTTGGGATTGGCTCGTCGTCGCCGTGATCAGGAACGACGAGACGATGATCGCTAGAGGCGCCACGATGTTCGAGCCGCACGACCACGTCCTGATGATGGCACGAAGAGAGGGCATCGATCAGGCGTACGAATGGCTTGGGCTCTCGAGTAAACCGGCGGAGAAGGTCATCGTGCTCGGCAGCACCCGCCTTGCGAAACTGACCTCGAGAATGCTTGCCGAGCGCGGCATTTACACGACACTCATTGAGCCCGACATGGATCGCTGCCGCCTCATCGCCGAGGAACTTCCTGATGTGGTGACGGTGTGTGGTGAACTCACCGATCCCAAGGTCCTGCGCGCGGAAGGGGTCGCAGCGGCGGACACCGTGATGGCGCTCACCGGTTGGGATGGAGAGAACGTGCTGGGCGCGCTCGCCGCCAAGTCACTCGGTGCGGGAGAGGTCATCGCCCGGTTCACCAACACCAACCTCGTTGGATTGGTCTCGGGCTACGGCATCGACGCCACAGTGAGTCCCCGTCTGTCGGCCGCCAACGAGATCCTGAGGTTCGTACGTCGAGGTGTCATCCATTCCGTGGTGACGTTCTCAGACTCCGACGCTGAGGCCATCGAGCTCGAGGTCGGCCCTAACAGCCCCGCAATCGGGAAGACTCTTGCTGATCTCAAGCTGCCGCACTCGTTGATCATCGGCGGGGTCCAACGCGGCGACGAGGCGTTCGTGCCGCGAGGCAACACCAGCATCGAGGTCGGAGACCATCTGATCGTGATCGCTCTCCCCAAGGCGATCACGACCGCTGAGAAACTGTCCGGCTGACCCCATGTCGTGGCGCCATCTTCTCCACGTCGTTGGTGCGGTCCTAGGTGCGGTCGGCGTCTCGATGTTCGCCCCGGCTGTGGCGGGCGCTATCTATCAGGAGTGGTCCGAGCTCCCCGGTCTGTTGATCGCCGCAGCGATCACGACGCTGATCGGATACGTCTTGTGGCGCATCTTCGACCGCCCCGGTGAGCTCAGCACACGGGAAGGCTTCGCAGCTGTCGGTCTCTCCTGGATCGCGATGGCGATCGCGGGTGCGCTCCCGTACCTGCTGACCGGGTCGATCGGCAACCCGACCGACGCGATCTTCGAGTCGGCTGCCGGCATCACGACGACGGGTGCCTCCATCGTGTCCGATCCCGCCCTGCTGTCGCACGGGGTCCTGCTGTGGCGCTCTCTCACCCAGTGGATAGGGGGTATGGGGATCATCGTGCTGTCCGTCGCGATCCTTCCACTCCTCGGCATGGGTGCGGTGCAGCTCGTGAGGGCAGAGTCGCCCGGCCCGATGCCCGACCGACTGACGCCGCGCTTCCGGGAGACCGCTAAGCGGCTCTGGTTCGTGTACGTGGCACTGACCGGCATTGAGATACTGTTCCTGTGGGTGGGCGACATGACGCTCTTTGAGGCCGTCAATCATTCGTTCACAACGATGTCGACGGGCGGGTTCAGCACCAACGCCGGTTCGATCGGAGCGTTCTCCGTCTACTCGCAATGGGTGATCATCGTATTCATGGCCCTCGCCGGTATGTCTTTCGCTCTTCACTACAAGGTGGTGCGGCGCGACCCCAAGGCATATCTGAGGTCCGGCGGACTCAGGGTGTACCTCGGGATCGTCCTCATTGCCGCGTTCTTGATGGCCGTCGGCACGTGGGGTGGTCCGATCTCTAAGACCATCAGGGACGCGATCTTCACGTCGCTGACGATCGTGACGACAACCGGATTCGCAACCGTCGACTTCGCCCTGTGGATCCCGGCACTCGGGATCGTGCTCGTCGGGCTCATGTTCGTCGGCGGCATGGCGGGTTCGACGGCCGGTGCAATCAAGTCCGACCGGCTCCAGATTCTCTACGAAGCCTCGCGTACGGACGTGCGCCGCCTGATCCATCCTCGAGGAGTGTTCGTCACTCGCGTCGGCAAGAATCCCGTGCCGGACCTCGTCGTGGAGACAGTCCAGACATTCTTCCTCTTGTACATGTTCGCCTTCATGACGGGGACGTTCCTGTTGGCGATCATCGGATCGATGGCCGGATTGGACCTCGACATCGTGACCACGGTCTCTGCAGTGGCTTCTTCGCTCGGAAACGTCGGGCCCGGTCTCGGGGATGTGGGCCCGACGAGTACATACGCCGCCATCCCCGCGCCGGGAAAGTGGCTGCTGTCCTCACTCATGATCATCGGCCGACTCGAGATCCTTCCGATCCTCATACTTTTCAACCGCGAGGTATGGAGAAAGTGACGAACGTAGGACATAGAGGACGAGGGGATAGGGACACCCACAGGTCAGTCCCCCCTTCAGGGGGGACAGACGAACGAAGTGAGTCAGGGGGGTCTGCGAGCTTGCGAGCCCGGAGTGGCTGGAAGCACCATTGGCTTCGTGATCCCCCTGCATCGGAGCTGCGCTCCTCTGCCGTCCCCCTTGAAAGGGGGACGGTCTTCTTCCTTGTTGCCCGCCTACGTTGCTCGTGATGCTGAGGCTCGATGAGTGAGCGGCAGCTCACTCT
>BTQS01000088.1:0-7767 GCA_036985995.1 Acidimicrobiia bacterium
CGATGGAAGTCCTTACCAAGGAAGCGGTAAAGGGGTCGGGAGTCAAGGGACGAGCAGCGTTGAGAACGAAGAATTTCTTCGCCCTCGGCCTGATGTCGTGGATCTACACGAGGCCGCTCGACCCCGTCATCGACTGGGTCAACACCAAGTTCGGCACCGATACCCCGGTCGGAACCGCCAACATCTCGGCTCTCAAGGCAGGGTACAACTTCGGGATAACGACCGAGGCCTTCCACCACACGTTCCAGATCCAGCCTGCTCCGCTTCCTGCAGGTGAGTACACAAATGTCGTGGGGAACATAGCGACCGCATGGGGGCTGCTCGCCGCTGCACAGCACGCGAAGCTCCCCCTGTACATCGGCTCATATCCGATTACGCCCGCAACGACGATCCTCGAGGAGCTCGCCCGCAACAAGAACTTCGGCGTGAAGACGTTCCAGGCGGAAGACGAGATCGCCGGTATCGGTGCTGCTCTTGGCGCCGCCTTCGCCGGCAGGCTTGCGGTGACGACCACTTCTGGTCCTGGGCTCGCACTCAAATCTGAGACGCTGTCCCTGGCGCTCATGATGGAACTCCCCCTGGTTGTCGTGAACGTCCAGCGTGGCGGACCCTCGACGGGTCTTCCGACGAAGGTGGAACAGTCTGATCTGCTTTTCGCCATGTACGGTCGCCACGGAGAGTCGCCGTTGCCGATCGTATCGACATCCACGCCATCGGACGCCTTCGACGCTGCGTTCGAAGCTGCCAGGATCGCCATCACGTACATGACACCGGTGATCCTTCTCACGGATGGGTATATCGCTACCTCATCTGAACCATGGAGGCTTCCAGACGTCGATGCCCTTCCAGACATCTCACGTCCCTTCGCAAGCATCGAGGACGGTGAAACGTTCCTCCCCTACGCGAGAGATCCTGAGACGATGGCCCGACCGTGGGCGATCCCGGGGCAACCCGGTCTCGAGCACCGTCTCGGTGGTCTGGAAAAGGATGCCACCACGGGCAACGTCTCGTACGACCCGGCAAACCACGAGACGATGACCCATACGCGGGCCAGGAAGATCGAGATGCTCGCAGACAGCCTTCCCGGTGTCGAGGTCTACGGCGAAGGCTCGGATCTCCTCGTTCTCGGTTGGGGCTCCACCTACGGAGCGATCCGCACTGCGGTCAACAGAGTTCGGAAGTCCGGTCGCGACGTCTCGCATGTACATCTCCGGTACATGAACCCGCTACCAAGGAACCTGGGCGAGGTACTCGCACGATTCGACAAGGTGCTCATCCCTGAGATCAACATGGGACAACTGTCGCGGATCATCCGGGCCGAGTACCTCATCGATACGCTCTCGTACAACAGGGTGCTTGGACTTCCGATGCGCGCTCGGGAGATCGAAACAAAGCTCCACGAACTCCTCGACACGGAGAACTCCAAATGACAGACACGGCTCGTTATACACGTGCAGACTTCCAGACAGATCAAGAGGTTCGCTGGTGCCCCGGGTGCGGTGACTACACGATCCTCGCGTCGGTCCAGAGCTTCCTCGCGACGCTAGATGTCGACCGCGACAAGCACGTGTTCGTTTCCGGAATCGGATGTTCGAGCCGCTTCCCCTACTACATGAACACATACGGCATGCACACCGTCCACGGCCGTGCACCGGCGGTTGCCACAGGCATCGCGACGGCGAATCCGGAACTGACCGTCTGGGTGATAACCGGAGACGGTGACGCACTGTCGATCGGAGGGAACCACCTGATCCACGCCCTCCGACGAAACATCAACCTCAACATCATCCTGTTCAACAACCAGATCTACGGTCTCACCAAAGGCCAGTACTCGCCGACGTCGGAGGTCGGCAAGAAGACCAAAACCAGCCCCATGGGCTCGATCGACCGTCCGTTCAACCCGGTAAGTCTCGCACTCGGCGCCGAGGCATCGTTCGTTGCGCGGACCATCGACATGGATCGCAATCACACGATGGTGATGCTTAGAACCATGTACGAACATCAAGGCACAGGCCTCCTCGAGATCTACCAGAACTGCAACGTCTTCAACGACAAGGCGTTCCTAGATCTGACCGACAAGAACTCGAGGGATGGCAACCGAATCTGGCTCGAGGAGGGCAAGCCTATTGTGTTCGGTCCGAACGACGAGTTCGGCGTCGTCGTCGACGCTCGAGGCGCCCGGATCGTCGAGGTTTCCGAGGTGGGTTACGACAACCTCCACGTCCATGACGCGTCCGTATCGAACCCGGCTGTTGCCTTCGCCTTGAGCCGGATATCACAGGGTCCGTACGGGCCAACTCCTCTCGGCATCTTCAGGAATGTCGACGTACCCAACTATGGGGAGGAGATGGAGAGGCAGATCGCCGAGGCCCAGTCTCAGAAGGGGCCGGGTGATCTCTCCAAGCTCATTCGCTCACGAGGCACGTGGATAATCGACTGATCCGTTCCCCTCTCAGCCCAGGGAAGGACCGCTTGGAGGTGGAGGCTCAGGGGTTGGAGGCGGCGGATTGTTACTGCCGCCGTCGCTGATCTTCGCTTTGTAGGTATGAGTCCAGGACTGCGTAGTACTCGTCCCGTTGGCGTAGGAGATCGTCCGATAGACGGTGGCCGTACCACCTGCACTCGACGAAACCGATCCCTCGGTCCAGGTCGTGACCTTACGTCCTTCGTTGTCGCCATACAGCTTCACGGTTATCGACGTTGCTGTGTACTCCGTTTTGATCGTGACGGGGAATGCGGTGTCGTTGCGGAACCTCACGTCCGGACCTGGGAAACCAAGTGTTGCCTCGCGGACCACGGGGTACCGGGAAAAGTACAGCGAGTGCGGATGGTGCTCCACATCCTCGTACCCGCCAAAGAATATGGCGTTGTAGAAGGTCGTGGCGAACTGTGACGAGCCACCGCCCACGTTGATGGGGCTCTCGCAACAAACCACCCTCCCGCCAATGATGGCACCGGCTCTGACGAACCCATCCTCCTCTTTCCGCTCTCCGACGTAGTCGTTGAGGCTGAATACCTCACCGGGGAGGACGACGGCGCCGTCGATCTTGTCGGCGATGAGATTGATGTTGATGTTCCTGTTCTGGCCGGCCGGGTGGTAGGTAGTGAACTCAGACACAAGGAGCGATTCGTTCACGGGCGGCGCGTTGAGGCCCGGCAAATCACCGAACCTCCCTGCTATGGGCACAGAGTTGCGAGCTCCGTAGACATAGCTGATGTCTGCAGCACCCGTCGCATTGTCGTTGCTGAGGTAGAACGTCGTGTTCGACGAGCGATACAGTCCCAATGTGTCTGGGGCGAGTCCGCCCGACCAGGCACCCGCGAGCATGACGTCCCCGGGATCGCCGAACGTGAACGTGACGTCAGATGCGGCCTCGGAATGGTCGTTGCGGAGGAACACGGCACCGGTCGATAGACGACGCATCCCGAAGGTGTCGATACCATCACCGTCGAAGTCGCCGACGAACGGGATATCGCGAGAGTCACCGAACACGTAGTCAACCTCAGCGGTACCCAGACCGGCGTCGCTCGATCCGAGCTTGTTGATGACGTAGAACCGACCATTCGAGGGTCGGTACAGCGACACCGTGTCACACCCACTGCCATCGAAGTCACCGGCGAGGGGGATATCTCCGGGGTCGCCGAAGAAATACGAGACATCTGCGACACCCTGAGAATTGCTGTTCCTCAGGTAGACGTAGCCATCTGACCGCCGGTACAGCCCGGGCGTGTCCACGCCGTCACAGTTCCAGTCCCCGGTGAAGGGCGTGTCTCCGGGGTTTCCATAGTAGAACGAGGTTGTTTTCCCAGTGGCCGCATCGCGCAGATACCAGTACCCGCGTGAAGTGTCGACCACACCGACTGAGTCCGGAAGCGAACTCGGCTCCACTGCGTACACCGGGAAGCTGAATACCGAAAAACTCGTCAGCATCACCACAATGGTGGCCACCACGAGCACCCACCTTCGGCGAGCGGCGTCAGGTCGAATCTCCCCCACGTTCTTCACTTCTTCTCCTCGATCGAAGACGATGATACCGGCCCCCGTCTGTACGAATCTCTCTCGAAATGCCTCGATCATGCCGATATCGGTACCAAGCGAAACCGCGACTTAGCCGGCAACGGTAATAGATTGGCCCCGACACCGAAGAGTATCGACCACATGAAGGGCAGGAACGTGCGACGCTTGATCGGGCTCCTCATCGTTTCGTTTGCTCTCATCATCGCGTCCACGACCGCCGCGATCGCCAGTCAAGACGTTTCATCGATCGAGATCGCGGGATCAGGTTGGGGACACACGATCGGTATGAGCCAGTACGGAGCATATGGACGTGCTCTCGCCGGTCAGTCGTATCTCGAGATCCTCGACTTCTACTACGACGTACCCGGCCAGGATCTAACGACCGTGACAAAGAGTCCTGTTTCCGAGCCGATCTGGGTCGGACTCGAGCAGGAGGCGATCCAGATCGTCCTCAAGCCCGTTGCGATCATCGGGGGCGGCGTCGAGACGACCCTGACCCGCGGCACAGCAAACGAGGTGACGGATACCGTGTTGGTGAGTCCCGGCACTTCCGTCACGATCAGCGGCGATGGAACCACCTGCACCTTCGCTCTTGGAGGTGGAGAGAGCTCCGAGCCCGGCGGCTGCTACCTGGATCTGGCTTGGGACGGCTGGGAACTGATACCAACCGTATCGATCGAGTTCACCCGCCACTGGGAGTATGGAACCGATGCGACCTTGCCCGAAGATGCCACGGCATGTAGCCGCTCGATACCCTATGTCTGCTCGTACGAATACGGAGAGCTTCGCGTCCGCCCGGACAACAATCGAGGTCTCGACCTATCCCAGGTCCTCAGGTTGAACGACTACGTTCGGGGCATCGGAGAGGTGCCGGCGTTCTGGGGTTCCCTCGGCCCCGAAGCACTCAAAGCTCAGGCAGTCGCAGCCCGCACCTACGCCTTGAATCGCTCTGCATCTCGCATGCTCGACGGTGAGACCTTCGAGCAAGCCGTTGTGAGGCGTTCATGGTGCTGGTGCACCATCTACGACTCCTCGGATGAGCAGGCTTCAGACAAGGTCAACGACCAGGCCTACAGGGGCCGTGTCCCCGGCGTTACGACCGGCATCTGGACAACGCTCGCATCAGCAACCGACGACGAGGTCATCCTGTACAACGGAGAACCGATTCTCGCCGAGTACGGTTCGTCCAACGGTGGGTCAACACAGAACTACGAGGACGTACGCGGAGGTACACCCATCCCCTACCTGCGCGCGGCACCAGATCCGTACACGCTCGATCCTGGGACCGGAAACCCTTACATCTCATGGACATACATGACGTCGACCGACCACATAAAGGAGAATCTGAATCTTGATCGAATCACGTCGATCAAGGTGACCGATACCTACGACAGCGGCATGGCTTCAGCCATCACGATCACCGGCGTACGAAAGGGCACAGCAGTAACGCTGAGCTCCTACCTCGGGAAACCGATCGACGGCCCGCTGATTCAGTTGTGGTACGGGCTCCGATCCCCCCATATCACCGGGATAACACTCTTCGAGGGCCTCGCCTCTCCCGAACAACCGCCACCACCGCCTCCCTCGGGTCCGGCAACCGTCGGTGTACAGGATCCGCGCACCGGTATCTGGTCGCTTCGGATACACGATGGAAGCACCAAACAGTTCTACTACGGAGATCCAAATGACATCCCATTCATCGGCGACTGGAACGGTGATGGCATCGAGACGGTCGGGTTGTACCGTAAAAGCGTCGGCTTCCTCTTCTTGAGGTACACGAACACACAGGGTGTGGCAGACGTCGATATCTACTACGGGATACCCGGAGACATCCCGATAGCCGGCGACTGGAACGGCGACGGTGTCGACACGGTCGGCATCTACCGACCGTCGGAGGCCCGCTTCTATCTCCGGAACACGAACACACAAGGCATCGCGGACGTCGACCTTCAATTCGGTGAAGTGGGCGACGTACCGATCGCCGGTGACTGGGATGGTGACGGCATAGATACGGTCGGTGTCTATCGGCCATCAACCAAGATGGTCTATCTCACCGACTCCATCTCGGATGGCACGATATCGGTATCCTTTGAGTACGTGGGAGCCGAGGCGGGTGACAGGGTGATCGCCGGCGACTGGGACAACGACGGAAGTGACACCCTCGGCGTGTTCAGACCATCTACTTCGACCTTCTACCTGCGCGATACGTTCACCCAACAATCAGCGAACATCTCGTTCTCCCTCGGTAGCTCGTGGATGAATCCCATCGCCGGTTACTGGGGCGGATGATCTCTTCCGTTATCGTGTTGGCGTGTCCGCAGAACTGAGCACGCCATCGACAGCACATGATGACGGGAGCAACTTCCTTGCACCGTCCGTCGTGCTGCCCGCGTTCAACGAAGAGGAGGCACTGCCGACTGTTGTGGCAGATATACGGGCATCGGTGCCGCATGCCGAGATCATCGTCGTCGACGACGGAAGCTACGACGCGACCGCTCAGATAGCGCAGGATCTCGGTTGCGTCCTGGTCAGCCATGGCCACAACCGGGGGAAGGGAAGCGCGCTGCGCAGTGGTCTCGGAAAAGCACAGGGTGACAAGGTGATCATCATGGACGCCGATGCGACATACCCCGCGTCAGCGATCCCTCGAATGGTCGAGCTTCTCGAAGATCACGACTTCGTTCGAGCCGATCGACTGATCGACGATTCCAACACTCCCTACATCAACCGCGTCGGAAACGGCGCACTCGGAGCCACCTTGCGCACGCTCCACGGTCTAGGGCCCGGAGACCATCTATCGGGTCTTTACGGGTTCAGAGCCGGCGTCCTCGAGGACCTCGCAACGGAAGCCACCGGATTCGATATCGAGGTGGAAATTGGGATCAAAGTGAAGGAACGTGCGCTGTCGGTCGCCGTGCTACCGATCGAGTATCTGCCGCGCATCGGAGCCAAGAAGCTGAATCCGTTGCGGGACGGCGCGAGAATCCTCGGTCGCATCCTGCGCCTCGTTCTCATCTATCGACCGCTACTCCTTTTCGGTCTCCCCGGCCTCGTCCTTGCTACAGCGTCGCTCATTGGTGCCGTCGCACTGAGCCGCGGACCGATCGTTACCGGCTATCTCGGACTGGCCATTCATACGTTCATAGTGTCTTCCCTGGGAATTCTCGCCGGGTTCCAACTCATGATCTTTGGAATCGCAGGTGCTGTGTATCGCCAGCATCTCGGATTCCGCAGCTCACGACTACTCGACGCCATGACGTCTCCGACAGCTCGAACGATCGCTGCCATCGTCGGTGGGTTGCTCACGATCATCGGCGGTGTGTGGCTCGCCGTCACGATCATCGGCTGGATCGTCGCCGGAGGCCCCGAATTCACGGCGACTCGCTCGCTCGTGTTTACCGCGACCGGAGCGGTCTTCGGACTCCAACTGCTGTCAGCCTCACTCTTCGTCACACTGCTTTCTGATCGAACACGATGACCCGTCGAGCGACGATCGCAGTTGTTGGGTACAACGACGAAGAGAACCTGGGCGAGTGTGTGAGATCTCTACGCGCAGTTCTCGGCTCGCCGATCATCGTTGTAGACAATCACTCCGAAGATGCGACATGGACGATCGCCAACGCTCTCGCATCGGAGCTCCCAGGGATCACAGCGATTCGCACGTTGGAGAACGGCGGCTACGCGTCGGCCGCGAACATCGCTCGTTCCAACGCAGGCACGCCATACCTCGCAGTGATGAACGCCGATTG
>BTQS01000089.1:0-7701 GCA_036985995.1 Acidimicrobiia bacterium
GGAGTTCATTCGTGTGAGCGCATTCTGCCATCTCGAGGACCTTGATCCATGGATGTCCAGGATCGCTGCGGGCTATGGCACTCGCGAGCCACCTTCTCCGGCGGGGGTTCAGACGGTGCAGCACCCTGGTCAGGTCTACATCGTCCTTGGGTCTTGCTAGCTTCGCCTTGTACAGGAGTTGAACCTCAGGCGTGCAGTACGGGATCCCGTCTTCTGTGCGAAGGATGAGCAGGTCGCCTTCGAAACCGATCGCGGGATCTCTGCGAAAGCTCCACCGGGTGCGATCGCCATTCGCCAGCAAGATCTCCACACCCCACGGTGCCGCGGGCGACGGTCTGCCCCAGATACCGAAAACCTCTGCGGCGATTTCCTCACCTCTTTGCCACGGCGTCCATATCCCTTCCGAGACGGCGAACAGCTCCCATCCGGCGAACACGTCGAAGAGGAGGTCGCTGTCGACCCGGAACATCTCGACGTCTATGTCATCGTGGGGACGTGTCTCCCATCCCAAGAAGCAATCGATGGCTCTCCCGCCTGCTATCCACCAATCCACGTCGAACGGGGCGAACCGTTCCGCGACCTCGCGGACGGTCAAAGGGTTCCATCTGTCATCCACGCCGTCATGTTCGCGCCTCTCCGGTCGTACCATTGCGCCATGGACAACTCGATGTGGGACGACCGGTACGAAGGTGCCGACCTCGTATGGTCGGCTGAACCGAACCTCTTCCTTCCGCCACTTGTTGAGGGCGTAACGCCGGCTACCGCCCTCGATGTGGCTTGCGGTGAGGGGAGGAACGCCATCTGGCTTGCTCGCCAGGGCTGGACGGTGACGGGAGTCGACTTCTCCCCTGTCGGTATCGACAAGGCTCATAGGCTCGCAGGTGAGACGCAGGTCGAGTGGGTCGTTGCCGACGTGACAACCTACGAGCCGGGGAAGACCTTCGACCTCGTCGTGATTGTCTATCTGCATCTCCCGATGCCCCAGTTGGCTGCTGCCTTCGAACGGGCGGTAGGTGCGGTGGCTCCAGGCGGAACGTTCTTCGGTGTCGGTCACGCCCTGTCGAACCTCACCGATGGCTACGGCGGGCCCCCCTACCCTGAGATCCTCTGGTCAACAGATCGGATCACACCTTTCGTAGACGGTCTCGACATCATCGAACTCGGTGAACGGGAACGGCACGTCGAAGAGGCGGATGCGACGGCAATCGACTTCGTCGCATGGGGTACTAAACCCGCAACGTGATCCCATAGCGGTCGACCGCACCAGGACCGCACCCGTGAGCGATGAGGTGATGATACGAACAAGCCCTCGCTCCACGCGAGGGCCCATCGTTGTCGGGCTGGTCAGATTTGAACTGACGACCCCCTGCTCCCAAAGCAGGTGCGCTCCCAAGCTGCGCCACAGCCCGTCCTGAGACCACGACGATACCGCGTCGGCACCGACACCGACACCGACGTGTCACACCCGAACGATACGTACCCAGGGTTGTAGAGCGGCTATACCACGCTGACAGCCCACAGAATGAATCCGCGAGACGAATATGGACGATCTACGAGGCGAGTACGGCCCGTACGGTTTCGAGAACGTGTTCGGGTCGAGAATGAACATCCTCCCAGGTGAACCGCAGCACGCGCCATCCGTGAACGATGGCCTCTCGGTCACGATATCGATCGCGATCGAATGCTTCAGACTGCGTGTGCCAGCGACGGGAATCCCACTCGATAGCGACAAGATGATCTGGAAACGCCACGTCAAAGCGCCTGTGAGGCGACCACGGTAGAGAGAACTCTGTGATGAAACCTCGAACTCCGTTCTCGCGAAGCAACCGATTGCCGGCACTCTCCAAGACAGATGCCGGTCGATCTTCTCCTTGCCTCTGATCAAGCGCAGATCGCAACGCACGCACTCCCGGTTTCCCACGGCGTGCGACCGCCTCGAGGGTGACTCCGATCTGGTCAAGCGTCGTTCGCCGAGTAGCAACCACATCGTCGATCACGGAGCCGAGGCGCCGAGGACGCAGGCTCGCCGCAAGATCGACCACAGTCCGAGCCGCCGTCGTCGTTGGCAGACCGTCAATTTCGACAACGTGGTCTGCGGCCAGATCGTGGCATCGGAACACACGCACGCCGGGGAACACATGCGTTGTCTGAGAATGAACAAGAACGGAGACCTTTCGTGTATCGACCGTTGCCATACCGTGGATGGCTGCGGCGGAAAAGTGGGACGCGACAGCTCCAGGCAGCACGGCAACCGCTGCTCGAGCAAGGTTCAACCGGCCATCCATCTCGAACACGCGATAGCCACCGTTGGTCAATCGACTCCAACGCCTCGTGCGAAGGCGGTCGGCGATCTGGTTTCTCGACAAACCGCTTCCGAGAACCTGAGCGCGGTTAACGACTCCGCCCTGCTTCGCTGCAATCTCGTGGATGATCGTGTCGGGGTGCATACGGACACCATGTCACCCACCACTGACATTTCCACAATCTTCTTTCGTTCTGTGGGCTGTCAGCGTCGTATAGCAGCTCTACAACCCTGGGTACGATGGGGATATGGGCGGGTCGCTACGAAACGTGTGTTGCTAGCATCGCACAGCGGGTCGCTAGCTCAATTTGGCAGAGCAACGGACTCTTAATCCGCAGGTTCCGGGTTCGAGTCCCGGGCGACCCACCAAGGCCCCCGTTCGTCGGGGGCTTCGGCGTTTCTGGAGCCGTCGTGTGGCAGAATCAGCCCACGACACACGCGGGTGTGGCGGAATTGGCAGACGCGCCAGGTTTAGGACCTGGTTCCTAACGGAGTGGAGGTTCGAGTCCTCTCGCCCGCACAGAAGTCAATCTACAAGAGCCTCGACGAGGGCCTGCAGAGCGCGGGCGCGATGGCTGATCCGGTTCTTCTCCTCAGGGGGGATCTCAGCGAGAGTCCGGCCGTCGACCCCAAAGCCCTGGACCTCGAAGATCGGGTCGTAGCCAAAGCCTCCGCCACCGCGTCGCTCGACCCCGATCGTGCCCTCGAGAACGCCCTCGACGACGAGCTCATCTCCCGCCGGTGTGACGAGCGCCACGGCCGTTCGGAACCTGGCTCCCCTATCAGCGACACCTGCTAACTCACGGAGCATCTTGTCGACGTTGTCCTCGTACGTGGCATTCTCCCCTGCATAGCGAGCCGTCGTCACCCCGGGCGCTCCATCGAGAGCGTCGACCTCGAGACCCGTGTCGTCAGCGACCGCAGCGTGCCCCGTCGCCAACGTCACCGCTCGCGCCTTCAGGAGAGCGTTTCCCGCAAGCGTGTCCTCCGTCTCATCGACGTCGTCCCAGACGTGCCCAGGAATAACGATGATCGGCGGGTCGAGCGCGGCGAGAACCGCTTCGACCTCGGCGGTCTTGTCGGCGTTCTTCGACGCAACGACGACACCGTGAGGGCGAATCACGAACGTGACTCGTTCTGCATTGTCACCAACGCGGCGATACCGGATTGTGCGTAGTCGAGCATCGTGTTGAGCAGATCACGACTGAACGGTTCACCTTCGGCCGTGCCCTGAACCTCGATGAGCTCACCGCTACCCGTCATCACAATGTTCGCATCGACGTCGGCAGCAACATCTTCCGTGTACTCCAGGTCGAGCATCGGTACACCCTCGATCACGCCCACCGAGACTGCTGCGACGTTGCGCGTGATTGGGTTCGCTCGTATCTTGCCCTCAGTGACCCACGTGTCGAAGGCGTCGGCGAGCGCGATCCATGCCCCTGTGATCGAAGCTGTTCTTGTACCGCCGTCGGCCTGGAGCACATCACAGTCGATGCGGGCGGTGATCGGCCCCATCACTTCCATGTCGACGGCAGCCCGCAGCGACCGCCCTATCAAGCGCTGGATCTCCTTCGTCCGCCCGCCGTTGACCGAACTGCGACGGATGCGTTCCGGGCTTGCACCCGGGAGCATCGAGTACTCGGCTGTCACCCAACCGGTCCCCGATTTCTTCATCCACGAGGGAACGTCGTCGTCGAGCGACACGGTGCTCAGAACTCTGGTCCTGCCCATCTCGATCAATACCGAGCCTGGCGTCATCTCTGTGTAGCCACGCGTGATCTTCACCTCGCGCAGCGCATCGTTCTGCCGGCCTGTTCTCATGGCTCTACCTCGTTGTCGTGATCTCGAAGACGGCACCTGGCGCTGCGTACCGTACCGGCCCCGCAAATGCACCTGCTGCCTGCTCAACGCTCAGAACAGGGTCGAGATTCTCAGGAATGTGCGTGATTACGAGCTCCTCGACGCCCGCCCACGACGCCAGATCCCCAGCGTCGGCGGCGGTGAGGTGATAGTCGGGAGTCTTAGTGTCTCGAATCCCCTGGAAACTGGCCTCGCACAACAGCATCGACGCACCGTTCGCAAGCTGAGCAAGATCACCTCCCGGACCGGTGTCACCGGAGTACACCAACGAGCCGGGGCCGACGTCGAACCGTGTGACAAGTGCCGGAACCGGATGCATGGCCTCACCGAATGTAACGTGAGCCGTCCCTATCTGCGCCCCGTCACCAGGTCTCATCTCCTTGAATTCGAGTACCTGATCGAACACATCGTCGACGCCGGCACGGGCGAACGCGGCGAGATGTTCGCGCGTCCCCTCCGGTGCATAGACAGGGATCGGGGTGGGTCCCGACGGCCCGAATGCCATATATGCGAACAGAGCGAGCACGTCGGAGCAGTGGTCGATGTGGGTGTGGGATACGACGACGGCACCGAGGGATCCTGGGTCCACGATCTCGGAGAGCTTCATGAATATTCCGGGACCGGCATCCATCAAGATCGTCACACCTTCGATCTCGACGAGGTACCCGGAGGCAGGGTTGGTGCGGGAGGGCGAGCTCGCGTTCGAGCCCAACACGGTGAGTTTCATGGTCCCCATCCAAGCAGCATCGCACCAAGCCCGACAACGAGCATCCAGAGACCGGCCATCGCGGTTCCCGTGAACGTGGGCATCATGAAGTTTGATCGGTACCTCGCCCACGACCACACCGTCGAGATGACGAACAATCCGAAGAGCAATGCGATGGCCCACGTCGGCGCGACAGGAAATGAGATGGTGATCATCAACACGGCGAACGCCTGAAGCCCTGCGCCGACGTATCCGAACAGCACACGGTACGCCTCTCGATTGTGATCAGATCGAGCCATCCCTGCAAGTCTACGAGCCGACCGTAAGCGACACCTCAGCAACGTACCCGCCCTCGAGGCGGAAGGCACGTAGCTGTGGGGACGGGCCCATCACCGGCCCAACGATGAAGTGGAGCCACTGCGGGTCGCCTCCGCCATCGATGTCCGCGGGCGAGGGATATGACTCGGATTTCACATGGCTGTGGAACACGCCTCCGATCGTCCACCCGCGTTCGTCTGCGTATCGAACACATCCGAAATGCTCACCCGGATCGATGGTGAAGCGGTGTGGGCTGTTGTGCGTATTGGTCAGACAGAACACCATCTGAACAACACCGTCACCGTCAACGGCGATGAGGCCACAGGCTTCGTTCGGATACGCCCATCCCCCATGGGAGAACATCGCGTCTGCGATCTCCTGTGGGACATCGATGCGTTCGATCCCCAGGCTTTCATAGGCGTCATCGACGTCGGAGGCATCGACCTCGAGCCGCACCCCGTACCTCTTGAAAAAGCCAGGGTTGAGTCCACCCTCATCGTCTGCGTGAACCGCTGACTTGATACCGTCCGCTGCGAGACGTGCGCGCGCTATCTCGGCATCCGATCGGAAGGGATACACCTGAATGGTGACGGGACCGCTCACCTGCATGTCGGAACCCTAGGCGCGTGAGAACCCGGAGCGTCCTCGACGTTTCCGCCGCCACACGGGACCTACGCGTGGAACTCCGGGTTCCGGTGGTCCGAGTTGAAGTCGCTACCTGCCTCTCGCGAGAAGCGCGACCTCGCTGGTACACAGCCGGCCGGGCTAGCGCTCGGCCACCTCCGGGGTCCTACAGAAACTTTCAGACATCTCTGGACCACCTCCTTTCTCCGTGCAGCCATTCTGCCACGCACGCGGGGATATGTCACCGATGTAGGGTGACAACCGCGAAAGACCCGTGGAGTGGAACTGTGAGCAAGAGCATCGGCATCCTCACAGCCGGAGGAGATTCACCAGGCTTGAACGCCGCGATCCGGGCGATCGGAAAGTCGGCGATCCGTGCGCACGGTTGGACCGTCATCGGCTTCCAGGATGGATTCCGCGGCCTCATGCAGGACAGATCGGTGCGTCTCGACGACGACGTCCTCTCCGGCATCCTGACCCAGGGAGGAACCATCCTGGGAACGGGAAGGGAAAAAGTCGACAAGATGGATGTCGGCGGGACGGTCATGGACATGACAGGGGTCATGCTCGAGACATTCAAGGCCCACCACCTGGAGGCACTCGTGTGTCTTGGCGGCGGTGGTACCCAGAAGAACGCACTCAAACTCCACCGTGCGGGCATGCCGCTGGTCACGCTCCCCAAGACCATCGACAACGATGTGTACGGAACCGATCGAAGCTTCGGATTCGACACGGCACTCGAGATCGCTACCGAAGCCGTTGACCGGTTGCACTCGACCGCCCATAGCCATCACCGGATCATCGTGGTCGAGATCATGGGGCACAATGCCGGGTGGTTGACCCTGGGGGCCGGCCTCGGAGGTGGCGCCGACGTGATCATGATTCCCGAGATCCCCTACTCGATCGACGCGATCGCCGATGCGATCCAGACGCGAAGAGCCGCAGGAAGCACCTTCTCCATCGTTGCAGTCGCAGAAGGCGCGCTCGACGCTGATCTCGCCGTACAGCTTGCCGACATCAGCAACCAGATCGTCGCCGCAACAGGTGAACATCGAGAAGAGCTGAAGCAGCGATCAAAGACCCTGTTCGCCAATCGCAGATCGACCGTCGATATCGCCAGAGAGCTGGAACAACAAACGGGACTCGAGTCGAGGGTCACGATCCTCGGCCACGTCCAACGAGGCGGAACCCCGTCGCCGGCGGATCGAATTCTCGCGACAACGCTCGGCACAGCTATCACGGACACGATCGCAAACGGTGAGTTCGGTGTGATGATCGCAAGCGAGGGCGACGGACACAGAGCCATCTCACTCGAAGACGTGGCCAACCGGCGAAAGATGGTTCCTGCCAACCATCCATGGGTGCGCGCGGCTCGTTCGTTGGGCGTCTGCATGGGAGACGTTGCGTGACGAGCGACCTCCGCAAAGCAGTGTTGAAGGCAGCCGCCAGCTCCGGCGTCACGTTCGAGGCGATGGACTGTGATCCGGACCTCGCAGACACCACAGCTTTCTGCGAGCACTACGACATACCGCTCGAAAGATCGGCGAACTCGATCATGCTCGCGAGCAAGCGACCACCAGGCACTCACGCCGTGTTCATCGTTCTCGCAACGACCCGCCTCGACGTCAACGGTGTGGCCCGCCGACTCATGAATGTACAAAAGGTCTCGTTCGCGCCACCCGAGACGACAGCCGAGGTCACGGGTATGGCTATGGGCGGCGTCACACCCTTTGGCCTGCCGACCGACCTTCCTATCTATGTCGACAAGGCAGTGACTGAACAACCCTGGGTCATCGTCGGAGGCGGTACGAGGGATCTGAAACTCAAGATCGACCCAGAAGTGTTCACCAGGCTTGCGGGTTGCACTGTGGTTGATGGCCTGGCAAAGGCA